>CAZGSQ010000088.1:0-15810 GCA_964528535.1 uncultured Tangfeifania sp. | reverse complement strand
CACGCCTGGTGCTTGAAAAATGGATGATACGTGCAATATTCTCTTTCCCTGTACCGCTCTCCCCTGTTATCAGCACATTCGTGTCGGGGTACTGTGATGCGAGCTGTGCTTGTTCATTCACCTGCTGAATTTGGGCAGACACGCCAATGAATTTTCTATTTATTTTATCTTCCAATGCCTTGGAAATCAATGAATTTTTCTCTTCGGCAATGGTGAGCCTTCGTTGAAGCATCAGAAATTTTCGGGTTCGTTCAATGGCTATCTGGATGTCAATGTGCCGGAAAGGCTTGCGCAAATAGTCGAATGCTCCCGACCGCATAGCTTTGATGACTGTTTCCATGTCACCATGACCAGAGACGATGATGACTTCAAGCAAAGGGTTGTCTGCTTTGACTTTTTTTAGAACATCAAGTCCGTCGGCACCCGGTAACCTGATATCCAAGATCATAAGGTCGATTGTCTTGCTTGCAAGAACGGACATGCCATCTGAAACTGTATTGGCTTCGTATACCTGATGACCTGAGAGCTCCAGAAATTCAGCAAGCTCTTCGGTAAAATGTTTTTCATCATCTAAAATCAGTACCCTAATTTTATCCATACTCTATTTAAATTTCACTGACTAACTTTAACGAATAAAATGTTTTTTGTTTCTTCAATTCCATGCTTGAACCTAACTTACAGCTTTGCCAGATGAACTCAAAATTGAATTTATTTGTTCGACAATGGCAACTTGATCACCACGATGGTTCCCTTTTTGTAATCACTTTGAAAAGAGATCTCTCCCATCATCTCCTTGATGATTCCAAAAGTAATGGAGAGACCTAATCCGGTACCCTTTCCGGCCTCCTTGGTGGTAAAAAAGGGCAACATTATTTTTTCAAGATCTTCCGGTTTAATGCCCATTCCATTGTCTTTAACTTCAATAATAAGTTGGTTGTTAAATTTATAAGATTTAATGACAATTTTCTTGTCAAAGATTTTACCACTACTCTCTTCCAACTCTTCGATGGCATCCTTCGAATTGATCAGCAGATTAAGAATCACCTGTTCGAACTGGTAGGTATTCCCATACACCAATGGCAAGTTGTCTTTGGAAACGAGTTCAAGCTCTATCATCTTGTGCCTGAACTGTTCAGCAATCATGGAAGTTGCATTTCGGATACTTTCCCCTACATCGAACATGGAAAGAATGGCATCGTCCTGACTACGGGAGAAAACACGAACATGGTCTATAATATTCTTGATCCTGAAGATGTTGTCATAGATTTTTTGGGTTTTCTTCTCAAGGTAACTCTTTGGCAGTGAATCCTCCTTGGAGGCCGCAAGCAACATGTTGTCAAACAAGATGGAGAGGGTATTCAGCGGTTGATTGATCTCGTGGGCAATGCCTGTTGCCATTTCACCCAAGGTCGACATCCTATCGTTGTGAATCATCTGTCTCTCGAGCCTTTTTCGATGGGTAATGTCGTGTATGACAATCATAAAAGCAATGGATTCACCATCTTTTCCCTGAATTAGGGTGGTACTGATCTCTGAAATAAATGAAATATTTAATTTGTTGAGCAATTTCAGTTCGATGCTTTGAACAAGCCCTTCGTCGAGTGTTTTGTTGTATATGTCTCTGAATTTTGGTTTTAACTCATTCGGGACAAAACGATAAATGTGCCTTCCAATCATCTCATCCGGCTTGTCTGCGCCATACAGTTCGATGCCTATTTCGGAGACATCTGTAATTATTCCTCTAGTATCTGCAATAATAATGCCTTCGGGAGAAGCGTTCAGCAGGGTGCGGTATTTTTCTTCCGATTTCATCAACGCCTCAGCTGCAGCCCGGTTTTGTGTAATGTCCTTAAAGAAACAGAGATACTGATTGTCACTAAGTTTAACGCCGTGCAAACTGCACCACCTGAGATTTCCATTTTTATGCAGAAAGGTTAAGTCAGCATTTGAAGTTCCAGTGTTGTAAAATTTTTGAAAAAAAAGATTCCACTTCTCTTTGGCTGCCTCAGGGATGATCTGGTAAAGATTCATGGCCAGAAGTACCTCTTTGGGGTATCCGGTGATGGCAGTAACGGCGTCGTTTGTATCGAGGTATTTTCCTTCCCGGTCAACAATAAATACGCCATCGGGGGCATGTTCAATAAAGCTTCTGAATTTAATTTCACTATCCAGCAGTTCTGCGTTGGTCCGTGTTAAGTTGTCTTCAAATTTCTTTAACTGGATGATGTCTTTGGGGAGGTTCTTCTTTTGGTTGTAAAGTTCCAGAAAAACATTGATCTTACTTACCAGGATTCCTCTGTTGACAGGTTTAAAGATATAATCGACTGCCCCGGATTCGTAGCCTTTCAGGATCTCAACCTGGTCCTGGTAGACAGCTGTCAGGAAAATGATGGGAACAATGGCACCAATTCTGTTCTCATTTATTTTTAGTGCCAGTGTATAGCCATTCATTTCAGGCATTTGAACATCAAGAATGGCCAAAGCCAGTTTCTTGTTTTTGATAAGTTCGAGTGCAAAGGTTCCGGAGTTTGCAGAAATGATGGTGGCTTTGATCGGTTTTAGGACAATCTCCATGTACGAGAGCATCTCCTTCGAGTCATCCACTATCAATATATTGGGAAGTTCCATTTGTTTTGTTTAGGGTGTGCCAAGCGTAAATCTGCCAATGCGTTTCAATTCTAAAAATGGGATTCTAATTAGTTCAATTGTTATTTCTTAAATCAATTTCCATGTTTTCACTTTTTACTTCAAAATTCAATCCCGCCTTTTTCTTAAACTCAACCACCTGTTGCAGAGTGAAATAAAACGAGCTTCCAACATTTACTTCGCTCTCTGCCCATATTCTGCCTCCCTGCTTGTCGACGAATTCCTTGCATATCAATAGACCTAGACCAGAACTCGACTCACCTTCGGTTCCTTTTCTGCTTACCTGTTCGTTGAGCAGGAACAGTTTGTCAAGGATCTCCTTGCTCATGCCAATGCCTGTGTCTTTGACTGAAATCTCAATCTCTCCATTGTCAAGTGGCTTTGCTGTAATGACAACCGATCCACCCGGCATTGTGTATTTCAGTGAATTGGAAATTAAATTTCTAAAAATGGTCTCAGTCATTTTTTGGTCACAATAGACGAAGAAAGTTTGCTTCAAATCCATTTTGATCGAAATATTCTTACGTCTTGCTGATTCCTGAACCGGATCAATGCTTCTGAGAATGATTCGGTTAAGAGATCCCTTCTCCGGATGGAATTCAAAATTGCCTTTTTTTAGAATGGACCATTCGAGTAAATTTTCGAGCAGTTGAAACAGACTCGACGCTGACTGGTGGATGGATTTTGTGATGTCCTCAATTTCAGGCATGGTCATGGTCCCGATGTCTTCCGCCATCACTTCCGCCAGTCCTAAAAAGGAGCTAAGCGGGCTTCTAAGATCATGTGCCAGAATGGCAAAGAACTTCTCTTTTTCGGCATTGACCAGTTGAAGTTTTTCATTCTTGGAGTTGTTCTCCGCCTCCATTCTTTTCCTCTCTGTAATGTCGTTGACAGTGGTAATGAAATGAAGGGGTGCTCCATGGGCATCCCTGTTTAGAAAAGTATGAATGTCCACCCAAATAATGGATCCGTTTTTGTGCAGGTATCTTTTTTCCCACCTGAAAGATTTACCATTGCCAGCCAGAATTCGACCAATGATTTGATGGTTGTAGCTGATATCATCCGGATAGGTATAGTCTTCCCATTTTTGGTTTTGTATCTCTTCAATGGAATAGCCAATCATATCGCAAAAGGCTTGATTGGCATGGAGTCTGCCTTCAATGGTTGTGATGGACATGCCTACAACGGAATGTTCGTAGAGATTTTTAAAAATTTCGTTACCTGTAATGTTGGCTAATACATCCATTTCGAGCGTATTGTTCTGGGTTAAAAATAGAAATTTTGGTTTGAACAAGTAATCAATAATATTTTTATTGTTGAAAAATTACATTATTTTGGTTCCTTTTGGGATGGTAAAGTTGAAAGTTGTGCCTTCACCCTTGACTGACGTGAGCGAGATATCACCTCCAAGAAGTGTAACAATTCCCTTCACGATAGCCAATCCCAATCCGCTACCCTCATACAGCCGTGTGGAAGAAAAATCTTCCTGCATAAACGAATCAAAAACATATTGGTGCGCATTTTCAGCAATACCTATTCCGGTATCTTTGACAAAAATTGAAATTTGATCGTTTTCGTGGTTTAGCCCTATCAGGACAGATCCCTTTTCGGTGAACTTAAGGGAATTGCTTACCAGGTGACTCAATATCTTGCGAATCAGTTCGTAGTCAGAATAGAGAAACAACTCTCTGAACGCTTCCGGAACTGAAGAAGAGATGCTGATCTGTTTTTGATTGGCCAAAGGGGTAAATTCATCAATTACTTCCTCAATAAGGAGACTAACGTTAAAATGCTTTGGATTAATTTCCTGGTTACCGGTCACCAGCATTGAAATATCCAGATAATCATCAATCGTACGTATCAACCTTTCGCTGCTTTCCTGGACTACAGTTAGGAATTGATTCTTCTCTTCGAGAGAGAGTTGTTCGTTGGCAATGATTTCCCCAAAACCTATGATGCCATTCAATGGAGTCCTAATTTCGTGGGAAATATTGTTCATAAATGCCGTTTTCAATTTGTTGCTGGCTTCTGCTTTTATTTTTGCTTCCACCAAAGAGTGCTCAATGGTGATCTTCTCCTGCAAATTGGCCAGCATTCCGGTAAAGATTTTAAGCAATGATATCTCAGAATCGAACCAGGCCCTCTTGGCAACTACCGACTCAAATCCAAGGAAACCAAGACAATTCTTTTGGGAAATCATTGGAATGGTGAGAATAGACTGCATCTCCATTGCTTCTAACCACAACCGGACAGGATTTCCGGAATTTAATTTTTTTAAATTTTCTACGGTAGCCGGTTCTCTCAATTGGTGGGCGCGTGTCCAGTCAACAATCGGTTCCATGGATATGTTTTGGCGCTGGTCGATCAGGGAAGAGGTACCCTCACTGCACCACTCATGTGAGTTGGTCATCGTATTTTTCTCAAAATCATATCTGAAAATTGTACTCCTGTCAACCCCTATGTAGGTTCCTATTTGACGCAATGAATCGTTTATGACGAAATCAGTTTCGGAAGTCGATATGTAAATGAACCTCGAAGCCAATTGCATCAGGATCTTTTGAAATCCCGACTGGTAGAGAAGATCCTGCTTCATCTCCTGCGATTCTGTAATATCCCTGATGATGGCCAGGACATGCGCTTCATCCAATCGGCTTATTCTGGCTTCGTAATTCTTCTTGGTCCCCGGAAAACTCATTTCATACTGGTGGGTAGTCAATTTGTTCGTAGCCAGGCAGTCTTTGAGCAAGGCCATCAAGGTATCTGCCTCTTCCTTGTTGAAGAGGTGGTTGAGTGTGGCTCCCAATACTTCGTCTTTGTTCAGGAAAAGTTTTTCTGGATCGGAGCTGAAATAGTCGGTAAATACGCCATTGCTGTCGATGACAAACATCATGTCGGGCATGGCCTTGATTACAGCATCCAGTTTGGATGCCGTATAATTCCGCTCCCTCTCTTTGTTAATTAAATCAGTGATATCCTTGATGACAACCAATTTGCCCTGCTTAATGTTTTTTGAATTTTCGAGTTCCAAAATTTCTATGCTGTAGAAATAGGATTGTCTCTCAACATAACGTTGCAATTCCAGTTTGCCTTTTTGGTTGCTTTCAATAAAGATCTTTATTTCGGGCCAATACCCTACCAATTCTCCGATCGATTTTCCAAGATCTTTTCTTGAAATTTGAAGCTGCAGACATACGGTAGGGTTGAAGTCGACCATCCTGTTGTTGAGATCCAGGACCAGGAGTCCATCCTGGATTTTTTCAAACAATTTGGTGCGTGCAATGGGTACCAAATCGAAAAGTTTGAAACGAGCCAAAGCCACATACACAGTAATTCCTGTCAGGGTAAAAGTGGAAGAGACCGGGTCAATCCCAAAGGGAACCAAATGCAATTGGTAGGCCAGATAGCCCAAAAAAGGGAAAATGGTTGCCGCTAACAGAAAAATCAATTGCTTCCTGTAAATGGAGGATGAACTCCTTATCATGGTTCCCAATATGACCAATGATACCAGCATGACAACAATTACATAGATCTGATGTACATAATACCAGTAACCCGGAACAAATGAGAAGGAGGGGAAAGGTCCCGACAAATTCATATATTCCCTGACATAAAAAAGATGGTGTAATTCATTGGTTAAAACCAGTAAAAGCGTAATGACAGGGATCGTAAAGATTAAAATCTTATTTCTTGCCGTAAGCCACCTGTTTCTTCCAGAAAAATGAAGGGCAAACATCAGGTAAAAAACGGATAGAAAAGGAATGCCAAAATATTCCAGCCTGTAGAACCAGATAATCTCATCAAGTGATTTAAAGGAGATTTCAAACGCGTAAAAGAAGGAGTAGATGGCATTTGCACCAAAAAGAAAAACTGCATATTTGGTTTGTGAAGTATAGTATTTCTGCCACAATAAAATACCCAACATCATCATTATGAGAAATGAAGAGAATGAAATGAGGGCAAAAGGATTGTAATAGAATGTAGTCACAGTCGACATATCGTGGTGCTAATAATTTGGTTAAATTACAAAAAAATCTAATTTACCCCATCAGGCATCAACAAATGATGGCTTTTTATCATTTCCTGGAAAAAAATCGACAAAGGTTAGTGCTGAAAAAGTGTGATATTAATCACTTCGGGTATAAGTAATCTCTCATTAGATTTTTTAATTTTGCACTTTTAAACAATATAGTTCGAAAATTAAATAATATACAGATGGATTTGCTGAATAAGATCAAGGAAAATGCCGTCAGGCTCCAGAACCACATCGTTTTACCGGAAGGTAGTGAGATCAGAACCCTCAAGGCGGCAGCCCTGGTCCTTGAACAAAGGATTGCAACCATTACCCTGCTTGGTGACAAATCTAAGATTGAAGAGATAGCCATTAGGGAAGGAATCTTGATTTCCGGCGCGAGCATCGTTGATCCGAAATCAGATGGCAAGAGAGAACATTATGCGGAGATGATGGTTGAGCTGCGCAGGAACAAGGGATTGACGCTGGAAAAAGCCCTGGAACTACTGAATGATCCGCTCTATTATGCAGTAATGATGATCAAAGCCGGAGATGCTGATGGTGAAGTTGCCGGTGCCATCAATGCCACTGGCGATGTCTTGCGACCAGCATTTCAATTTGTTAAGACTTTGCCTGGTGTTTCTGTCGTGTCGGGTCTGTTTTTCATGTTGTTTAAAGATAAAACTATTGGCGACGATGGGATGCTTGTTTTTGCGGATTGCGCGGTGATGCCCGATCCTGATGCTGCTCAGCTTGCTGAAATTGCTGTTACAACGGCAGCTTCGGCCAAGGCAATCGCCAACATCGAGCCACGCGTAGCCATGCTCTCATTCTCGACCAAGGGAAGTGCGCAACATGCGCTCGTAGACAAAGTTGTTGAAGCAACGAAAATTGCCGCCAGAATGAATCCCGATTTGCTTATAGATGGAGAGATGCAGTTGGACGCGGCACTGGTTCCTGAAGTTGGTCAACTGAAGTCACCGGGTAGCAAAGTAGCAGGTCGGGCCAATGTTCTGGTATTTCCCGGACTCGAATCCGGAAATATTGGTTACAAACTGGTTCAACGTCTTGCCGGCGCCGAGGCCATTGGCCCTGTGCTGCAGGGAATGGCAGCTCCTATCAATGATCTTTCGAGAGGCTGTTCGGTGAGCGATATTGTGAACATGGTAGCAATTACTGCAAATCAGGCAGGTTGAAAGTGGAAACCTGGTAACTCATCACTCCTGATTCATTCTTAAAAACTCATTTGTCATCTTCAGAAACCAATTCGTTGTCCTTACAAACGCATTTGTCATCTTTGGAAACTCATATCGCATCACTCAAAACTCATAACTAAGTGGAAAACATCATTGTTGAAAAAATCGAAGATTTTGGGCTCAGCAAGAAGCAACAGCAGCACACGCTCTTTTCGAAAATTGGCATCATCGGATGCGGGAAAGACGGCCAGAACATTGCCCGCATTGCCAGTGCTTATGGCATTGAAGTAATTTTCATAGAACTTACCCTTCAAAAAATTGAATTTGCCTATGAGCAATTGGGAAAAACCCTCGACAAGCGCATCGAAAATTGGGGAATGACCCAGGGTGAAAAGAAGCTCATACTGTCACGCATCCGCGGAAGTCTGGATTACAAGGATTTAAAGGATTGCGACTTCGTGATTGAAGCCATTCGGGCAGAGTCGAGTGCGCGAAAAATTACCGAAAGGAAGGAGGTATTCAGAAAAGTGGAAAAGGTAGTTCGTCCGGATTGTATCATCGCAACCAATTCGACGACCATTATCATTACCGAGCTTGCTTCGGAATTGGATCACCGCGATCGCTGTGTGAGCTTGCATTTCTTTGTACAATCCCCGGAAGCAAAAATTTGTGAAGTAGTCAAAGGACTCTATACTTCGGATGCAGTCTACGAAAGAGTCCTTTCTTTTGTCAAACTCGTGAACAGGCAAGCCATTCCGGTAGAGGAGTCGGCCGGATTGATCTCTATCCGCCTCTATACGGCATTGCTCAATGAAGCCTGCGAGGTGCTCATGGAAGGTGTTGGCACACTTTCGGATATTGATACCGTATGGAAAATTGGGTTTGGAATGCGATTTGGTCCATTCGAATTGGCTGATGTTCTTGGTATTGATAAAATTAACAGATGGATGGAGAACCTCTATTCCGAATTTGGTGATCCGATGTACATGCCCTCTCCCGTCATAAAAAAGTTGAACAGAGCCAAACGGTTTGGCAAGCATGTATGCTGGGGTTTTTACAAATATGATGAAAAAGGGAACATTACAGGCATCACACCATTGACCTCAGAGAGGATATAAAAATATATAAAGATGAAAATATTAGTATTGAATTGTGGCAGCTCTTCCATCAAGTATCAATTTTTTGCATTGGAAAGCAATACAGTTATTGCCAAGGGTATCGTTGAGAAAATTGGTATGAAAGGTTCCTTTCTGAAACATGAAAAGGAAGATGGTCAGAAAGTCAGATTTGAGGGGGAGATTCTGGATCACAAGATAGGTATAGAATATATTTTGGGTGTTCTTTCGAGTCCGAAACATGGTTGTATTGCACATCTGGAAGAGATAAGCGCGGTCGGCCACAGGGTGGTGCACGGGGGTGAGTTTTTCACAGAGAGTAAACTGGTGAACGATGAAGTTATTGAGGCGCTCGAGAAATACACCGAATTGGCACCACTTCACAACCCCCCCAATCTCAAAGGGATTTATGGCATCAGGTCGCTCATCCCTTCTATTCCTCAGGTAGCTGTGTTCGATACTGCCTTTCATACCAGCATGCCCAAACATGCCTACATGTATGCAATTCCCTACGCCTTGTATAAAAAATATGGAATAAGAAGGTACGGTTTCCATGGAACAAGTCACAGGTACGTCTCGGCAAGGGCATGTGAAATACTGGGAGTTGCGCAAAAAGATTTAAAGATTATCACCTGCCATCTTGGAAATGGGGCTTCTGTATGCGCCATCAAGGATGGAATTTCGGTGGATACATCCATGGGATTTACACCTGTAGAGGGACTGGTCATGGGATCCCGTTCAGGAGACATTGACATGGGAGCAGTTACCTACATCATGGACAAGGAGAAGATTGGAACAAAGTCGGCCTCCATCCTCTTCAACAAACATTCGGGATTGTTGGGCATCAGCGGAACCTCTTCCGATATGCGGGAAATAAGAGAGGCCGCCACGAATGGTGATGAGCGCTGTGCTTTGGCCATCAAAATGTTCGATTACAGGGTGAAAAAATACATCGGATCCTACGCTGCAGCCATGGGAGGGATTGATCTGCTGATTTTTACAGGTGGTGTTGGAGAAAATTCGGATACCAACAGATCGGGAATTTGCGAAGGGCTTGAATTTATGGGCATAGAATTGGACGAACAAGTCAATTCCGGATTGCGAAGCAAGGAGATTGTGATCAGTAAAAAGGGGGCAGGGGTAAAGGTGATGGTCATACCAACCGATGAGGAGTTAATGATTGCAATAGATACCCAGAAGATTATTGAGCAGGGCAAGAATTTGTCGTAAAGAGAAAATTATTTTGTGAACAGATGTATTACCTTTGGGCAAACCAATGGAAAAAGTACGCTCTTGTCCAATGGCCAAAGGTCATTGTAAATAGGAGCGAACATGGGATAAACGAGTATCCTTTGTAAGCTTGCTGATTGGTCACCTGTAATTCTATTTCTATTCATTTAATCTGGGCGCTCATGATAAAAACTTTGGAAGAGATAAATTCTGTCGTCCTGCAAAGGCCCAAAAGAACATTAATTGCGGTAAGTGCCAATGATTCTCACACGGTAGAGGCTGTTTGCAAGGCAGTTGAGCTTGGCCTTGTTCATGCAGTACTGATAGGGGATCAAAAATTAATCGTGGAAATTTGTGCCAGGATTGGATTTGATTCCTCTTTGGTCAGGGTGGTTCATGAGCCTGACGACAAGGTTGCTGCTGAGTTGGGTGTGTTGATGGTACGACAAAAAGAGGGCGATATCCTGATGAAAGGGTTGATCCCTACTGATAAATTTATCAAAGCCATTCTCGACAAAGAGAAGGGTCTGATGGTACAGGGCAATATTTTGAGCCATGTGACGGTGATTCAGAATCCAAATTATCATAAATTGATGATCGTTAGCGACGTTGCTGTTTTGCCACAACCCGACCTGGGCCAAAAAGTTCAACTCATCAGATACATGGTGCAAACGGCATCGGCTCTTGGCATAGGTTGTGCGAAAGTAGCTGTAATTGCGCCAAGTGAGCAGTTGTTGATGCAGCTGGAATCCTCAAAAGATGCGGCTTTGTTGTCGAAAATGGGAGAACGAGGTCAGATTTCGGGATGCATCATCGATGGTCCGCTGGCACTCGATCTTGCCATCGACAAGGAAGCTGCGGCGATTAAAGGGATCAAGGGTGAAGTCGCAGGGGATGCTGATTGCCTTCTTTTTCCCAATTTGGATGCCGGAAATGTTTTCTACAAAACAAATATGAAACTTGCTCAGGCAGAATCGGCAGCGATGCTTGTAGGCGCAAGAATTCCAGTGGTATTGACTTCGAGAGGCGATTCGACCCTTACCAAACAGTATTCAATTTCGCTTGCTGCGCTGGTTTCAAACTAAACTTAATTGTTCATGGATAGTTCAGATCTTGTCAGGATATTGGTAATCAATCCGGGTTCTACCACCACAAAGATTGCCATTTACGAGAATGCCATCTGCATTTACTTAAAGACGATTCACCACTCGTTGGAGGATCTTGCTGCCTACCCTACCATCACGGATCAATATTCTTACCGTCGAAACTGCATCTTGCATCAACTCGAGATGGAAGCCTTGCTGCTCAGCGAAATTCATGTAGTGATTGGCCGCGGAGGTTTGACCTATCCTTTAGAATCGGGTGTCTACCTGATCAATGAGTTGATGGTGCAGCATTGCAGGGAAGGAGTAATGGGCATGCATGCCTCCAATTTGGGCTCCATGATCGCCTTTGACATTGCCCAGGAACATCCTGGGATGATAGCTCTGATAGCTGATCCTGTGGTAACCGACGAAATGGACGGAATTGCACGTGTCTCCGGGCATCCATTGTTTACACGCCGTTCTATCTTCCATGCATTGAATCAAAAAGCCGTTGGCAGACAACATGCCATGAAAGTTGGTCAGCCCTACGAAGAGCTCGATCTGATTGTTGTGCACCTTGGCGGAGGAATTTCGGTAGGCGTTCACCAGCATGGCAGGGTCATTGATGTGAACAATGCCCTGGATGGAGAAGGACCCTTTTCGCCTGAACGGAGCGGTTCCTTGCCCGTTGGAGATTTGGTTAAGCTCTGTTACAACGGACAGCATACTTACCAGGAGGTGATGTCAATGATTTCAGGTAATGGTGGTTTTGTAGCTTACCTGGGCACCAACGATGCCCGGGAGGTGGAACTCGCCGTGCGAAGAGGTGACGAAAAAGCCACCTTTTACCACGAGGCAATGGCTTATCAAATTTCAAAATCCATCGGTGAGATGGCAACAGTTTTAAAGGGGAAGGTAGATGGAATACTTATCACCGGCGGGATTGCATTCGATCGCAGGATGATGTCATTGATCCGCGAAAGAGTGGAATTCATTGCTCCCGTTTCTGTCTATGCCGGTCAGGATGAATTGAAGGCACTTGCAATGAATGCCCTGATGGTCGCCCGGGGCGAGGTGGAGCCGAGGGTGTATGAAAGAGTGAACTAAAGTGACCAAAGTCGCTGGGTTGGTTTGTTTGTTTAGCGCATACAATTTTCGGTGATTGAAGTATTTTGGGTAGTTAACCAGACATAACATGAAAACGAAGTTACTCATAGCATGCCTTTTGTTCTCATCTGTGCTCTTTGCGCAGAATTTTGTTGCCAATTACGATGAGACAAAAGTTCCGGTTTACAGTTTGCCTGATCCCCTGGTATTTAACAATGGGAAAGCCATTCAATCCAAAAATGATTGGGCCGACAGGCGGAAGGAACTCTACTCGATGTTCGAAAAGGAGATGTATGGAAAAGTGCCGGAGGGTCATGCCGAAATATCATTTCTTGAACTGTCGCGTGATGAGCATAGTTGCAATGGGATGGCAGTCAGAAGAGAGATAAGGCTCAACCTTAGCCGGAACGGTAAAAATGTTAGCTTGAACCTGCTGCTCTTTTTGCCAAAGTCCGCTAATAAAGTACCCCTGTTTTTGGGTTATAATTTTAATGGCAATCATACTGTTACCAGGACCAATACCGTCTTCCCGCATTGGTTCTGTAATAATTTCAAGAGATACAACAACAAAGAGTCATCCTTGCCTTTTGATCAGCATGAGTTGCTGGCACTGGTGGCTCCGCGTCCGCTCTATGTCTTGACAGCCGAAGAGGACAGGTGGGGCGATCCGAAGGGATCATTCCTGGCATGCGTGGCAGCCTCTCCGGTTTATCAGCTTCTTGGCCAAAAAGGCTTTCCTGGTAAGGAGATGCCTTCCTTGAATCAACAGGTAATAGGCACCATTGGCTTCCATATCCGACCCGGAAAACATGATCAATCTCCCTACGACTGGAATTGTTTTATGGATTTTGCAAAGATTATTTTCGATAAATAGTAGGAATTGATCTTTACCCGATAAATTATATATTTGGACAAACCAATTTTTGATGGCGAAACGTAACCTCTTTCTAATCCTACTGTTCACTTCCGTTTTAACTTACAGTGGTCATTGTCAGGTCTCTTATGGAGGATCTCCGGCCTCTTTCAGGTCTCTCAAGAGTTTGAAAATCGATCTCCCTGTGGTCGAGATGTTGCCGGTAAGCAATTATGATCTGCAGTTAAAAGATGCCCAATCCAAAAATCAGTACAAAAAATTCACTTTCGCAAAAAGCTTTGATGTCGATATTTCTCCGGATAATTCAGGCATTTGGGAGGAGATGGATGGAATGAAGGTCTGGAGGGTTGTGGTAAGGTCGAAAGGAGCCTACTCGCTCAACTTGCTCTTCGACAGGGCCATTCTGCCCACCGGAGCATCTATTTTTTTATATTCGACTGATCATAAGATCCTAAGAGGAGCTTTTACTGCCAACAACGAGCAGACCTCGGGCATGCTCCCGATTTATCCGCTTCCGGTAGATGAGCTGGTGGTCGAATACAACGAGCCCGTTGCGGCTTCGGCAAAGGGTGAAATTCATATCTCGAAGGTCAACCATGATTACAAGAATGCACTTGGGACACGTCCGCTTGGGGAGGCGGGTCTCTGCAACATGGATGTGTATTGCAAAGATGCTGCAGTCATGAGCAAAGAGAAGCAGGCAGTTGTAGAGCTTATTATTTCGGGAACGGATCTTTGTACCGGAACCTTGATCAACAATACCAAACGTGACAAGACGCCTTACCTGATTACTGCGGGACATTGCATCCTGACAGCGACCAACGCACAGCAGACGATATTCGCATTCAATTACGAAAGTCCGTTTTGTGGTCAGAATGGCAGCGCCAATGGATACTCTGATCAGACCATGAGTGGTGCAATCCTGAGGGCACGGTCAGATTCACTCGATTTTGCGCTCGTGGAGCTGGAGATGGTACCTCCACCGGAGTACCAGCCTTATTATGCCGGATGGGACCACAGCAAGACAGTTCCTGCCACAACAAGGGCCATTCACCATCCCAAGGGTGATGTCAAAAAAGTATCCCTGGATTTTGATCCCCCTGGTATTTCGACATACAGCTCGAGCGGTCATGTTTTAAATACTTTTTGGTTGATCAAGAAGTGGGATGTTGGAACTACAGAGCCCGGCTCTTCCGGTGGACCGTTGTTCAGTGATGCCAACCTGGTCATTGGAACACTGATAGGTGGTTCAGCCACTTGCGACAATTCCATAGATGATTATTTTTGCATGATGGCCTATCAGTGGAATTTTTCCTCACTTCCAACAAGGCAGCTGAAAAAATGGCTGGATCCTTTGGCAACTGGATTGTTGAAATTAGAGGCACTGGATCCATACCTTGCTCCAAACGTTTGCAACCATTTCTCGGATGTGATTCCCGACGAAAAATACGTTGTCAACAAGGTGGTAAACGGAAGAGGATATATTTCGGGGCATAATTCAATGCGGATCAACTCTTATGCCCAGGAGTTTGTTCAGACATCCAAAACGACACTTTCGGCTTTTTCTGTCGCCTTCGCCAAGGCATCGTCGGGAGTATACAACAGCAACAGTACCGTTAATTTTCAAATTTACAAGGTCAATGAGAACACAGGCCTCCCCGGAGCCATCCTGAAATCCATTCTTATGCCCATCAAATCTTTGAAAGCCCAGTCGATGAATTTTGTTGTGCTGGACCAACCTCTGGATGTAACAGGCAGGTATTTTATTGGTTACGACATCAATTACTACAATACAACCGACTCAGTTGCCGTATACCATGCTCCTGCGCGGGCCAATATCGACAGCAACAGGGCTTATTGCAACCTGAACGGAAGCTGGCAACCATTTTATTGGGTACCTGAAATCAATCTGAAGACCTCCCTTTTAATTAATTCCTATGGATGTGCCACAACCTATGCCACTGTTTCGACTGATTCGATTCAGGCAGGAAGCAGGCAATTCAAGGTTTATTATCCATCTGATCCAACTTATCATCTTCTTTATCTGATTAATACAGGGAAGGAAGAGTTCGGCAGGGTCATCTTCTACGACATGTTGGGCCGCAAAATTTCAGAAACTCAGCGCATGCTCACGGCTGAGCCAATGCAACTCAATTGTGGTCAGCTCGAGTCGGCTGTCTATTGCATTACAGTTGAAACATCTTCTAAAAAAGAGGTCATCAAGGTTAAGGTTCTCCAGAGCCGATAGATATTCTTGTCAATTCAGTTTCATCGTCAGACAATGCCAAATCGAATCGTTGTAATATTTCTACTTTTCAGCTGTTTGACGGCCTGTTTCTCTGAACCCCATCGCAGTAAATCGTCTGACCACAGAACAGGATTGAAACCTTTGTATGAGGCCACCGGATTCTCCATCCAACAATTGCCCGGGTATCAAATAGTCACCGTGGTTGATCCCTGGCAAAAATCTGAAGGAAGACAATTTGAGTATTACCTTGTCAAAAAAGGGCAGAAAATTCCTTCTGAAATAAAGGACAAGCACATCCTA
>CAZGSQ010000087.1:0-15817 GCA_964528535.1 uncultured Tangfeifania sp. | reverse complement strand
TTCAGACGTGTGCTCTTCCGATCTCTCAGTCTCCCGGTCACAGTGGTTGGCAGGATCGATCAGTGCAGCCATTGAGACGAAAATAACCTCATCGACCTCCGATGGATCCGTCTTAATATGAGGCTTTGCATGGGTCCAGCCCAGTACCGGGGTGATCAGAAAATCGCTTACCTGCACATAGACAGGACTCAGTACTCCCAAAACTTCGACCCCATTTCGACCTATGCCAATCTCCTCTTCTGCCTCACGCAAGGCCGTATGGACAAGGTTTAAATCCTCTTTTTCCCTTTTACCTCCGGGGAAAGCGATCTGGCCTGCATGGTTTTTCATGGTTGCAGGTCTTCTTATCAGACAGAACTGCAATTCGTTTTGGCATGGAAAGAGCAGAACAAGCACAGCACTTTCATGGTAATTGGCCTGATCGGTTGGCATGACCAATACCCTTCCAGGTGGAACCATTTTTAAATGGGAAACACTTCCAGGCAAGCGGTTTCTCAGTTGCTTTTTTAATTGCAGGAAAAGGATGTCGGGTTGAAGGTTCAAAACAGGCTGTTCAAATAATGTTTCAAAAAAATATTTTTAGCCATGAAACGAGCATGGGCAAGATCCTCAAAAGGCGATGTAAATTCACTTGCGAGTCCCATGAGTACTTACAGATATTCAATTATTTAACAAATATATTTACGATTGAAAGAACTACCTCCGGATCAAGCTGTCAATAATCCATTCTCGAACGGATATCCCTGACATTCAATTGCAAATAGGTTTTTTCGCGGTACTGGTTCTCGGTAACGGAATAGCAGATGTCGAAAGGGAGCGACTGTTTGATCATTTCGAAATGGCTGGCCAGTGAGAATCCTATTCCTGAGAAACGGGAAGATGAACGGTTGGCCTCCATCAAATCCATTTTCACATGATCATTGTTCTTTCCCACCAGCTTGCTGGTGCCATAATCCATCACGTCCTCGGTCAGGAAGACAGGGGTCATGTTGTGCGGGCCGAATGGTTCAAATTGTTTCAAAAGCCGAATAAATTTCGGGGTCAAATCGGAAAGCGAAATCTTTGCATCCAGATCGATGGTCTGCTGCATCTGATCTTCTGTTATCGAATCCCTGACGACCTGCTCAAACCGGCGCGAAAATTCAGCCACATTCTCCAGTTTCATGGAGAGCCCTGCGGCATACATGTGACCACCGTACGACTCCAGCAAATCTGCACACTTGCCGATGGCCTCGTACAAATCGAACTCGCCGACCGACCGTGCAGATCCGGTGGCAATGCCGTTTGATTCAGTCAGTACGACTGTTGGCCTGTAATAATGCTCTGTCAGCCGGGAGGCTACGATACCCACCACCCCCTTGTGCCAGTCGCGGTTGTAGATGACTGTGGATTTTCGCCCCTCGTAGAACTGGCTTTGTGAGATCATCTCCAGGGCTTCCTGGGTAATATCGCGGTCCAGGGTCTTGCGAATTTCGTTGTAGGAGTTGATTTCGATGCCCAGTTCTTCCAATTCAACACTATCCTCGGCAAGCAAGATCCGCACAGATTTTTTGCCATGCTCTATCCTGCCTGAAGCGTTGAGCCGTGGACCAATTTTGAAGACAATATCTTGTACCCTGATTTCTCCAACAATGCCGGAGTAGTTGATAAGGGTCTTGAGTCCTGTGGAAGGATTTGAATTCAGTTTCTGCAATCCAAAATAGGCCAATACCCTGTTCTCTCCGGTCAGTGGGACTATGTCGGAGGCAATGCTGACAACCACCAGATCGAGCAACTCATAGGCAATATCTTGCGGCAGGTCAAACTTCTGGCAATAGGCCTGAATCAATTTGAAGCCTACCCCGCATCCAGACAAGTCCTTGTAGGGATAATTGCAGCCCGGCTGTTTTGGATCCAGAACGGCCACTGCATTTGGAACCTGGTCATCCGGATTGTGGTGGTCACAGATGATGAAATCGATTCCCAGCTCGTTGGCATAATCGATTTTCTCGACGGCCTTGATACCGCAATCCAGCACCACAATCAGCGAAATATTTTTAGAGGATGCATAATCTATGCCTATCCGGGATATTCCATATCCCTCCATGTATCTGTCGGGGACATAATATTCAATCTCCTTGATTCGCTGCGACAGAAAAGTGTACATCAAAGCCACAGAAGTGGTGCCGTCTACGTCATAATCCCCGTAAACCATCACCCGCTCACCATTGTTGATGGCCAATTGAATTCTGTCGACAGCCTTGTCCATGTCTTTCATCAGAAACGGATCATGCAGGTCTGTAAGTTTCGGTCGAAAGAATGTTTTGGCTGCGTTAAAACTCTTTATCCCGCGCTGAACAAGCAGATTGGCAATGGCCATATCCACATTGAGCGCGGCCGAAAGCTGCTTGATATCGTTGATATCGGCCTGTTCCTTCAGTTTCCAGAGTTTTTGCATGGAACGGTATTTCCGCTGGTTTTGATTAATTATTTCCCAAATATACCTTTTTGAGACGTAGCGACAAAGTTAAATGAATGCGAAGGACCAATTCTTTGAGAAGAAATTTGAATTTTATGTTTATTAAGTTTATATAAAGGCAGTTAGTCTTTTGGGGTCAAACCATGTCGAAATGTGCAGGAAACCCTCCTGAAGGATTAAATTTGCGAGGATCCAGCACGAACAAAAGGATATCTTTTCTTATCTTTGCACGTAATTTTTTCATAAAAAATAGGACTATTTACTAAAAATGAGCAATATAGAGTTAAGTGAGCAGGAGCTGATAAGACGTAATTCCTTGCAGAAACTCCGAGATTTAGGAATCAATCCCTATCCTGCGAACGAATTCAAGATCAATACTTCTTCCAAACAAATCTTAGACCATTATGATCCTGAAAAGAATAATTTCCAGGATGTAGTCCTTGCCGGCAGGCTGATGAACCAGCGCATCATGGGGAAAGCCTCTTTTGCCGAATTGCAGGATGAAAGTGGCAGGATCCAGCTCTATGTGAACCGCGACGAGATTTGTCCGGATGAAGACAAGACCCTTTACAACGATGTTTTCAAGAAACTACTTGACATCGGCGACATCATCGGCGTTACGGGACACGTATTTGTGACCCAGATGGGCGAAACTTCCATCCATGTGAAGACTTTCACCCTGTTGAGCAAATCGCTTCATCCGCTCCCTGTGGTCAAAGAGAAGGAGGGGATGCTCTTTGATGCCTTTACCGATCCTGAACAGCGCTATCGGCAGCGGTACCTCGACCTGATAGTCAATCCGCAGGTGAGGGAAGTATTTGTGAAGAGGACGCAAATCATCAACAACATGCGGGATTTCTTCAACGGCAAGGGGTATCTCGAGGTGGAGACCCCCATTCTTCAACCCATTCCCGGTGGTGCCTCAGCGCGCCCATTCATCACCCATCACAATGCTCTAAATATACCGCTTTACCTCCGCGTAGCAAACGAATTGTACCTTAAACGACTGATTGTAGGAGGTTTTGAAGGAGTCTACGAGTTTGCCAAAGACTTTCGCAACGAAGGGATGGACCGAACCCACAACCCCGAATTTACTGTCATGGAGATTTATGTAGCTTACAAGGACTACAACTGGATGATGGAGATGACCGAGGAGATGATCGAACGTATTGCCCTGGGGCTTCATGGTAAGACAGAAGTTCCGGTGGGTGACAAGTTGATCGACTTCAAGCGTCCATTCAAAAGAATTACCATGACAGATGCTATCAAAGAGTTCACGGGGATAGATATTCTGGGCATGGATGAGCCTGCACTCAGGGCCGCGTGCAAGGAGATTGGCGTGGAAGTGGACGAAACCATGGGCAAAGGCAAATTAATTGATGAAATATTTGGTGAGAAGTGCGAAGGTCACTACATTCAACCCACTTTTATCCTGGATTATCCTGTCGAAATGTCACCACTGTGTAAAAAACACCGTGAGAATCCCGATCTGACGGAACGTTTTGAATTAATGGTCAATGGCAAAGAACTTTGCAATGCCTACTCCGAATTGAACGATCCGATCGATCAGCTCGACAGGTTTCAGGAGCAGCTTCGGCTTTCAGAAAAGGGCGACAATGAAGCGATGTTTATTGACATGGATTTTGTGAGAGCACTCGAATACGGGATGCCACCAACCTCGGGAATGGGAATCGGAATTGATCGTTTGGCCATGCTGATGACCAATTCTCCCTCCATCCAGGATGTACTGCTTTTTCCTCAGATGAAACCCGAGAAGAGGGCTGAGGAAGATTCTGCTGAAATGTTTGAAGCACTTGGAATACCCGGTGAATGGGTAGAAGTCCTTCGTAAGATGAACTACAAGAAAATCACGCAACTCAAAGAACAGAAGCCATCTAAACTGTTCAATGATCTTTGCGGGTTCAACAAGAAAAACCATCTTGGATTGGCCAATCCGGGAATGGATGAGGTGACGAAGTGGTTAAACTAATTTTTCACACCAATGACGGAAATCAGTGAGAAGAGCCGTGTCGCAATAATCGGCAGTGGAAGTTGGGCAACTGCACTTGCAAAATTGCTGATGTACAATCTTACCGAGATCAACTGGTACATGCGGAACAAGGATAACATCGATCTTTTTAAAAAATTCAGGCACAATCCAAATTACCTTCGTTCCGTCGAGTTTGATGTTTCCAAAATAAATTTTTACAACGACATCAACAAAATTATAGAAGATTCTGATATCCTGGTCTTTGTAACTCCTTCTGCCTTCCTGAAAGATACGCTTCGCCACATGACGGCTGAAATAGGAAATAAATTTGTTGTTTCTGCCATCAAGGGTATTATTCCAGAAGGGAATCTATTTGTCGGAGAATTTTTTCATGAATTTTACGACCTTCCTTTCGAACAGTTTTGTGTCATTGCAGGACCATGCCACGCCGAGGAGGTTGCAAGAGACCTGCTCTCCTACCTGACCATTGCCAGTCCGGATGTGAAGAGAGCCAGACAATTTGCCATGCTGCTCGAAAGCAACTCGCTTCGTACACACATCTCCGACGATATCTGGGGTACAGAATATTCGGCAGTGCTAAAAAACATCATGGCCATCGCCGCAGGTATTTCACACAGCCTTCGCTACGGCGACAACTTTCAGGCCGTATTGATGTCGAACGCCATCCAGGAGATCAAACGCTTTGTGGATACTGTCCATCCCATCACACGCGACATCAAATCCTCTGCCTACCTCGGCGACCTGCTTGTGACAGGATATTCTCATTTTTCAAGAAACCGGACCTTTGGCAGCATGATCGGCAAGGGATACACCGTTCGATCGGCCATGCTGGAGATGGACATGATTGCAGAAGGCTACTATGCGACAAAATGTATCAAAGAGCTCAATGAACAATACCGGATCAACATGCCCATCACCGATACTGTCTACAACATCATCTACGAAAACATCTCCCCTGCCATTGAAATGCGGTTGCTGACGGAGTATCTTAGGTAGGACTGGGGGACGGGGATGACTTGAAGCGAATGTATGGATCGCTGTTAAAACAGCCGCCCGATCAAAAAGATATTGCATTTTGAATTACAAATATTTAGATAGAGAAAATAACCATGAAGAACATCGCTTTAGACTTCAACAACGTATATGGCCTCCTCCCGAAAGCCAAAATTGATGGTTTCAAACTTCAGACGGAAGCAGCCAACCGAACCTTGCGCAACAAAACCGGCAAAGGCAATGATTTCTTAGGTTGGGTCGACCTACCGGGATTGATATCAGAGACAGAGCTGGCCGATCTGGAAAAGACTGTTCAAAGACTTCAGGTCAAACACCTCGAAATTTTTGTCGTTATCGGAATTGGGGGTTCTTATCTTGGATCTAAGGCAGTCATCGACGCACTTTCCGACTCATTTGCCGCCATCAAGGGTTCTTTTGAGGCTCCTCTTGTCGTGTTTGCCGGGCAGAATATCAGCGAGGATTATCTCTTCGAATTGCGTGACCTGCTGGATTCAAAAGATTGGGCATGCGCCGTGATCTCCAAATCCGGTACCACCACAGAACCCGCCCTTGCGTTCCGTCTTCTAAAGCAAGACCTCGAGGAGAAATATGGTATCGACGAAGCCCGCAAACGAATCGTCGCCATCACTGATGAGAAAAGGGGTGCCTTGAAGACCCTGGCAAAAGAGGAAGAGTACAAGACATTCGTCATTCCGGATGATGTTGGAGGCCGTTATTCTGTGTTGACTCCCGTCGGTCTGCTGGCAATAGGAATGGCTGGATTTAATATGCGGGAACTCGTCAACGGTGCCAAGGAGATGGAAAAGGCCTGCGATGAGAATGTCCCTTACGAAGAGAATCTTGCCTGTCAGTATGCTGCTGCAAGGAATGCCCTCTACATGGATGGAAAAAAAATTGAAATACTGGTCAACTACAATCCCAAGCTGCACTTCTTTGCCGAATGGTGGAAACAACTTTACGGTGAAAGTGAAGGAAAAGAAAACAAAGGAATCTATCCAAGCAGTGTAGACTTCTCGAGCGACCTGCACTCGATGGGTCAGTACATCCAGGAAGGAGAGCGGACATTGTTCGAAACCGTTCTCTCCATCGAAGAGGTCAATTACGAAGTTTTCGTCCCAGAAGATGAGGCAGACCTCGATGGACTCAACTTCCTGGCAGGAAAGAGGGTCGATGAAGTCAACAAAATGGCAGAATTGGGCACCATGCTCGCCCATGTGGATGGCGGAGTCCCGAACATCAGGGTCTCCATCCCAAAACTGGATGAATATTACCTTGGCCAATTGATCTATTTCTTCGAAATAGCCTGCGGAATTAGTGGCTACGTACTGGATATCAATCCTTTCGATCAGCCTGGCGTTGAAAGTTACAAAAAAAATATGTTCGCTCTCCTCAACAAACCCGGCTTCGAAAATGAGAGCAAAGCCATTCAGGAAAGATTGAAATAGATGACCAATAAAAAAGGATTACCGGATCGCCTCTGGCAAATCGGAAAAAGATTAACGTTGTGGCTCGTTACAACGCCTCTTGTTTTCAGCTCGTGCTTTTCGGGTCATCCCGGACAATCGTATTCTGGAAATAAGGTTTCAGGTGATAAAAACAATCTCCCGGATTCTTTGCGAATCGATCAAATAGCTGTTCCCGACAATGCCACTTATTGTGCCATCCTCGACGAGCTAGACAAGAACAATCTCCAGAACATCAACCGGTCGCTCATCCTCTTCTCCAACAACAAGGCAGATTCTTTAAGCCGCGACTCGATGTTTGTGGCCATGAATGAATTCATGACCACTGTCATCCAGGGATATTACGACAAGAAACTCATGGGCAACCGCAAGCTAATTGATCATTTTCAGAGCAAGGAAGATCCTGCAGAGGCAAAGAGATTGGTTGCATCGTTGGCAACTCATGGGATCAACCTCGCCTTCAGGGATGGAGATTTTTACCTGGAACCCAACCTTGAATTTGTATACAAGAAACTGAACCAGGTGTTAACGACCACGAGTCGTGATTACCTTCAGATAAAAATCAATATTTCAAAAGGGTTCACTTCCGGCCAAAACCAACGGGTATCAACCCCCGACTCGCTGGCCATCCAAATCGTTACCTGGGAGGATTTCTTGACAAAATATCCGGATTATCTCCTTGCTGGCGACATTCAGGCACAGTACATCGATGTTTTTGCCTCCTATTTGTCAGGAACTGAGCATGTCCCACTCTTCGATCCTTCAACCAAAATGCTGGACCCAAAATTTCAGCATTCCTACCTTCGGTACCTCGAAGATTATCCAAATCGGGAAAGCACCAAGATTGTCAAAAAATTCTATGATCTGCTAGTTGTCAAAGAATTCAAATACAACGAAAGCCTCGATTCTTTTCTTTCCGAAGTAGATTTCATCTCCCCTCAAAGTCAGCCATGAGCACAAAACCGCCTATCAGGCAAAAAAACAAAGTAGAACAGCTGACTGTTTCGAAGCCAGCCCGGCTGATGGAATTTCTGATCGAACAGCTGAAGGGCAAAAGCCGGACCACCATTAAATCGCTGCTGGCGCACAGGCAAATATCTGTTGGGAGCCACACCATTACCCAGTTTGATTATCCTCTGGAACCCAATCAGAATGTCACCATCAACTGGGGTGTGGTAGCTGAACAGACCCGACTACGTGGCGCCAGAATCCTGTTTGAGGATCCATACCTTGTCGTCATCGAAAAAGAGGCAGGCATGCTCTCCATCGCCACTGCCAAAGAGAAACTGCTAACCACCTATTCCATCCTCAGTGCCCATGTCAAGAAAGAGGATCCTGGAAACCGGATCTTCGTGCTGCACCGTCTTGACAGGGATACTTCAGGTGTCATGATGTTTGCCAAGAATGAACAGGTGCAGGAACAACTGCAGAAAGAGTGGCAGGAAGCGGTCGTCAGACGATCCTACATCGCCGTGGTGGAGGGTACCGTTGAGAAAGACGAAGATACCATCCGCTCTTTCCTGAAGGAAAACAAGATGCTGATCATGTACTCAACCAAGATTCCGGGCGAAGGTGATGAAGCCATTACCCATTACAAGGTTCTGAAACGAAACGAGGAGTTCTCACTCTTAGAGGTCGAACTTGAAACTGGAAGGAAGAACCAGATCAGGGTGCACATGAAAGAGCTGGGTCATCCTGTTGCCGGTGATAAAAAATATGGTTCCAAATTAAATCCATTACACCGCACCTGTCTGCATGCCAATGTGTTGGCATTCAAACATCCGGTAACCGGAGAAGAGCTCACGTTCGAAACGCCCCCACCCCACAGGTTTTTGACACTGTTTCAAGGAAGAAGTGACTAAAGTGGCAGAGGAGAACATATCTTGGTCCGCAGGATTTTATCACACAGGGGTCACAAAGAACCGAAGGTTGCTGCCCAATTTCAATTTTCGGTTGTAGATTCTTCCAAATAAGGTGCTGGCATCCATATCTTTGTTGCTGTAAGTACAATACTCCAGTACCCTGAAGCCATTGTTGGCAAAGAACTGCAGCGAGCTTTGAATCGATGGCTCAAACAGATGGTCGGGAGTGCGGGTGTTGTCCTTCCAGGCACCTTTGCGCAACCCAATCCTCTTTAGAAAAAGCTTGAGACGTCTGTCCAATGAATTGACATTGGGGACACTCATCACCAGTATACCCTGATCATCAAGAATCTCCCTGGTTTTCTGGATCCATTCGACCGGCTTAGGAATGTGCTCAATCACATGGCTCATGTGGACGCAAGAGAATTTGGTACCAAAGGTCAAATCCACATAATTACCTTGGTGGATCTCCAATTTCAGTTGATCGGAAGAGAATTTGGCCATATTTTCACCCACTTCAACACCAACACAATGGGAATAATATTTTTTGGCAACTCTTAAAAAATCACCCATGCACGAACCAATGTCGAGGATGGCACGCTGTTTTTTATCATACTTCAGGATCTCTTTCAGCTCTTTGTCCCATAGGTCATAATCGTACCCGGAATACTGAAAATTCTCATCGTATGAAAAATATTGCCCGTAGGCATCCTTAATAAATATCTCATCATACTTTGGACGCGGTGATTGATAGACCAATCCGCAATCCAAACACTTGACGTATGAAAATTGCAAATCGCATCCATATTTTTCATGCAAACTACTCTGGAGAGAATCACAAAAAAGGCAAGCCACAGATTCCCAGGCATGTGGAATGTATTTTTGTTTTAAAATAGGAAGTGCCATAAGGTAGGACGCTATTGGTTGACTATTGTGTTGAGCCATTAAAGTGTTCTGCCGAAGAGATGCTTAGCGTACTCATTGATTCCCAATTCCGGGATGCGTGAAGGTTGATCATCTTAACTGGCAGATCTATAAAATTAGCCAAATATATAGATTTAAGTCCATTGCTCATCTATTTGGATTGCAATCAGCATACATTCTTTCAATCTGGCGTCTGCCATCTGTTAAACAATGCCAAAGATCCTCAGCCACCGCACCACCCACTTTAGATCACTTTAGTCAATTTTTCTTATCTTAGTGCTACCTTTTAACTCCGACACCATGACTATTCCAACCAGCAGAACAGAAGAAGCAGCCGTGGTCACCATTGACTCGCAAAAATGCAACGGGTGCGGAAAATGTGTGGCAGTATGTTCCGATTTCGAATTTAAGGTAGTCAATGGGAAATCGACCCTTCAGGGCCATCCGCTTTTTGGCTGCATCGGTTGTGCCCACTGCATGGCCGTTTGCCCCGAAGGAGCCATCCAGGTGACTGGCAGGTCTCTTTCACCTGAAGATATGTTCCCTTTCCTTGAATCTTCTGCGAGAACCGGATACAATGAACTACTGCAATTGTTGCAATCGCGCAGGAGTATCCGCGAATTCAAAGACCTGCCTGTCTCAAGGGAAGCCATTGATCTGATCATTGCAGCCGCCCAAACTGCACCAATGGGAATTCCACCATCGGATGTCAACCTTTTGGTGCTCGATGGAAAAGAAAAAGTCAGACAATTTTCGTCTGACTTCTGCCACCTGCTCCATAAAAATCGGTGGTTTGTCTCTGGATGGTTCATGGCGCTGATGACCCCATTTTACGACAGCAAAACCATCCGTTTCTTCAAAAAATTCTTGCGACCACTCTTCGATATTTACATCGGCTCGATGAACAAAGGAGTTGACCATGTTACCTATGACGCTCCTGTTGCCATCTATTTTTACGGATCACCTTATTGCGACCCGGCCGACCCAATCATAGCCGCCACTTATGCCATGGTAGCGGCCGAATCTCTTGGTTTTGGGAGCTGCATGCTGGGCGCGATACATCCCTTTTTACAATTTGGAACTAGTGCCAGGCAGTTCAGAAGCAAGTACAACATTCGCTTCAAAAGCCGTGAAGGATTGGTTTTGATTGTGGGCCATCCCAAAGTAAAGTATACCAGAGGAGTTAGACGCACCTTCGCAAATGTAGAATTTATCTAAAAATTGCAGAAATTTCCAAAGCTTTATCGCTAGTACCGCCTCTTCCGTTCGATCCTCTTGAAATCAGTTCTTGATTCGGGTCTGGCGAATCCACCGCTGCGTCTGCCACGGAAGGATCTGTCATCACTTTTCTCTTCGAAAACCTCTACATCGAAGAAGGTTCCACGGAAGGACATTCCCCTCGAATTACGGAGGAGCGCTTTGCCAGCTGCGTCCTCCACCTCGACAACCGAATAACTGCCGAAGAGATCGATCCTGCCGATTTCAACGTTTCTTCTGCCGGTGGCATCCACCACGAAGCCAATTACCTCTTTGGGAGAAATTCCTTTGGCCAGTCCAACGTTTAGTCTGAATTTGGTCAAACCCTCGGTCACAACAACGCGCGGACTTCTGCGCTCTTCGTGACCATCAGGTATGTTCAGGTCAGGGGTATTGCCGTAGTAATCCAGAAAGCGGTTAAACTCCAGGGAGACAATATGTTTGATCAGATCCTCCTTGGACAAATTGTTGAATTTTTCATAAACAGAAGGCAAGTAGGGTGCAATCTCCTCTTCATTTACAGTTACTTCCTGCAACTTGTCTGTCAGATAAAAGAGCTGCTTCTCACATATTTCCTTGCCTGATGGAACTGGTTTACGAACAAATTTTTTACCTATGCTCTTTTCAATCATACGGATACGACCGTGCTCTTTTAGGTGGATGATTGAAATTGACACACCTGATTTCCCAACCCGACCGGTACGTCCGCTTCGGTGAATATAATTTTCAGAGTCGTCAGGAAGATTGTAGTTGACCACATGGGTCAGATTATCGACGTCCAGGCCCCGGGCTGCGACATCGGTTGCAACCAGTATCTGCACGCCGCGGTTGCGGAATTTATCCATCACAAAATCGCGTTGCTGCTGACTCAAATCGCCGTGCAGCGCTTCCGCACTGTAATTATCCGTAATGAGCTGTGCAGCAACTTCTCCTGTCTCCTGGCGGGTACGGCAAAAAACGATGCCATAAACCTCCGGCACAAAGTCCAGCACCCTTTTGAGTGCCAGATAACGATCCTTGGCATGTACCATGTGGTAGATGTGCTCTACGTTATCGGCACCGCTGTTCTTCTTGCCAACCGCAATTTCCACCGGGTTGGTCATGTAATTTTTAGCGATCGCAGCCACCTCTTTCGGCATGGTTGCCGAGAAAAGCAAGGTATTTTTCTCTTTCGGCGTCATTGCCAGAATGGCATCTACATCCTCCTGAAAGCCCATGTTGAGCATTTCATCGGCTTCATCCAGGACAAGGATCGAAATTTGGGAAAGATCCACCTTGTTCTTGCGGATCATGTCGTGCATCCTGCCCGGTGTGGCTGTAATGATGTGGGTCCCTGCGCGAAGGGCTTTCACCTGCGCACCCATGTCGGCTCCTCCATACACCGGAGTGATGACGATTTCGGGTAAAAATTGGGAATACTCTTTAATCTCCCTCGCGATTTGCACGCAAAGTTCACGGGTTGGACTGAGGATCAGTGCCTGGGGAACCCTGTTCATCGGGTTAATCGTTTGAAGGATCGGGAGTCCAAAGGCTGCCGTTTTACCGGTACCGGTTTGTGCCAGTCCGACGATGTCTTTTGGTTCTTTTAAAAAAATTGGAATAAATTGTTCCTGAATCGGTGAAGGCGTTTCGAAGCCCATTGCTTCAATTCCTTTTAAGATTCGGGGGTCAAGCCCCATTTCATTGAATTGCATTTTGTTGTGTATTGCGAAACAGGAAATGGCTCTTTTTGCATCTGCTGCTTCATTTGTAATTTGTAATCTTTAATCTTTAGAATGTCATTATGTTCCTTTGTGGGTTCCTTTGAGTCCTTTGTGGTAAATTTTAAAAAATCTAAACACAAAGGACTCAAAGGATAACACGAAGGTCACAAAGTAATTAGCGTACTAATCGACATCGAATCAGTTATTTCTGTCTGAAAAAAAGCTGTATGGGTACACCCGTGAAGTCGAACGATGCCCTGATCTTGTTTTCAAGGTAGCGTTTGTAGGGGTCTTTGATGTATTGCGGCAGGTTGCAAAAGAAGGCGAAACAGGGTGTCTGGTATCTTGGCAACTGCGTAACATATTTGATCTTGATGTATTTCCCCTTGTAGGCCGGAGGAGCAAATCCTTCAAGAGCTTCCTGTAGTAGTTCGTTCAACTTGGAAGTTGGCACATGCTTGGTTTTGTTTGCATAAACACGCATCGCCTCTTCCAAAATTTTCAAAACCCTCTGCTTGGTGACTGCGGAAGAAAAAACAATCGGGACATCGGTAACCGGAGCAAATTTTTCGTAAATCTGCGCCTCAAACTCCTTCATGGTCTTGTTGTTCTTCTCGATCAGGTCCCATTTGTTCACCACAACCACAACGCCCTTTTTGTTTCGGTGTATCAGGTGAAAAATCGAAACATCCTGGGCCTCAACTCCGCGGGTAGCATCCAGCATCATGATGCAGACGTCTGAATTTTCGATGGTTCGTACAGAACGCATCACTGAGTAAAACTCAACGTCCTCCTTCTCTTTGGCTTTTTTGCGAAGTCCGGCGGTATCAATCAGGATAAAATCATACCCGAATTTTGTGTAACGTTGGGCAACCGAATCCCGGGTAGTACCGGCAACTTCCGTTACAATGTGACGCTCCTCTCCGACCAGGGTGTTGATGGTAGATGATTTTCCCACATTGGGCCGCCCTACAATGGCAATCACCGGAATGTGCGACTCTTCAACTTCCTCGACCGGTTCAGGAAAGTGTTTGACAACTTCATCCAGCAAATCACCGGTTCCCAATCCATTGATAGAGGATACACAGTAAATCTCCTCGACACCCATGTTGAAAAATTCATTGGCATCGAGTGCACGTTTGTGGTTGTCGACCTTGTTCACCACTGTCATGTAAGGTTTCTTGCTTTTGCGAAGCATGTTGTTCACCTCCTGATCGAGATCGGTGACACCCATTTCCACGTCAACAAGAAATAGTATCAGGTCGGCTTCGCCAATGGCCAAATTGACCTGACGGCGGATTTCGCCCTCAAAAACATCGTCAGATCCGGAAACATAGCCTCCGGTATCGATCACTGAAAATTCTTTGCCGTTCCAGACGGACTTTCCGTAATTACGGTCACGGGTAACCCCCGGCTCATCGTCAACGATGGCCATTCTGGACTCGGTTAGCCGGTTAAAAAAGGTGGATTTGCCTACGTTCGGGCGTCCAACGATTGCAATGATGTTGCTCATGAAATGAAAAGTGCCTTATTGTTGTTCGTATCCAAAATTACGGAGTTGGATCTCCTTGTCGCGCCACTCTTTGGTTACCTTTACAAATAGCTCCAGAAAAACTTTCTTGCTGAAAAATTCTTCCATATCTATCCTGGCTGCCGTTCCGACCCTTTTCAAGGCCTCTCCCCTGTGACCAATAATGATCCCTTTCTGGGTTTCGCGCGACACATGGATGACCGCTGCAACTTTGAGAATCTTCTCTTCGTCCTTGAAGGATTCTACTTCAATCTCCACCGAATAGGGAATCTCCTTATCATAGAAAAGAAGAATCTTTTCACGGATGATTTCCTGGGCAAAGAAACGTTCGTTGCGATCGGTCAGTTCATCTTTCGGAAAATAGGGCAATCCCTCCGGAAGATTAGCCAGAATACGTGTGAAAACATATTCAAGGTTAAACTTCTCCTTGGCCGAGATTGGAATTATCTCCGAATTAGGTACCAGCACTTTCCACTGTTCCACGAGCTTAATCAATGCGGTCTGGTCGGTCAGATCGATTTTGTTGATCAAAATCATCACCGGGACCTCCGCCATCTTCAATTTATCGAGGTATTCAATATTTTTGTCGATGCTCTCTGCCACATCTGTGACATAAAGCAAAACATCTGCATCGCTCAAAGCGGTATCGACCGTTTTAAGCATGCTCTCCTGAAGCTTGTAGACAGGTTTCAAAATTCCGGGCGTATCAGAATAGACGATCTGAAAATCTTCGCCATTGACAATGCCTTTGATGCGGTGACGGGTGGTCTGCATTTTCGAAGTGATAATCGAAAGCTTCTCCCCCACCATGGCGTTCATCAAAGTCGACTTGCCAACGTTTGGATTTCCGATGATATTTACAAATCCTGATTTATGTCCCATTGTTCCTGCTGATTGTCTGAAAAATCTGCGCAAAGGTAACAATTTTTCGGGGATCTCACAGTAAATCGGTGTCTCAGCAATTTCTATCTGAAAATCACTCTTTTATCTGTTTTGGGGGATTGCGCTTATTTCTAATTTCAAGGCTTTCAACATACAATTCCTCCACCTTCTTCCTTGCCCACTCGGTCTTGCGCAGGAAAGTCAGACTCGACTTGATAGAGGGATCATTGGCAAAACAGTTGATGCGAATCAGGTAAGCCAACTGCGGCCAGCCGTAAAAATCGACCAACTCGGTCAGGATCATCTCAAGTGTCTTCCCATGAAGGGGATTATTTTTTTGGGTAGAGTCCATTTTGGGTAGATTTACTCAATTGCAATGTTACAGAGATTTTCACAGTGAAGCACTGAGATACTCGGAGAAAAAAACAAGTGCAAAGTTGCATGTAAGCGGCAACCAAAGATATTATTAGCATAATGAAAATTGAACATAGACTTGACACCTCTTGGTTATAAGCTGGACAGAAAACTTGACCATAGCCAACTAGCCAAATTTGTATAAGCAAATCTTAGAAAACAAATGCATTCTTCGTTTTGTAAGTCTCTTGTTTCATTTTAATAAACGCTGCTTTATCGCTTTTCATAATTTCAATTTCAGGACTTTCTTTCATTATTTTATTGAGTCCTCTCACGTATTCATCACTCCATGCAGAAA
>CAZGSQ010000086.1:6088-15911 GCA_964528535.1 uncultured Tangfeifania sp. | reverse complement strand
GGATAGGGATAGTCGGCAAGGATGCCAAGCTGCTCATGTTTGACAGACAAGCGTTTAGATCCTTGTGGCACATACAACCACCATTCTCCTGTCTTCTTCACGGCATCCCATATCGCAATCGGACCACCTTCCCAGGTAAAATTACTTTGTGAAGTAACCACCTTGATGATCGCGCAAAGATCGCCATTCTGATCTTTTTTGGGAAAACCAACGCGGGCATCCAAATCGTTAGACAATACCTTAAATGACTTAACCGCAATATTTTGGGCCGGTAACAGCCAAATGCTTCCTACAAGCAGGAGGAAAAGTAATTTGAATCGTTTCATGAAATTTAAGTTTTTTGTCAGGTAGTAAATCAATAAATGGTTGTAATAAAAGTGTTTGAATCTATGAAAGACAGCTAATTGAAATCATTCAGACCGTAGATTGACCCATCCTTATTTTTCTCGGGTTGCCAGGTTCTGACATGAATGGTTGGTGCATTGGGATTGTTAAAGTCCATCATCAGGAACAGGTAGCCAAAATCGCTGTAGTTGGCAGAGTTGAAGCTTTGTCTGATCTGTATGCCATATACTTCTCCGCCTTTACCGGATTTCCTCACCTCATTGTCCTCAAATTTCAGGTTGATGAATTCGTTCGATCCGAATGATTGCTTCAGTTTGTTGATGTAGGTTTGTTTGTCCAACCTGCAGTATTTTAATACTTTGTTGTTCTTGTAAGGATTTGGTTCTCCTACTTTTTCTTTCAGGTAAGTTCCAATAATGATCAAGGCATCATCTGAAAATATTTTTTGGATGTAGTCAAGCCTTTTTAGGGCATAGGCAGTCTTGTAACTCTCCATGAAATCAATGATTTGGACCCTCACTTTCTCAGACCAGACAGTTTTGGCCATGATGTCGGAGATAGCCCTCTGACCCAAAGCGAATGACAATTCATCTATTCTTTTCGTGGAGTCAAACCTGAATACCAACTCCTCTACGAACTGCTTGTTGTTGTTTTTAAATGAAAAACTCATGGGAATAGACCTGCAAAATACCTCATGGCCTTGTTGAACAAATTTGAGCGGTTGATCCCTCAGAATCTTAGCCCTGCCATATTGAACCAATTTTTGGAAGAAATCAAATCCCTGGGGTGTAAAAAGTGTATTTACATCTTCGTACCTACCGCTGGTGATGGCCTTCTTGATGGCAACTATAGAGCTTTCGTAACGGCTCTTGTCGAGAACTTGCGTAATTGAGCTTTCTGAATCTGTTTTCAAAGTTGCGGCAGAATGCGTCTCGGCTTTGACCGGTTGTTGGGTGGTCTGTTGGTTGTCAATTTTCTGAACCTGAACGGAATCGGCGACAATTTCTTTCTTTTGCTCCTGAGCTACCTCTGGTTGTACCACCACTTTCGGAGCTACTACGACAGGAGGATGTGCTGGTGGAGGTACCTCTTCTGCGACCAGTGGAGGCCTGTATTTGTATTTGGCAGTAATTATTTGATTTCTGAATGGTACCGGATCGAAATTCTGAAGCACCTCCTTCAATTCAGTATCAAAATTTGCTTCGTTTCCAAAGACATATTCAGATTTCAGCCTCAGTGTCTTTAACTCTTTCAGGTTTCCGGCCAACTCTGCAGAGGCCAACCCATCTTTTGCAACACAAACCCCTGAAGAGTTCTTGCCATCAAAATAGGTGAAATCGTAATTGGATACGGGACTCTTTTTGTAGGTGATATTTAATTCTGCCGTAGTAAATCCATTTCCCTTGGTAAGGTCAACCACTTCAGCCGAAAGGTCGTCAAAAATTGAACTAATTTGATCGTAGAGCCAAACCGACATCAGTGACCCATCCTGGGCCATGATTTTGGCTCCGTCGGGATGGCTCTTGAGCAAAGTAAGCGACCAATAGTAGTACTTCAATGCGTCTGCAATCTGAAGCTCCTTCAGTGAGCTGTTTCCAAATGCGACGAAACTTAGGATCTTGTTTTTGCGGTCTTCAAATATTGAGGCAATTTCGGAACGCTTCATGAACCTCAAAACCTTTGCTGTCGGCTCCTCACTCTCAACAATAATCTTCGTGTTCTTTAAAGTAGCCGTTGAGTAGGTCTTGACGATCGACTGAACCTTCTCCTTGTAATTTTTATCTGCCTCAGTCTGGATCATTTCAAACGATCCCTCCACACGTGAAGAAATTTGACTGATGAGCATCATCAACGCCTCATCGTCTGCTTTTTTTCGCGTGGGGCCCTCGCCTTCACCCCAAATATATTGCTCTGGATCTGCCTTGATCTCCTCGGGCGACTGGGCATAAAGTGCCAGGCTCCCCAGGGAAAGCCAGAAAATCAACAATATTTTTGTTGAAAATAAATTGTAATACATTGGTTATCTGTATTATTAAGAATTGGTTTAGTTCCAAAAAATCCCCTCAGGCAAACCGGAAACATTTTTAACATTTAGATTCAGCTTATTGTGTCGAGTCCGGTCAACTCCACTGGAGGCCAAATGACAACATAAAGATATTTATTATAATCTATCGGTATACAGATGGATTAAAAAAAAATATTGTTTTACCAAACAAGGAATGTCTTACAGTTTGAGCCCTTTGTTTAGTTGTCTCAATTTTAGATACTTAACATAAGTGGCAAATGAATTGAAAAAGCAGATCATGACGCCATAAAAGCCGTCCAGGAATGCCAACCTGAGAAAGAACCCGACCAGGAAATTTACGAGTGGACTCAAATAGATTTTGAGGAGCGGTGCCTTCTTCCCAGCTTTTTGCATTTCATAGGCCGAAAGTGATGTGAATTTATTGAACTGGGCCACGTGTGCTTCGATCGAGTCATAAGAGTAGTGCAACAACTCTCCTTTGAGCGATCCATAACTGCTTCCGGCATCCAACTCGTAATGGTCGTGAGGGTTAAAACCTGCCCAGCGCCCTTTCGTCCTGTTCCACAAGCGAAGTTTTCGATCGGGGTACCAGGCTCCATGTCTGATCCATGTTCCGCAATAGTTGGTCAACCGGTTCATGTAATATCCGTCTTTATCAGGACTTATCTTGGCATTGGTTAGGGAATTCCGAAGCGTTGCGTCGGGTACTTCGTCTGCATCGAGGGAGAGCACCAGGTCATGCATGGCAAGAGATGCCGCATAATTTTTCTGTTCCACGTAGCCTTCAAAAGCATGCTCCACGAAACGAACTCCGAATTGCAGGCAGATCTCCCTGGTCGAATCAGTCGAGAAGGAATCGACGACAAGTATCTCATCTGCAAAATCATTGACAGAAGAGAGACACCTGTGGATGTTTGCCTCTTCATTGTAGGTGATGATGACGACAGAAAGTTTACTCATGTATCAGTTTTCGCTGATTTGCCCTCCGGAGTAGGAAGATATTCGCGTTCAGCAAGAGCGAACAGCCACAAAAATAATCAAAATCAGCGATTTTTTGACCGTAGCCATTCGGCGGCCTGCTTGTCCTCATCTTCGCGTTCTTTTGCGGAACTTTTGAGGAGCTTTTTCCTGGTAGGTTTCAGGTATCTGGCTTCATTCGCTGGAGCATGGTCGAAAAAGGTGGTATTTCCGCTTGCATCTTTTTTGAGTGTGAACCCATCAAAATAGCTGCCCTCGAAGGTAAATGCCCGAAATCTAAGCGAATCTTTCGAAAAATCAAGAAGTTGGTACATCTGGGTATTGGATGCCAGTTTGTCCATCTTGTCTGAGAAGTTGATCTCATACAATTTCGGACTCGCATGGGATTCTACATAGATGGGTCCACGGCTGTTCCCAGGATCTGAAGAGGAGATGTGCGCCGCCCTGCCGTAGGAGTGATCGTGACCCTGCAGCACGAGGTCTACATGGTATTTGTCGAGCAATGATTTGAAAAGCCAGCGCAGGTGGATGTTGTTTCGACCAGGAGTGGTGGAATAAAAAGGATGGTGGATCATCAGCACGATCCAGCGCTGGTGTGTCTTCTCGAGGACCGATTTCAGCCAGTTCCGTTGTTCAAATGCCTCCGGAACCGAGTTGATGCCATTGCTGTCGAGACTGATAAACCGGGTATTCAGGTAATCCCAGTAGCAGACCCTTCCTAAAAAGTCGGGTGGTCCGTTCTGCGGGAAGGAAAAATGTTCCATCCATCTCTCGTCTATCTTGGGAAACAAACCTTTGTAATATTCATGGTTGCCGGGAGTAGCAATCACCGGTACTGAACTGAAAATTGTTCCGCCTGCCCCGATAAATTGTTGCCAATAGGCATCGTGGGGTCGTTCGATCATGTCACCGATGAAAATCATCATGGCTGTGTTGGGTGCTGCAGCATATGCCCTGTGAAAAATCTTTTCGGAAACGCCGTGCAGCGTATCTTGTACATCACCCATAAAGACGGAGGTAAAAGAGGAATCACTGCTGCCCGGCAGACGGAATTTGTTCCACTCCGACCATCGTTTTTCGTTGCCGACCCTGTAATTGTAGCTGTCTCCCGGCTTGAGGTCCTTCATTAGAACTTTGAAGAAGGCCGATGCTCCTCCGGCACTCTTCACGATTTTGGCAGCAGCAGCAAATACAACAGTGTCCTTCCCTGTCGCAACTGGCACCAGCTGGAGTTGGCCTGTTTTGGCCAAGGTATCACATTCCCAGGTGACATCACGGGTGGTCAAAGCATCGCCCGACCAGGAGAGCATGATCCTGTGCGGTTCGGCGGATGCCGAATATACTGGTTCAGGTGGCATGGTAAACCAACTGTCCCATTCGAACCAAACAAAAGCAACCAGCAGCAGTGGAACAACGATTCCGAAGATTCTTTTCTTATTTTTCATGCATCATGTAACTACAAATTCATTCCAACCTGGTGGGTATACGCACCAGGGAAGGGCATTGTTACAGGGCGCCATTTTCCCGGACAGAAATTACATTTTAAGGCGGATAGACGCTCATTTGTATTGTTTGGCAGATACCCTGATCGCCAGGCAGGCAAATGATTGTTCTCAGTACCCTGAATCTTTCCCCTTCAAGAGTGCAGGGACTCCCTGTTTCATCCATTTTGGCTCCGGTGCGCCCTTGAGGTAGTGGTCGAAGAACTGGCTCATCCGTACCGACAAATCCTGCCGGTTCGGACGCTTCGTGAGGTTGTGTTCTTCGCCATTGTACACCAGCAGCCAGGCCGGCTTGCCCAGGCGTCGCATCGCGGTGAAGAGCTCGATTCCCTGGTACCAGGGAACGGCCCCGTCGTTGTCGTTGCTCATGATCAAAAGGGGAGTGGTGATCCGGTCGGCGAAGAAGATGGGAGAATTTTCAATAAAAAGTTCGCGCTTGTCCCAGAGGTTTCCTCCGATCCGGCTTTGGCCATGTTCGTACTGAAACTCCCTGACGACGCCACTTTCCCAACGAATTCCGCCATAGGCCGAAGTCATGTTGCTGACAGGTGCACCTGCCATGGCCGCCTTGAACATGCCCGTTTGCGTGACCATGAAGGCGGTTTGGTATCCTCCCCAGCTTTGTCCCTGCAAGCCCATGTTCGCTGCATCCACATAGGGTCTCTTGAGCAGTTCAAGCGTCCCACTCATGATGGAATTGTAGGCATCCTTGCCAGGATGACCCGTAGAATAGGTAATATCAGGCACAAACACAATGTATCCATTGCTGTTGTAATAGGGAAAATTCACGGTAGATCTCGTCGGTGATGGGACGTAGTGCGAATTCAACTTGTCGGAATAGCGTTCGTAATAATAGATGATCATCGGATATTTGCGGGATGGATCGAAATTTTCGGGTTTGTAAAGCAACCCTTTCATCTCTTTCCCTTCGAGCGTCGTCCATTTGATCTGTTCGACGGTTCCCCACCAATATTGACTTTGTTGCGGATTGACGACAGACAACTTCCGGGCATCCATAAAATCCATCCTGCTCTCCCAAAGATCGGGATAGGCGAGGTAGGATGATTTTTGCCAGATTATCCTCTCTGCATTCTTTGCCTTTACAGGAATTGTGAAATCGTTGTCTTGCCTGATCAGGCTACTGAGTGAACCGGGGGCATTCAGTTTCAGGGTGGCAAAGCCCTGCCTGCAACTCTCCTCCTCGACTGCTTTCAGGAGCATTGGATCAGTTGGATGAATTGACAAGGCTTCGGGGTCGAGATTGACGTACCTGTAGGTGCATTTTTCTTTTCGCCCGCTGAGGGTGATGTTCTGTGGCACCTTGATTCCCCTGGGGTCAAATTGCCAGATGTCGTACTGGTCGTAGATCAACACAGCGGCATCGTCTTTGGTCCAGCCGGCCACCCCGTATGGACCAGGCTGCGAAGGTGTATCCTGTTTTTCGTTGTAAAATGCCACCGGTACTGCCGAGGTGAGGTTCTTTTTCTCGCCTTTTGCCAGGTCCATGCAAAACCATGCTTTGTCATTTGCTTCATACCAATAAAGATATTTCCCTTCCGGGGATAGTTCAGCAGTGAAAGATTTCCTTGTCAACACCGAACGCTTTGTCCCCGTCTTGAGATCGATCAGATAGACATCGCGGTAGCTGGCTTCCTCCCAGGAGGAGAGCATTTCGTATGGTTTTTCAGCGAAACCGATGGCAACTTCTGCATTTCCCTTGCGGATGGTTCGTACCCTCGAAACAAGTGTGTCGGACAACTGAAGGAGGCTCTTTTCTGCAATCCTGTAGACTGCCAGATAGCTTTGCTTTGTATCACTCTCCAATTCCTTGAGTTGCTGTGATTGAAGTCGGCCATCCTGCCAGTTCCAGACATCGATTTTGCTCTTCTCTTCGTCGAGCAAAGTGTCTTTCGGCAGTGTCGGCAGCTTGGGTGCCGTGCCGAAATAGAGCTTTGAACCATCTTCCGAGAAGCTAATCCTGCCATTTTCGTTGGGCTCCCAGTTTCTGGGCAATCCGTGTGTGAGGGTGTCGGCAACTACCAGCGCGCCGGCCGTTTTCTCTTTCCAAAGATTCAGGTTGAAATGTTTGATTTTGGCCGTATCCGCGGTAAAGAGCCATGCCACCTGTTGACCGGCATCATCTGGCAGGACCTTTTTGGCCAATCCTTTGCCGCCAAAAAGCTTTCTGGTCTGCAGGTTGCGGGTGTCGAATAGCTGAACAGTGGTAGAATCGGTGGTGTCCTTTTTCATGGTAATGAAGGCGCACAAGGCACCATTTTTAGAAAAGGATGCTTCGGTGACATTGTCAAAGATAAAGGTCGACCTTGTCAGAGGATTGGTGATAGTCAGCCGGGAGATCTCTGTCTCGCTGAATCCACTCTTTTTAGGTTTCTTGTCACCCTCTTTCTTCGGATCTTGCTTCACCTTCAGGGAAGTGCTGTCCTTTGCCGCCTTCACCTTCAGGGTATCCGACAGATCTTTTTTGGGTTTGACGGTTTCCTTGGGCAGGTCATGCAGGTAGGCGATCCAGGCTCCGCCCTCTTTTGGCAGCTGGAAGGATTTAAGCCCCGGAACTTTCACGGTAGAATCGGCCGAAAGCAACCTGATTCCCAGGGAGTCTTTGGGTAGATCTTCCTTCTTTGTCTTGGCCAGTTTTAGTTTGCGGAGCACATTCTCTGGCTGTTTGATCCTAAAAGCAAGAAGATCTGAGCTGCTGCTGAAAGTGGCCTCAGCACCACGTGGCAGGGAGTCGTGCCTGTTGGTCTGGAGTCGTTGAATGTGAAGATATCCGTCTCCTTTTTGCGGATTGAGTTCATAAGATACAAAAAGTCCGTTGGCAGAAACTGCTGGTTTGGACAACTCTTTCCAGGTGTCGTATACCGAATGGGCAAGTGGCTTCTTGGCAATGGGTTGAGCAGTCACGGGAAGCAACACTGTCCAGGTCAGACAGAGGAGCAGGTACATTTTTTTAGTCATGGTTTGCGTATTTCGAAAAGCGGGTTGAAGATAATACAAAATCAGCATTGGTTGATTCCATCCGGAATCACCTCTTTTTGATAGGCAACCACATCCAGGACTCTGCCAAATTTCTCCCCGACATGCTTGAAATGGGCGCATTTTGCGTACCCGGATTTCTCAAACAGTGAAATACTTGCCTTATTTTCGCCCGTGATGATGCCAATCAGGTTCTTCAGGCCTCCTTGCTTTGCATGTTGCTCAAGGAAATTCATCGCTGTTTTACCGATACCCAAACCATGAAATTCGGCCTTCAGATAGAGGGTCACCTCTGCAGTTCTGTCATAGGCCTGACGTTTTTTGTAGTAGGTAAGGAAGCAATAGCCGGCAAGCTCACCGCTCACCATGATCAGGAACGATCTGTAAACGGGATGGTCTATGTGTATGAACTCCTTCAGCTCGCTGATAGGAATTGGTTCGGTATGAAAAGTTGCGGTCGAATTTTCGATGTACCAATCGTAGATCTCCTTGATGGCGGGCAGATCTTCTTTTGTGATGGCAATGAATTTTAGTTCCATAGAGGTTTGTAATATTTCTAAGACGCCATCATGTTGAAGTGTCGCACAATGCGCGCTGCCTCTTCCGTTTTTCCGTAGGGCACCGGCACGCGGGCGATCTCCTCCTGCCGTCCATTACGGGTTGGGATAGAGTACCTGAACTCGATCAGGCTTGTTTCGGGTTCGGTCTTGAGCGTGACCTCGTCGAGGCGCGCCCCCAATTTTACCCAGAGGTGAAACATGGTGCCGATGATCACCCCGTTTTCGGCGATAAGTACCTGTGCGGGTGCACGAAGCAGTTTGTGGTGCCTGTAGCGCGGTGCCAGGATGGCCGGGATGGCAACTACCGCAATCAAGGCCAGGATGATGGGAGCGAAGAGCAGGCTCCGGTAGGCGGCAGCAAGCACGCAGCCAATGATGACTGAGATGCCGGCGATTAGCAGGAACAGCTTTGTTTTCAGTTTTTTGTCTTCTTCGTAATCTTTCGAGACAAACCGGTTCCACTCTTCCTGCGCATAGTGCCAAACGGCAATCTTGCCCTCTCCATGAAGGATCCGGTCGAGCATGTTGGCACGTGAATGGTAGATCAGGATGACCACCAACGAAATTATTACCATGAATGCCGCGAAAAAGCTGAGGGCGAATCCTCCGTTAAATCCATCCAGCCCAATGAGCGTGGGCAGAAAAACAGAGAACACGAAACCAACCATCAGGCAAAGCCAGATGTACACGACCCTCCTTTGACTGTTTTTGAGGGTAAATTCAGCAATGGGTGAAGCAGATATTTCTGACATAGGCTCTATTTTTTGTCTGTTGAAAGTTCAATTTTTTATTTTTACCAATGGCTTATTGCGCTCCTTTTTAATGCCTGCGAAATTAAAAAACATACAAATCCCACAGGGATTGCATAAATTTTTAACAGATGATTTAGAAACTGTTTAAAATTTATTTCTAAATCCCGTGAGGGATTGTATGTGGGTAGAATAAAATGCTAATCGAGAATTTCGTCCCGGATGGGACGAGATATCCTACGTAGCATTTAGATTTCTACCCATATTTCATGCCTACGGCACGTTCTTTTTATCTGAAATTATCGCAAAATTTGAATAAAGAGAAATTTAAACGGTCTCTTATTTATTTGTGAATTTAATTCAAATTCCGTTAAAATGGAATTGGTACTGATTGAGCAAGAGAAAAATCAATTTGCGATAGAGAATTATGGGTTTAGCATGACGCAATGTCAGTTTATGGGACCGAAAAATCAATTGGTAGGAGCGAGAAATGAATTGATGCAACCGCGAAATGGATTTCATGTACCGAAAAATGGATTGATGCAACCGCGAAATGGATTTCATGTACCGAAAAATGGATTGTTGCAACCGCGAAATGGATTTCATGCACCGAAAAATGAATTGATGCAACCGCGAAATGGATTTCATGTACCGAAAAATGGATTGATG
>CAZGSQ010000086.1:0-5988 GCA_964528535.1 uncultured Tangfeifania sp. | reverse complement strand
CAACCGCGAAATGGATTTCATGTACCGAAAAATGAATTCATGCAAGCGAGAAATGGATTTCATGCACCGAAAAATGAATTGATGCAAGCGAGAATCGGATTTAGTGTTCCGAAAGGTTCATCCCTACTGGTTCAGGAGGGAAAGAACAGGCAAGCTCTTGTCAAAACGGACCACTGCGCCGATGCCGTAATGGTCGGAGAGATCGGAATAGAGGTCATTGGAAACATCTTTCAGGACGAACACCTGTCGCTCCATATTTTTAATACTTTTTGCGTTGCGAACGAGGACATAATCTATCAGCTGTTTTTTTCCGTTCTCCTTAAGGGCAAGTTTGTTGTCTACCTCATCGAATGAACTCTGCAAATTGCCCCGGAGCTGTCCGTTTTCTGCTTCCAGCAGGTGCAGCATGCTGGTATAGTTCGCTTTGTCCTCAAATTCGATGTTGAAATCGCCGCAAACGATTTGCGGGACCTCATTCCTGACATATTTTTTCAGCAGTTTATTGGCAATCTCGCTGCACTGGCCGATCCTGACACTGTCGGGACTATTGGCCTGGAGATGGGTTCCGAGCAGTTGAAATGGCTGGCCCAGCCACTCACCTTCGAAGAGAACGGCCCCTTTGCGTGCGAAAGCGTCGATGCCAAACCGGTTTTTGAATTCGATCTGTTCCAGTTGCCTGAGCGGAATCTTACTCAGGATCCAGATTCCGCTGTTTGTCTTGAAAGAGAAGGCTGATTCGTTGGCTGGGCCGTAGATGAAGGGATATTCAGCCTTCAACTGACTCCTGAGGATTCTTCTGGCCTTGTAGTCGAAGGCCTCCTCAAAGACGATGATGTCGTAGTTGTAGGCTCCGATTTCGCGGGCAATTGAGGTGGCCCTTTTGCAATTCCGGTGGATTTCGGAGCAGAAGGGGAGCATGTAGATGTTCCAGGTCAGAATTTTAAGCTCAGGTTGCCGTGAGGCGGTGTTTGTTGGTTTAGGGGCAGATTCGCAGGGTGTTGGCTTGTCGAAAGGGAATGTTGTCAACAGAAAAATTAGTAGTAGTAAGATGGTTTTGGAGATCGCCATAGGATTCATTTTTCAGTTATTTCGCACACATTGCCGCCCGTTGTCATGCCGCCAAGGACAAAAAGGCAGGTGTTTATCTTCCCGTTAGAGGAGCATCTGTCGATCTGCCTCCTTCGTTGCGTAAAGATTTGAAAAATGATGTTATCGATTGAATACAGTTCAGTTACATTTCTATTGCATTTTCTGGTATCAGCCCGAAGTGAGATGGCAAGTGGGTAGCTTGAATTTACATGTCAGCCCGTCTGATGCAAAACCCGTGCTGGCGGCTTGTGTTATTTTTCCTTATTCTCAATTTGTTTCCATTTCTCAACAATATTCTCCTCTCCAAGAAAATAACTTACTTGAGAATCCTTATCGAATATCTCATAGGTAGGTGCAATAAACAATTTGTTTGAATCCGGATATTCACATACATCAAAACCAATATAAGTCCGTATATCCATGAATGTACAATTCTCTGTTGTGTGATTGTATAATTGATGCGCTCCTGTTTCTCCCATCTCAAAGAAAATCAAATCTCCACTATTAACAATCTCTAATCCATTTGGGGTCCTTAATGTTGCAGAACCAGACATGATTACAAATAATTCTTCGGCAAATCTATGAAAATGGTAAGGTGCAGAATATTGGTTAGGATTTAACTGCCTTAAATCAAAATTTAAATTTTGTGGATTAATCTTGTTCTTAACCCTGGATACATCGGTAAATATTCTGAAATTATCAATCTTCTGGGGACTTTCTTGAAATTCTCTTTGGTCAGATTTTAAAATTGTCGCCATAATCCAATATTTTAATCAAAAGTAATCAAATCTATCAGGTTGTTTCAGGGTATACACTTGCCGCTAACGTCCGGGCGGGTTTATGGTTCGTTTTTGTGTCTAGTTTTTAGGTGTTGCCGACAGGTAAAAATTTATGCGTTCACTTCACCCCGCTTGGCATTTAGCGTTTGTGTGTGCCTTTGTACTATTTTACACTAAATTTCAAGACTTAATTTAAGATGTCCACCAAGACCCTCGCGAATTATTCTCATAAGTGTCGATAGCCTGATATCGCTGGCATTGTTCTCTATTCTTGAAATGTAGTTTTTTGTCGTTCCACATTTTAAGGCAAGTTCCTCTTGAGTCAGATTCTGTTGTTTTCTGGCTTCTTGTATAAGTACACCAATTCTAAAATTCTCAAAGTCTTCTTCATATTTTTCTCTTGAAGGATTACCCAAATTCCCATATTTATTATCCAGGTGATCGTCCCAGGAAACAAGCTTATTTTCTTGATTTGTCTTCATAATATTCTTTCTTTAAACGTTCTGCTTTACGTTACTGGGATACGGATTTGTTCCCACGTATGTGAAGGGCGAGAAAGGTAAATACCAGTTGGTGGTAAGCGACAAAAGTTGGAAATCGCTCAAGCAGCAACTCAAAATCATCACACGGAAAACCACTCCAAGTACCTTCGACGAACGTATCCAGAAGCTCAAAATAACCGCTCATGGCTGGCTCAACTACTTTCGAATGGCAAGTATTCAGGGCAAGCTAAGGGAATTGGACGGATGGCTGCGCAACCGGCTGAGGTACTGTATCTGGCATCACTGGAAGAAACCTGAACGAAAGAGGAAGAACTTCATCAGATTGGGAGTTGACCAGGATCATGCCTATTTATGGAGTAGAACCCGAATGGGTGGATGGGCTGTTGCCCAGAGCCCGATTTTGATTACAACGATTACATTGGAACACCTGCGCAAAAGAGGTTATGAGGCTTTGCTAAGCTATTACGAGAAAATTGCTCCACATCTTAATGAACCGCTGTATACGAGAACCGTACGTACAGTGGTGTGAGAGGCGCTCCCCGTCAGTCTATCTGGCGGGGCCGTCTACTCGATTATGCGCTGGCTTTCGTGTTATTCAGTTCTTAAATAGTCTTCAATCTCTTTTTTCAATTTGGGTAGGTGATTAGATATAATACCCCAGATTATCACATCATCAACTTTGTCATAACCATGGATCACCCAATTTCGGGTGTCTATGATTTGTCTTGAATTTTCAATTATAAAATTAGGATCAATCCTCAGGATTCGGTTCATTGCTTCTCCAATGATTTCAATTTCTCGTTCTATTCCTCGACGCAAAAGCTTATTTCTCTGGTATTCAAAGAAATTCCGCTCTCCGTCTAAATATTCAAAGATTGAATCAATTGAGGTATTTATGTCGAAAAGGCATTTTTTATCTTAAGCTTCATAAATCAATTCTTTCGTTTCGTTAATGCTCTCTATGAAGTATGGGTTTGATAAAGTTCTTTCTGTGACTATGTCAATTTCTCTATTGAAAAGTTCTCTAAGCCTGTAATGAAGTGAAAAATAGTTATTTGTATACTCATCAACTGTCAAACTGTCGGAAAATGAAATCAGAAAGTCGATATCGCTTTTCTCAGTGAATTTGTCGGATACAACAGAGCCAAAGGCATAAAGTCTTTTGATTTTAAGAGCCTGACATATAGTCTTTAAATCTTCCCTCCGTTTTTCAATAATCAGTTGCATTTTTTTTTCCAAATATAATGATTTCTTCGGAGATTGTGTTTCCCAAGCTTGCGCCCAACGGTCTGCAGCTATAAGAAGTTGCGATTGCGAAGCTCAAAACTGTCTGCCAGTACTGAACTTGAAACGAAGCACAAAATTTCATTTAAAAAAGGAAACATTCCCTTCATACCCCCGTTGAAATGCAAGTTTACATGCGAATGCAACCAGGTTTCCAGATACACCGGCGTAAACTTTTGTTTTCCCTTTGTTAAACGGAGCACTCTCAACCAAGTACATGTACACATGATCCGATTTTACTTCAAGGCTTATAAGTCCCTGAATAATAGATTGATTGTTTACAATTGTAAGCTTGTAAACATCTTTTTTCGGCTGTTTGAACTCCAGTTTCCAGTCAAATTGCCAACCATTTTTTTTGGTTACATTCTTTAGATCAACAATTGAGATAATGGAGATATCGGTTGCAAAGTTGTCACCTGTGACTATATTTTCAATGGAGTTGGTCAGTTTGTCAACTTCAAAATCAAGTCCTATTTGCTCTGGCCTATTCATACCCTAATATAAAAAAAAACGCCAGTATCACTAAATTTCAGACTCAAATTTCGAGTTTGCTCTAAGGTTCTTACGCTTGCCACTTACGTCCGCGTGTATGATCAGTTGCGTTGCCAAAGTGATTCTGTATCGAGATATACCGGTGTACCCCAAAGTGATGCTTTTCGCAACTTAATGCCAAGCAATTGATTATGCACGCTGCTGTAGTTCGTGTAAGATCGAAATTATATCTTGGTATTTGGATCGTTAAGGATCTGTTCTTCATTTGGGTTTAAATCTAAATCCTTTATAACATTCTCTTTATTAGGTCTTATCGTTACAAAATAAAAATTTATTAAAGCAGCCAATAGTATAAAAATGATACCTCCAGTTACCAAGTACACAACTATTGCAAACATGGATGGGCCTTCCAATAAAGCATATCTTACTATCAGCGCCGCACGGTATGCATCTAGTTTTATCATTAAGCTTGATTTTCTATCTATGGCTTTCAATCGATTTTTAAATATAAGGCTACTTAAAATAAATCCAGCAAGAACAAAAATCGGGACTACATATATAAAAACACTACTCAAATCTGCTCCTTCCGAACTAAATCTTTTCGTACTAACTAAAAAGAATGATAAGAGTCCAAAAATAACCTGCCCTATTATTAGCCCAAAAAATACAATTATTAAAGACCTAAAATACTCACCTGAGGTTTGTTTAATATTATCCATACCATAGAATTAATTAGTTTGTACTATTAGATGATTCTTTTTCTATTTACGAGTTTTTTCGCTCTGAAATTTATGCATGAACTACAACGTTGCGATGCCAAGTGCCGGGCGGGTTTATGGTTTGGTTAGTTCCAATTAGTTTTGTTTTGCAGGCAGGGGAGAATTGGGCACTTTCTTGATCCCGCATGGCATTTGGCGTTTGTTGTAACCAGTGCTGGCTACTTGTAAATCAGGTTTATTTCAGCGAGTTCTTTTCCAATTTGATGAATACCCATTAATATCTTTTCCGTTTGTGTTTCAGATGGTTTTTTGTGTCCGGTAACATATTGTGACAATAAGGTTGCATTCATACCAATCTTATCTGCCAGAAATTTGGAGTTGATGACTTTATAATATTGGAAGAATTGTCTGAAATCAAGTTCGAATTTCAGATTCTCCTGTGTGATATTAATCTGTTGATCAGCATAGTATAGATTTGATGCTTCATAAGTATTACTAATCAAATCAGAAATACTCTTTCCTGTTGTAAAAATTGGATAATCGACAGAATATGCAGAAAAACCAGTATCAGTTTTTTCTACAATCATTTTAATCTTTTTCTTTATCGTTTTCATGTGCCTCAGTTTTTATCTTAATCCATTGTCTTTCTTGATTTTAAGCTCAAGTCCTTTTCCAAGTTCTTGACTTCCATGATTAGGGAAAATAATTGTTCCTGGCTTTGAATTATGTTTCATATTAACATGAGAACCGCTCTGGGTAACTGGATACCATCCATCATTTACCAGTATTCGATATAATTCAGAACACTTCATCTAAGATTTGTTTAAGGGCAAAGGTAAATAATTACTTACTTTAATCCAATTTATTTTTAGTTTATGCAGAACTTATTAGCATTGGTTACAACGTTTGACGCTATGTGTAGTAAGGGATTGCGGGCCACTTTCCTGTCCACCGATACCGAAGTTTGAACTGGGCTGAATGCTCGAATACCACGGAAACCCTTATTGCCCGCTACACTTTGTTACCGCCTGGTGTTCTTAATCTGCGGTCATTTTTTCTTCTTAGGGTCTTTCAATAGTTTTTTCTCATCGCCATCAAGTTTCCGTTGCAGTTTCTTAACAT
>CAZGSQ010000085.1:0-16156 GCA_964528535.1 uncultured Tangfeifania sp. | reverse complement strand
GACGTCCACGAACCCGAAGTAAGAAGCTACAACATGAGCAGAATCCGGAGCAAGGACACCAAGCCGGAAATGCTGGTGCGGAGGTTTCTGTTTAAAAACGGATTTCGGTTCCGGTTGCATGTAGAAGACTTACCAGGAAAGCCAGATATTGTACTACCGAAATACAAGACAGTTATTCTTATGAATGGCTGCTTCTGGCACTTCCACAAGGGATGTCGCTATTTCGTGTTACCCAATATTCTTCCTTTGAACTTGATCTTTATTTTTTTCATACTTTTGATCTATGAATTTGATTGAAAGCAACATTGAAAATATTCGCAATTTGTGCAAGTTGTACAAAGTCAAACGACTGTTTGTTTTTGGCTCTGTCTTATCCGACAGATTTAAAAAAGACAGTGATATTGACTTGATAGTAGATTTTCAGGGAGTTGAATTGTATGATTATGCTGATAATTATTTTGATTTTAAACAATCTTTGCAAACTCTTCTGAAAAGGGAGATAGATCTTCTGGAAGACCAGGCAATCAAGAACCCTTACCTCAGACAATCCATTGATTCTAGTAAATTGCAGCTTTATGGACAATGAAATTAAAACCTGGTTATTCGATATCTTGCAATCGATCACGGAAATTGAAAGCTATTTTGAAGGAAGGCCTAAGAAATTTGAGGAGTACATCAATGATATCAGAACCAAAAGAGCTGTTGAAAGAGACATAGAAATTATTGGTGAAGCAGCTAATAGGATCCTAAGAAAAGACAGAGATTTCAAAATTGAAAACGTTCAAAAAATCATTGGGGCACGAAATCGCATTGCCCATGGTTATGATAAAATCTCTGACGATATGATATGGAGTATTGTAATCAATCATTTGCCAAAATTAAAAGAAGAGATCTCAATGTTCATTGAACAATAAGCTCCATTGCAGAGAAATGCAATTTCCCCCCATGTGATTATCTTTCTGCAATTCAACCATCTTGCTATATCTCGACTGAAAACAACTTGGCCACATCTCCAAACACCTTTTTAATTCTGCCGTTTCCCCAATTTGGCTAATTCTTTAATTCTGTAAATTCTGGTCAATTCTGATTCAGACAATTATTCCCCCACCATGGCCGACGTTCACGAACCCGAAATAAGGAGCTACAACATGAGCAGGATCCGGAGCAAGGATACCAAGCCTGAAATGCTGGTGCGGAGGTTCCTGTTTAAAAACGGATTTCGCTACCGGTTGCATGTGAAAGACCTACCGGGAAAGCCGGATATTGTCCTTCCCAAATACAAGACGGTCATTTTCGTAAATGGTTGTTTTTGGCATTACCACAAGGGATGCCGTTATTTTGTGTTACCCAAAACACGGACGGAATGGTGGTTGCAGAAAGTAAAGGCAACTGCGGCGAGGGATAAGGAGGCGGAAATTGCGCTGCAAGTTGTAGGTTGGAAAGTCATACTGGTTTGGGAATGTGAACTTAAGCCAACCAATATAGAATACACTCTAATCAATCTCATTTCTGAGATTCGTTAATCCCGAAACCACATTCAAAATTTGGTATCACATTGATGTAAATAAATCAAATGTGACTTATAATCCGTTGACTTATAATCAACAGGTAGATACTTTTAACCCTATGGATATACGTACTAAAATTGGTCTGCGGATCAAAGAACTGAGAAAGTCCAATGGGCTCTCTCAGGAGCAATTAGCATTAAAAGCAGAAATAGACAGGACTTACATGGCCAGTGTTGAAAACGGGAAGAGAAATGTTGCGATAGTCAATATTGAAAAGATAATTGCGGCATTGGGAGAGAGTTTTGAATCATTTTTTAAAGGATTTGATAAGGAAAGGTAATGGCAAAGATAAAATATACTGTTCTAAAAAACTTACTTGAGTTGAAACCTGAAAATGATGATAAGAATCAGCAGGCTGCGTTTACTCATTATTTGCAAGGTGGAGATTCTGGATTTTATAATATGATTACTGAAGATAATTTGGTTTCCTATCGAACCAAAATATCTAATCACCAAAAATTGCCTCTTTTTAATGATTTGCAATTGCCAATTAAGTGGGATATTCAATTTCCTCCTACAGAAAATCCGACATTCAAATTTATTGACTTGTTTGCAGGCATTGGAGGTATAAGGCTAGCGTTCCAAAATCATGGGGGCAAGTGCGTTTTCACTTCGGAATGGGATAAGTTTGCAAAGAAAACCTATGAAGCAAATTTTGGAGAGGTCCCATTTGGAGATATTACAAAAATACTTGAATCAGACATTCCAGATCACGATATTCTATTGGGAGGTTTTCCTTGCCAGCCATTTTCAATTGCAGGTGTTTCCAAAAAGAATAGTTTAGGGAAAAGTCATGGTTTCCTCGATGAAACTCAAGGAACACTTTTTTTTGATGTAGCTCGGATCATAAAAGCCAAACGTCCAAAAGCATTCATGTTGGAGAATGTTAAGAATCTTATTTCTCATGATAAAAAACGAACATTTGAAGTAATAAAAAACACCTTAAATGAACTTGGATATTCAATTCATTACAAAGTTTTAGACGGGAAACATTTCGTTCCGCAACATCGCGAACGTATTATAATTGTTGGCTTTGACAAGAACATCTACCATGGCAATGAGAATTTTCAATTTCCAATTATGCCGCCGGTAGATAAAACTATCGGTTCGATTCTTGAAACAAACCCACACGAAAAATACACACTGACAAATAAACTTTGGGATTACCTTCAGACATATGCAAAAAAGCATAAAGAAAAAGGGAATGGGTTTGGGTTTGGTTTGACTGATTTAAATGGAATTTCTAGAACCATGAGTGCAAGGTATTATAAGGATGGTGCCGAAATTTTAATACCTCAAGAAGGGAAAAATCCAAGACGCTTAACGCCTAGAGAATGTGCAAGACTTCAAGGTTTTCCAGATTCTTTTATAATTCCAGTTTCAGATAATCAAGCATACAGACAATTTGGAAATTCAGTTGTAACCCCATTAATACAAGCAGTTGGTAAAAACATCGTAAAAGCCCTAAGAGAAATCAATGAACCTAATGCAACTTAAAAATCTATTCAATGATAATGGTTGTTCTAAAATTTATGTAAAGCGTCTTTCACCCAACGACAATTCGAAGAATCAGATTTATTTAGCAGGTAGCTTTGATATTTTGAACATATTGCCTATTTCTGAGATCAAGAATGAAGAAGCTGGTGACTGGAAAAAAGAAAGGTTTAAAGCAACTATTAAATTCTCATGGATTGGTGAGGATGGAAACCATTATCCTGCACCGCAATCTCAGCTTATCCTCTATCCCAAGTACCCTGAAGTTAGATTTTCGGGATTCCTTGCTAAGTGTAAAATGGCACCATCTGAGTTGATGACACAACGACTTGCAGATCGACTATTATTTATTGCAGTTTCAAAGAATGGGACTGTTTTAGGGTATGCGGCTGCTCCTGATTCTGTTATTGCCAAAGAAGTTGAGAATGAGAAATCAATGTCTGACTATGGAGTCTTTAAAGTAATTGAATTACCGACAGTTGCCAATAATAAGGCACAATTAATCGCTGAATTACTTCGGATCTATCAATTAGGATGGATTAAATCAAAAAGATTGGATAGAAATGGAAATGTCTTGCCATGCGAATCAAGAAATTGCGGTGGTTACACATTAGAAGCTGAATTAGGTATTACTCCTAATGGATATTCGGAACCAGACTATCTTGGATGGGAAATAAAACAATTTGGTGTATCTAATTTTTTGAACACAGATTCTGCTGTAATTACTCTTATGACTCCCGAACCAACTGATGGATTATACAAAACCGAAGGAATAGAATCTTTTATTAGGAGGTATGGTTACTTAGATAAATCAGGGAAGGAGGACAGATTGAATTTTGGGGGTATCCACAAATCTGGTATACGTTCATCACTTACCAATTTGGAGATGAGACTTATTGGATTCGATGTGGAAAGCGGTAAGATTAGAAGTACAAACGGTCGAATTGCATTGTTAGATAATTATTCTAACGAAGCTGCTTCTTGGAGTTTTTCATCTTTATTGCTTCATTGGAATCGCAAACATAATCAAGCTTGTTATATCCCTTCTCTATCTGTAATTGACAATTTACGCGAGTATCGATATGGAAATAATATCATTCTTGGGATTGGAACGGATTTTCAACTATTCCTAAGAGAGTTGGCTACAGGTAATATTTATTATGATCCTGGGATCAAAATGGAGCATGCTTCAATAAAACCGGAAATTAAAAAACGGAGTCAATTTAGAATAAAGTCTAGAAATCTTTCAAATCTCTATAAAGTTAATGAGCATTTAAATATCTGCGATTAAAACTGCAACAATGAGATATCTATCTAGCTATCCGTTCCGCCAGGAACGGAATGTGGGTAGAAAGATGCGCTGATGATGCATATCGTCCCATTCGGGACGACATTTTACTATTTTGGAATTTTCTACCCACCTGCAATCCCTGCCGGGATTTGAAACCAATGTTCCGGATCGGATTGGATTAGTTCAGCAGATATTCCCTCACTGCCTCCCAATCGCGAAACCTTTCCGATCCAAACAAAATCATCTCCCCTTCAAACTCGCCGGCACCGTTCTTTTGGCGGTCGTCGATAAGGGTTTGGCTTTTCTTGCACAGATTGCGGTGGCAAATGAAGGTACAGTCGCCCGTTCCGCCAGGAAAGGAATGTGGGTAGAAAAATGCAGCGATTTTGGATGCCGTCCCGGATGTGACGGGATTTCCCCGGTTTGGGAATTTTCAGCCTCAATATTTTTGACCACATGTTGGGCCCTGTTATTGAATTAATCCTTCGATTTCTTTTTCGAGATCTGGTAAGTGATTGATAATTATTCCCCAAACATTTTCATCAGAAATATTGTCGTATGCATGAATAATCTGGTTTCGCAAACCAACAATTCTTCTGGCGTTTTGAATTGGAAATTCCGGGTCAATTATTAAAATTCTGTTGATAGCTTCCCCGATAATTTCTAAATCTCTTTCAATCGCCCTTTTCAGAATAGTGTCTTTTGTGTAGTCTTCAAAACGTCTTTCGCGATTGAGAAAATAAGAATCTATTTCATCAATTGCGAACTTTATATCATACAAGTATTTAAGAACTTTTTCGTTCATAAAATAATTGTTTTTCTCTATCAACCACTTTTCGAAAGATGGGATTTCTAATCGCTTGGTTTTCTACCAGGTCTACAGGTCTTTTAAATAACTGCTCTAAATTTTCTTTAAAATCCATATAGTTATCAAAATATTCCATCAAATCTACTTGGTAGAATTGGATTAGAATATCTATATCGCTTGATTCTTTGAATTTGTCAGTCAAGACTGAACCAAAAAAATAGAGTTCCTTAACCTTGTGTTTCTCACAAAGTTCAAAAAGTTTATCTCTATTGGAATCAATCAGTTTCATACGTAAATACCATTGTTAAAATACTGAATATCAAATCGTACGTATGGAACTCACAAAATGCATTTACATCGCCTTTTGTGGGTTTTGCCCATGCTCGTTTCACTCGTAAATACATTAGTTAAATTATTGAATATCTGTAAGTACTCATGGAACTCGCATCCGCCAGCTGGCGGATACATCGCCTTATGTCCCGACGCGTCGGGATGCTCGTTTCATAAAGCAAATATACAATATATTCTTGAAGGTCTATTGTTTGAGCTAAATTGCATTGTGCCCAACTCCAATCCTTCAGTAAGATGACCATTTGTTTCCCCGCTGGCGCGGATTTGCAATCCGTGCCCCGCAAACTATCGATATTCAGTTAATTAGAGCTAAAAAAATCCCAAAATACACCTTTCGTTTTATCCGGCTGTCTTGTTTTAAAAATTCACCATCCTGCAAGGTACGACTCCAGGTCGGAACGATCAGATGGAAGTTACAAACCTCCGGCTTGAAAAGACCGGATGACCAATCCGAACCAGCGCTGCGGAGTAATCCAGTTCAAATCGAGCTCAAAACCGGATGATTTTCAGCTTATAATCCTCCTAAAGTGAGCCCTATTTGAATACGAAGTGGGCTCCATTTCAGCATGCAGATCAAATTTCTACTCCATTTAGCTCAAAAATCGCAAGATAGGAAGATGCAAAGATGCCCGTTCCGCTAGGAACGAAATGTGGGTAGAAAATTGCCCCGATGTTGTATGCCGTCCCGGATGGGACGGGATTTCCCTGGGCTGGAAATTTCTACCCACCTGCCATCCATGACGGGATGGATGTATAACATGGATTGGGCTGGTAAATCCGCCAGCCGCGGCAAAGAAAGTTACCCCACCATTTCATCAAACAGGTTGTTGAATGTTTTTTCCAGGTCGGCGCTTAGTCCTGTGTGGGGAATGGAGGTTTGTATCGAGGCACTGCGCACGGCACTGAGCCATCGGAATCGTTCGGCCGGATCGAGCGATGCAATGGGTCCGCCCTCTTTTTCTCCCTCAGCGATGATGCGGAAAGCCTCCAGGTTTTTGCGGATCTCCTCTGCCTCGGCATCAGGCCACAATGTCAGTAGCTTATCCAGCGGAAGATTGTACTTCATCCGGATGAATTTTTCCTTTTTACAGAACAGGATCACCCCGGCATTGACAAACTCCTCGCGTTCGACTACCGGAACCACCCGCACAATGGCGTATTCATATTGTAGTTTCTGCTGCATCCTGGACGGTTTGAATAAACTGGTTTGAATAATTCAGACGGTTTCTTAAAAAAGTGAAATAGACGGTTCTCAATTGCTCCGGTGTTTCTTCCTGCAATTCCCATTGAAGCCATTGGTCGGGGATCAGTTGGACGATTTCCCGGATTGTGGCTTCCGTAATGAGTTCCCTGCAAATCAGGTCTGCCTCTGCCATTTTTGAAGCCTGCGGCAGCAAAACATGCTCTTTTATATAGAGGAACGGACTCGTCGCCTTCGTCTCCCAACCCTCCCAGGTATATTGAAAATAGAGGCAGGAGCCATGATCGATCAGCCATAATTCTTTGTGCCACATGAGCATGTTTGTATTGCGGAACGATCTGTCCACATTGGTGATCAGACTATCCAGCCATACGATTTTGGAGGCAAGGAGCGGGTCTATCTTCATCACCGCCGGATCGTAGGTGAAGGCACCTGATAAAAAATGCAACCCCAGGTTCAAGCCCTGACTTGCCTTCAAGAGATCCTGGATCTCCTCATCTCCCTCGGAACGGCCAAAGCATTCATCCAACTCCGCAAAAACGAGCTCAGGCACTTTTAAACCCAGCGCCCTGGCTAGCTCGCCGCCGATCAATTCGGCAATTAGCGTTTTTACCCCGTGTCCTCCGCCTTTGAACTTTACCACATACTTGAAGTCATCATCGGCTTCGGCCAATGCAGGCAATGAACCTCCTTCCCTCAGGGGTTGCATGTACCGGGTGACTGTTACAGTTCGAATAGGATCCATGATGAGGGTAAAAGTAATGATTGTCCACCGCTAAAAGAATGAAATCCCCATGATAAAATCTTCACACAATCGAAAATGAATATTTGGGGATTCCATGCGACCATTAAAATACAAATTATTTACGCATGAAATCCCCAAAATACAAATTATTCGGAATGAGCGCAACATTCGGTTCCTCCGACCTCCGCCGGACCTCTTTACATCCCATCATTTCCACACCCTATTGCTTCCCGTTCCGTTAGGAACGAAATGTGGGTAGAAAAAATAATTCATGATGGATGCCGTCCCGAATGGGACGGAATTTCCGTGCCGTGCAATTTTTCTACCCACATCAAATCCCTACCGGGATTTATTTGCTATTGCAACTGAAGGCCCTTTCGAGTGGCTGCATCTGGGGGAAGATGCCGAGCACTTCGCCGTAGTTGCAGGCGTATGTTTTCCGCATAGCGAGCACAACGATGGCAGAAAAAGCTTAAAATATTCTGTTTTTTCGTCAGTTTTTAGTACATTTGTTTAATGAAACACCATCCTCAGTATATTGATATTGAAATCGATAAGCTGACAAATTCGATTGAAAAAGTCATCACTGGAGAGGGTTTTCAAACTGATATTTCATTGGTTGGCAATAAGGAGTTACAAACTGTTACCAAAAAGAGCGGATGGCTTTTTAATTGGAAAGCGGAATTTAAGCAGCCGGATAGAGATGTTTACAAATTAGCAATTTTGGATAGTCCTGAGTTAATTCAGGGTTTGATTAGCCTTTCTGAAAGAGAAGATCATGTTTACATGCACTTAATTGAAAGTGCTCCGTTTAATCTTGGGAAGGATAAAGTGTATCTTGGCATCCCGGGAAATTTAGTTGCTTTTGCTTGTAGGATTGCATTCCATCGGGGATTTGAAGGATACATTTCCTTTACCGCAAAAACAATTTTGTTAGATCATTATAGAGATACATTGGGTGCGATTCATATAGGAAGTAATCTGATGGTGAGAAATACTGAAGCAGCATTAAGATTAATTGATAAGTACTTTAATAACTGAGAGTCATGGGCATGATAAAAGAACCATTGGATGTAGATTTCTATGTAGACCCTAAGCCGTTGACCACGCAGGATCAAAAGCAGATAAGTGAATTCATCAAATCTGATAAAGCGAAAGGAAATTCAGGAAATTTTAGTGGCAAATCCGTCTATAAAAAACATCGTCCTTCCAAGGACAGGTCTGATTTGCCTTGATGATTATTCTAAAAGCATTCTGGATTTATAGCTAATCTAAAACTCGTTTTCTTAATTGCATTTGTTGGTTGAAATTACTTGCAGACAAAGGCTGCTAACAGATACTTTCTTACTGCCTCTAAGTCCTAAACCCTCCCGACCCAACCAAAATCAACTCCCCTTCAAAATCCCCGGCGTCGTTCTTTTCGCGGTCGTCGATGAATTAGTCGCCTTTGTTGAGTTCTTTGCAGTGGTTGTTCGTTGGGGAGCCGCCTGCCTGGCGGCTGTACGATTTGGATTCCGATTTTTTCTTTGAGCCGTCCGCCGGCCGGCTCTACAAGGCATGAAGAGGCGCAGTACAGCCGCCAGGCGGCCGGCTCTGAACGCTATCGGAAAATCTTGATGACAGACTTCACACCAGCAGGGTTAGTAATTAAAAACCAATGTTTGTCTTAGATTTGGGTCTAAACTTAAAGCAACCGGACACGTTTTTGCAGCATGTTCAATGAATTGCTTCTGCTTATCCGTATAATTGTTTTTTGGAAAATCAAACTCCACCATAATCTCACTAATTTTACGAGGATTACTGGACATCATCTTTGTAATTTTTAGTTGAGTGCCAACTACGTCAAAATTATGAGCATCTGAACTTTGGGCAATGATGGTCATCATACAACTCCCCAGTGCAGTTGCCACCAAATCAGTTGGCGAAAATTTTTCACCTTTGCCTTTGTTATCAATGGGTGCGTCAGTTATTAATTCAGAACCTGAGCGTACATGAATAGCTTTTGTCCTCAATTCGCCTAAATAAACTGTTTCAACGGTATGCATACTATTTTAATTTATTAAATGAACCCAACTGCAAATTTAATCTACTTTGATCGCCGCTCCTACGCTGGCGTGGATGAAATTAAGTGCCACAAAAGGTTGCATATACATTTTCAAAAACCGGAGGTGGCGGTACAGTAAAATGGCTCAAATTTTCGTGGTAATGATAGGGTTTACGCAACACTACCAGCAATTGCTTCAGTAAGTCAAGATTTCCATTTACTGCAGCGTCCAGTGCTTCTTCCACCAAATGATTCCGTGGTACAAATGCCGGATTGTATTCTTTCATCCTGGTTTTTGCCTGTTCAACTCCATTGGAATGGTTGAGGATGTTTTTCCATTTATCCAGCCAGGGATTAAATTCAGGATCAGCCAGGCTGCCTTCTCCGGCAACCTGATCATGGGTTAGCGCCAGGAAAGTATTGGTATAATCCAGTTTCAGCTTCTGCATCAATGCCAGCAGTTCGTCCACCAACAAATAAAGCTCCGGTGCTTTTTTTTCAATGCCTAATTTTAAAAGCATCATTTCATAATATTTATCCACCCAAATGTTGTCAAACTGATCGATGCAGGCCTGGGCCAATTGCAATGCAGTGGATGGTTCAGGATGTATCACAGGCAACAGGGCTTCGGCCAGTCTGGCGAGATTCCATTTGATGATGCTGGGTTGGTTTCCAAAGGCATATCGCCCCGTTGTGTCTATGGAGCTGTAAACCGTATCCGGGTGATAGGCGTTCATGAAAGCACAAGGTCCATAATCAAATGTCTCGCCGCTGATGGATACATTGTCCGTATTCATTACGCCGTGCACAAAACCAACACGCATCCAGTTCACTACCAAATCAATTTGAACGGCCATCACTTTTTTGAGCAAACTGAGTGCCGGACTCCCCTCGTGTTTCATTTCAGGATACAAGCGATGGAGGGTATAATCGTTGAGTGCCCGTAAATCTTCGGTTGTTCCTAAATGCCGGGCATATTCAAAAGTTCCTATTCTGATATGACTCTTCATGACCCTTGCCAAAACGGCTCCATCCTGTACCCTTTCGCGCTGAACCAATTCTCCTGTCTTTGCCACCAGCAAACTCCTGGAAGTAGGTATGTCCAGGTGGTGCATGGCTTCACTGATCAGATACTCCCTTAGCATTGCCTTTAAAGTAGCCTTCCCATCTCCACCCCTTGAATAGAGCGTTCTACCGCTTCCCTTGAGCTGAATGTCAAATCGTTGGTGGAAAGAGGTGATGTATTCACCCATCACAATGGCTCTTCCATCACCCAGATTGGTAAAATTTCCGAATTGGTGACCTGCATAAGCCTGGGCGAAAGAAGAAGTTTTGCCATCGGATTCATTTCCCAATAAAAAAGAGATAAGATCCTGTTGATTGGTCAATGGAACAGTCAATTCTTCCAGCAATGCCTCATTCAACAGCACTGTTTCAGGTTTGCTGTAGGAAGCAGGTTTTACCAGTTGATAAAACTTCCCCGGAAGGGATAAATAAGAATATTCCAGGTTAAGCATGGGTCTTTTCTGCATGCAGGATAAGGTCATTGATGGTAACATATTCCAATGCGCTTTCATCGGTTGCCTCCAATACCACTTTGGGGGCAAAACCTGCTTCAAAAGCTTCTTTCCATCTTAATGCACACAGGCACCATTTGTCACCGGGTTGTAATCCCGGAAAACTATACTCGGGCCGTGGTGTTGTCAAGTCGTTTCCGCTGCTTTTGGAATAGTGAAGAAATTCTGATGTTACGACGACACAGACGACATGTTTTCCAATGTCTTCTTCATCTGTCCTGCAAAATCCGTCCCTGCAAAATCCGGTTATTGGTTTTGTGCAGCACGATTTTAATGGTTCTCCAAATATATTTTGCATTTTTTAATCTGTTGAATGATACAAACCGGAAATTTAATATTCGGCAATTGCCAGTGAAATGAAAGAAGGGAAAAAGCAACGAAGTGATGTTAAACAGCAAACTATTGGCTGCTTGCTTCCATGTTAAACGGATTATTCTTGCTCAGGATTCGTTTTTGGAAAAAATGGGGTTTCCCACGCTGGCGTGGAATTGTAATTACCCTGAAGTCAGAAATTGTTTAATCATATTTTACAATCTCAGGGAGATTGTATGCGGGCCGAAAAACTGGTAGCATATATGATTTCGTCCCATACGGGCGAAATTTTACCGCCTTGGAATTTTCTACCCACATCAAATCCCTAACGGGATTTATTGGCCATTGCATCCGATGGGGCCATTGTTGTTTGGAAGGTAATCCTTCACCGCTTTCCACTCCCCAAACCTCTCTGATCCAAACAAAATCAACGCTCCTTTAAACACACGAGCGCCGATTAATGTGGGAGCCGCTCGTACAGCCGCCAGGTGGGCGGCTCTGAATACTTCCGCACAGTGATGATTCTCTGCAAATGCCTATTCTTGTTTCATGCGAATTTGCCTGATCTTGCCAGGATATCTGTGAACTCAGCCGGTGCTCTTCTGGGTTTACCGGTCGCAGCATCCATAAATCCGAGGGTGACCTCACCTTCGTTGATCAGTTCCATCTGTTCGTTGTATATTTCGGAAATCATCCTGAATTTAACTTTGGGAATCTCCCTGATGATGGTCCTGATGGTGAGCAGTTCGTCGTAAAGAGCCGGTTTGTGGTACACCGAATGCAACATCCTTACCGGCAGGATGATCCCACTCTCTTCTACTTCCCGGTAGGATTTCCAGATTGTTCGAATCATATCGGTTCTACCGATCTCATACAACCGGGGATAGTTTCCATAGTACATGATCCCCATCCGGTCGGTATCGGCGTAACAGACGCGGTAAGGTGTTTCGTAGGTCATCATCTTCTTGTTATTTGTATTTGATGGTGCAATATTAAGCAGTTTCGGCTTATTTCTTTACAGGTCGATTGAAAATCTGGTTGTCTAAACTGCCTGCCTGGTTGAATGAAACCAACGGATCTCTTCTTATTTCAGCTGCTTCATTATCAGCTCCACGGCCTTGTCGAGTTGTGGATCTCGGTGGTTGATCTTGTCTTCAAAGCTATCGACTACCAGGAGATCTGGTCTCACGCCTGTCTTTTCGAGGTCCTTGCCATCGAGGGTGTAGCATCCCCAGGCGGGCATCCGCACGAAGGAGCCATCCACCAGTCCCACTCCGCTGGTAAAGATGATCCAGTGGTAGGTCTCGTTGCCGACGATCTTGCCCAGCTTCAGGGCTTTGAATCCCTGGGCGGTCATCTCGGCATCGCTGAGCGACTGTTCGTTCACCAGCAGCACGATGGGCTTGTCGGAAGGAGCAAAGTTGGGCTGCGGACTCAATCCTCCGCCACGGTATTGCCAGTTCAGGTAGTGTTTCTGGGAGAGGAAGTTGAGTACCTCGTTGTGCACGTTGCCGCCTGTGTTGTAACGCAGGTCGAAGATCAGCGCCTCCTTTTTGTTCAGCAGCTGCGTCATGTCGATGATGAATTTCTCCAGTTCGCCCTGCCCCATGTTCTTCATGTAGGCATAGGCGATCCGGCTCTTGCTTTTTTCATCCACCCGCTTCCGGTTGTTGTCTATCCACTCGTCGTAAAGGTTGTTCCCCAACCCTTGTTGTGGATGGACCTTCGTGGTAACCAGCTTTCCATCCCTCCTGACGGTAAGTTTGAGCTCCTTGTCGATGGAGGGGGAAGTGAAGTAGTAGTTCCTGTCGACGGAAGCATCCACTGTCTTGTCGTTGACTTTCACCAACAGGTCGCCGGGTTTCAGGTCTACCGATTTTTTATCGGCAGCACTGCGGTCGAGCACCTTCTTAATCCGCAGCGGATCGTGGTTGTCGTAGAGGATGCCTGTCTCCATGGTCTGGTTGGTGAGGGAGATGTTCTCATCGTCGCCGAAGGTGCTAAATCCCTGGTGGGAGGAGTTCAGCTCGCCCAACATGTCGTTGAGCAGTACCCTGAAGTCGGCACGGTTGTTGCAGAAGGGCACATAATGCTGGTATTCCGAACGGATGGCAGCCCAGTCTGTGCCATGAAATTTGGTATCGTAATAGTTCTCCTCCATCTGTGCCCAGGCTTCCTGGAACATCTGTTTAAACTCTTCTGCAAGATTTCTCCGGAAGGTACTGCCAAGCGTTATTGCTTCTGTCTTGTTTCCCTCGAGGTTCAGTTTTGAGATGTTGCCGCCTGAGAGCACGAACAATTTGTCGCCAACCTCTACAATGTCGAAGCCATTGGAACCCTCTGTTCCGGCAATTTTCTCCGTCTTGTTGGTCTCGAAGGGTTCCAGAACGGTCTTCCACAAGGCGGGTTTCCCTTCGGCATGGTCGCTGCTGTAGAGGACAGTGATCTTCTCTTTTTTCCTGGTTACGAACTGAAGCGACTGTGTGCCGAAATTCGGACTGACCTGTCCAACGCGCTCCATGATCCGATCCATGTCGATGTTGATGGATTTGGGCTCTACCGCCAACGCCTTCCTGGTGGTGTCTTTTTTGGTGGTATCCTTCTTCTCCTCCACAAACAGTTCGTTGTACTTGTCCATCCTGAAGGGGTCATCAATCTTCTCGAGGGGAAGTGCATATACCTTTGAATTGGCCATCCCGAAAGGATAGGAGGGTTTCAGTCGCTGGGAGGTAAAGAAGATGTACCTGCCATCGGGCGACCAGATGGGGTCGGCTTCTGTAACATCGGTATTGGTGAGGTTGGTGGTGGTGTTTTCCTTGATGTTGTATATGAAAATATCCTCTTCAAAATTTCTTTTGGCGGTAAAAACCAGGTAATGGTCGTTGGGAGAGAAGCCGGGGGCGCTGTTCTGAAATCCCCACAACTCCTGTTTGGCAATGGTTTTTACCTCGAGGGATTTGGTGTCGAGCAGCTTCACTTCATCCCTTCCGCTCAGGAAGACGCCCTTGGTGCGGGTCTTGTTCAATGCCAATCCCCTGCAATTCCGTTCCTCCTTGGTGATCTGTTTCGCTGCGCTGTCCTTGTCGGCGGCGATCAGGAACAGGTTGCTGTAGCCTTTGGAGGTCTGCATGTACAAGAGGGTTCTGTTGTCTGCCATCCACTTGACCTCTTTTATTCTTTCGGTATTGGCTTGGTTGATTTGTCTGATAAATTTCCCTTCCACATCGCTCACGAAGAGGGCGCCCCGGCTTACGAAGCTCAATTTTTTGCCGTCGGGCGAAACATCGAAGGCTGAGATTTTTCCTTTCACATCGAAATCTTTCTCCTTGGACAGGGTGTTGTTTCGGAAGATGTTGATGCTGACCTTGCCGGCTTTGTTGCTTTTGACGTCGTAGATCCAGAGCTGGTAATCCTTTTCGAAAACCACACTCCCTCCGCCGGCATTGACGAATGGGGTCTTGATGGAGGTTGGGAATTGCGTGAGCGCTGTTTTCTTGCCGTTCTCCAGGCTGTAGAGGTTGTATTCGTCGTTGCCTTCGTCCGAGATGAAATAGATATTTCCGTTCTTGTCGATCGTTGCGCCAAAATCCTTCCCCTGCCAGGTGGTGTAGCGGGTATATTTTTTGGAGACCGGGTTGTACGACTGGATGTCGGGGTTGTAGGGGCCTTTGTACCGTTTGCGTTGGACCTGGTTGCTGCTTTCCCAGGTATCGTTGAAGAAGATCTCTCCCGTAGACGGATGTTCCACCAGGTTGTGGTCGTTCTGAAAATAGTTGTCGCCAAAGACCCGCACGGGTGTTCCTCCTTCGGTGCCAACCTTGTATCCGGATGCCAGTCCGGCCCTGTTGCTGGAGAAGTAGATAAATTTGCTGTCCCAACTCCAGCTGCTTACCTCGTCGGAGCCGCTGTGGAAAGTCAGCTGTTTCACTTCGCCACCCTCAAAAGGCATGAGGTAGACGTCGCTGTTGTTGTATTGCCTTCCGGTGAAAGCGATCCATTTGCCATCCGGCGAGACCTTTGCGCCATTCTCGTAACCTTGCATGGCCGTCAGTCGCGTGGCCATTCCATCCTTGAGGGATGCCTTCCAGATATCCCCTTCGAAGCTAAAGAGGATGGTTTGTCCATCGGGGGTAAGCGATGGGCTTGAGAGAAAATAGGGTTCTGCGTTCTGGGCTTGAACGCTATTCAGGACAAAAAGAGAGGCAAGGAAAATTATCAGTCGCATGGTGGGTTGTTTTTTGGCCAAAGATATTTAAAAATAGATTCAGGCAGGGCTTGGCAAAAAGCCCCGTTTGAACGATTTCAGTGTTTAATGCGCAACTATCTCAGGCAAACTGATCCAGCAGCTCAATCCTTTTCTGGATGGGCGGATGGGTGGAGAAGAGGTTGCTGAAGGAGAATTTTTGCTCCTCGGGTTGTGGATTTTCGATGAAGAGCTGTGCTACATCGCGGTTTTCGACGGCTTCGATGAGGGGATCCTGGCTGATCTTGCGCAGGGCTTTTGCCAGGGCGTAGGGTTTGCGTGTCATTTCGGCGGCACCTGCATCGGCCATGTACTCCCTCGACCGGGAGATACCGAAGCGAAGGAGCAGTGCGATCAGGTAGCAGATGGCAGAGATGGCTATGACGGCCAGAATTGCCACCCCTGTATCTTTCTTTCCCCTCGAAAGGGCTCCGAACCGGATGCTTCTGAAGGCCATTTCGGCAATGAAGGCAAAGATACCTACGAAGATGATGGAGACCATCATCAAACGGACATCCCGGT
>CAZGSQ010000084.1:0-16551 GCA_964528535.1 uncultured Tangfeifania sp. | reverse complement strand
GTCCATCACAGTTCTTGCCAGCCTGATCGGGTTTTTAATGTCTTTGATCCCGGCAACAGCGCCGGCTCCGAGCGTATTTCCATCCATCACGGAAGCATCCAGTTCGACAGTTCCTTCATGGGTAAAAACGGCCCCTTTGCCGGCATTGAAGAGGGGTGAGTCTTCCATGACCATAATCGTTCTTTCTACGGCATCCATGCAAGATCCACCAGCTTTCAGAACTGAGTCGCCAACCAATAGTGCCTGGTTTAATACTTTCAAATATTCCTTTTGAACATCTGGAGTCATGCTCTCCTTCGCCATTACTCCGGCGCCACCGTGCAATACGAGGGCATAATCTTTGGAGGGCTGGGCGTCAGAATGGATGGAATAAATTAATAGGAGTAAAAATAAAAGCAAATTTTTCATTCTTAAAGGCTTAATAATTGATATAAAATTAAGAACTTGTGGAAGATCAGTAGTCGTTTTTTGAATAATTTTGAGATCATCTTGGAAAATCAGAGACTTTTAGCCTGAAGTACCTCTTTATAAATTTGAATTCTTTCTTAACTCTTTATCAATGAGTTCATTTAATAAAATTTTGATAATTATTTTATTTCTTGTCATGGCATGTTCCAAGAGGGGAGATGAGTCGTCTGTGAATTACCTGCCTGTTTCAGACCTTTCGAAATACAACCTGAAGGTTCTGCCGGCAGTTCCTGTATCCGGCAGCAAGATTGTCATTGTCGTTTACGATGATTGTCAGTACAACCTCCTGGCCGGAGTCACAAGAAATGGCACTACGATCGAGATTGAGAAGCATTTCAACAGCATGATGAAATTGCCTTGTATGCTTCGTAACGACACGATTCAGATAGGCTTTTTGCCAGCAGGGAGCTATACTGTCAACTACAAACTGTTAGATTTGTCTACCCAGGCCAAGGATGCTGTTTCGTTGGCGATTTCATTTGAACTCATGGTTTCCAAATAAACGATTGTATGTTCCAATTCAACAAAATTGTTTTTTCAGCCCTGCTGATTGCCATTGGCATTCAATTGGAGGCTCAATTGCTCCCTTCTCCAGTCTCCACAAACGGGGAACTTCGGGTGGAAGGCAATCAAATGATCAACAAAGCCGGATTGCCTCCTCAATTGCGTGGCTTGTCCTTGTCGTGGAGCCTTTGGGGAGGGAAGAAGTACTACAACACCGAGCTGGTAGGCTGGCTGGTGAAGGATTTTCACATTTCGGTGTTGCGTGCTTCGATGGGCGTTGAGCCACAAGGAGGCTATTTAACCAATCGGGATGAACAGGTGAAGTTGATGACTACCGTGGTAGACAAAGCCATCGGAGAAGGGATCTATGTGCTTGTGGACTGGCACGATCACAATGCCGAAAAGCATCTGGAGGAATCAAAAGCTTTCTTCGCGATGATGGCAAAAAAATATGCCGGAGTGCCCAATGTGATCTATGAGATTTTCAATGAACCGGCCAAGCAAACCTGGGAAGTTGTGAAGGCATATTCTGTTGAAGTGATCAAAACGATCAGACAGTTCGATTCGAGGAACATCATCGTGGTTGGAGCTCCCAGATGGGACCAGGACGTGGATGTGGCAGCAGCCGATCCTATCAGGGGATTTGACAACCTTGTTTATTCCTTTCATTTTTATGCCTCGGATCCTTACCACCAGGAAAAGTTGCGAGCCAAGGCTGATTTGGCAATGGAAAAAGGATTGGCTCTTTTTGTGACCGAATGGGGAGTAGGCGAATCAAATGGAAACGGTACATTCAATCTTGAAAAAACTGATCGGTGGATGGAATGGATGGAGAAAAATCGTCTTAGCTGGGTCAATTGGAACGTGACTGATAAGAACGAAACTACCGCCCTGATGCTCCCCGGGGCTGCCGAATCAGGTGGATGGATGATAGGGGAACTCACTGGATCGGGAAAATACTTGAGAGAGCAATTGAGAAAAATGAACAAATGAGCAAATCCGGTCCTGCCGGATTTGAACCAAAAGATGGTTAGCGTTTCGCGGTGTAAAATTGGGAAAGTGGATGGAGGAAGCAGCGTATGCTTGTTTATTTTGAAGATCGATAGTTCTTGTTTTTAACATCTGTCAATACCTTCATTTGTTCCAAGGTCTGTTTGTCATTTGGTATAAATTTCAAAACTATCTGATAATCCGCGAGTGCTCCTTCATAATCTTTCAGCATCACTTTTGAAAAGGCCCTGTTGTAATAGTGATTGTAGTTCGCCTTGTCAATCCTTATGAGCTCGTCAAGATCTTTTAGAGCTTTGTCGTACTTCCCGGTCTCTAAATACAAGACGCTTCTGTTCCTGACAATGGACAGGACCTCTTTGGGATCCTTTTCCATTGCTGTTTCATAGTCCTTAATAGCTTCTTCTTTCCGGTTCATCTGATCATAGATGATTGCCCGGTTGTAATATGTTCTGCCATTTTCAGGATTTAATTTGACGGCCATATCCAGAAGTCGAAGCGCTGTCTTAAATTCACTCCTCGACTGCAGAATTACACCCATGCCCTCATAGACGTCGGCAGATCCTGTTTTGTGCTCGATGGCGACTTTGAAGTCTGAAAGGGCTTTGTTTTCCAAACTCTTTCGTTCGATCTGATCAACAGTCCTTGATGATTGTCCATAAAAATATTTGCCCCTTGCCCGCCATGCCAGCTCCTGGTTGGGATGGTTCTTAATTGCCTGGCTCCAGAGTGTTTCGGTACTGTACCAGCAATTTACCTGATTCCTTGCAAGTAAAAGCATGACGACAACAAAGGATCCTGATACCAGTAGCCACCATAACCTTTTTTTACCAATACTTTGGGATACATAATAGGCAGGAATGATGGAGATCCCAATGTAAGGCAGGTAAGTATACCTTTCTGCAAGCATGGCCTTTCCCACTGATACAAATTGTAGGACCAGTGCCAGGGTAACCAGATAAAATCCAAAACAAAAAAGGATGAATTTTGTCTTCTTGATTGAATAGACAGCCAATAAAAGGGAAATGACAAAGGCCAGGAGAGAGAGCCACAGGATGAGCTGAAAATTTCCATGGTTCATATCCATTGCATCCGGATATGGATAAAAGGTGGACTGGTTGACCGGGACTATAAACTTGATCAGGTAGACGAAAAATCCGTAACTGGCAATCTGGCATCGTTGCAGCCACGAAAAGGGAGCAACAATATTTATCACGGAATCGGGTTCTTTGATGAACTTAAGCATCCCTAAAAAATTATGACCACTTTGAATACTGACAGCCATTGCACCAAAGAACAATGAAGTTGCAAAAAATGGCAGTAATGCGATGATGGTCTTTAAAGAAAAGATTTTCTCAAGGGTTGGTTTGCTGGAATTTTCTGCTTCGTTACCAATGGTGAGGTATTTTATCAAAATAGCTATTACAGGAAAAACCACGGCAGTTGCTTTCGAAAGGCAAGCAAGAACAAACAGAATATAAGTAAGGGCAAGCCAAATATAGTTCCTTGCCTTGTTGCATAAATACTTGTACCAGGTGATCAGTCCAAAGAGAAAGAAGAAGCTGCTAAGAACATCCTTCCTGGCAGATACCCAGGCAACGGATTCAACATGCATGGGATGTACGGCAAAAAGGGCGGCTACCAAAAAGGCAAGAATCAGGTTCCTGGTAAACAGGAAGTACATCAGTGTAAAAACAAGGATTGTGTTGAGTGCATGCAAAAGGATGTTCCCAATGATGAAGGGTTCGGGCGATATCCCCTCCGGACAACTTACGCACTTGTTGTTGTTCAGGTTCAGGCTGAAGATCGTAAGCGGATGGTAATTCAATGAAACAACGGTGGAAAAAATTTCCTTCAGATTGGCCTCTCCATTCGATCTGACAAGCTTGTTGTTGATGACATATTCATTGTCATCCCAACTTACAAAATTATTTTTGATTGCTCCTGAATAGGTGAGAAATACAAGAAAGAGGAGCATCGTGACAGTACCATACAGCCACCTGTTGGAAAAAGTATCGGCAGGAGTTAATCCTCTGTCTAACAAGAAATTTGTTTTAGCTTCTGACATCCTGCTAAAGTATAAATTACAAACAAAAAATCCGGCCTTGGCCGGATTTTTTGTTTGTAATATTACTTGTAATTTGCCGGATTTTCGTCCTGCCATTCGTTGATCCCATCGCGCAGCCTGTTGCGGAAGGTGAGGGTGTCTGTGCAATGGTAGGTGAAATTTGTGGCAGGATCTGTGTACTTGTACTTGAGGAAGACTTTCCTGTCCTGCATCAATTTAGGCCTGTTGAATACACTTGGTCCATCGGGTGTTACCACGAAGGTGGAACCCGGTACAGTGCTGACAGTGACATCGTTTCCGTTCAGCGTTAGCAGCATTTCGGTTTTCCCTGTTACCTGGTCCAGAAATCCGGGAGCATACAACGAATTTGGAGAATTGGTTGTTAAGGTCCAGACTTTGGGCTCAGGCATCGGAATGGCAGTATAATACTTGAAAATTGTATCGTTCTTGGCAGGTCTGTTGACTACAGCTGATCCGCCATGCCAGTATTTGCCGAAGAGCATGTTGTCATACCTCAGACCGATGACAGCAAATCGTTTTAGTTCCAGAATGGTATCTGCATCTGCTGTCAGGATCTTGAATGGCAATACATAATTGGCCATTTTGGTAGCAGGATCTCCAAGGAATTTAGCAGAGTCGGGTCTGATAACCACCGATCCCATGTGTTGCCCAGCCTTGATGACCATGGTGTTGGGGCTACTGATCGTGTAGTAGCTGGATGGCAGTTGAAGAAATGAAGTAACTGTAGCGACAGGATCCTTGATGTACGAGTTGGCTGCAGTCTTAAAGATATTAAGTCTGTCGGGCGTAATCAGCGTACCATCTAAAGTAAAACTCACATTTCTATCTTTGGTATTTGCGGTTACGCCACCAAGTGTGACACCTACCTCAATTTTCATGCCTTCACCTACGACAAAGGTTCTGACATCGGTCTGGTAAGGGAAGTAGATTCCTGAATAATCGTAATCCTTAATATAATCCGGGTAGCACGCAACCATCGCTACCGAGATAACAATAAAAGCTAAGAACTTTTTCATAATTGATTCTTTTTAAATATTAATTCCACGATTGCCATCCTTCATTCTGCACAAGATTACTCATTCTCATGATTTCATTGAAAGGAATAGGATTGTATGGAGATGGGAAGTCACGTTTCTCAATTTCAAGGTTGAGATCATATGTGAACGTTGGAGTTGCTGAGTTCTTCGTGATGTTGGCACCGTGAACGGGCAAGTTAATCACAGATTTCCAGTTGGCATCCGTGGTCCATCGGCGAAGATCGTAGAACCTGATACCTTCGAAACAGGTCTCAATTCTGCGTTCATTTTTGACCAAAGCGTCAAATGCAGCCTCTGTTGTCTGTGCATCCAGATAAGGATCGGCTGCCGGTAGACCGTTGGTATTGTCGTAAGTTTTTCTTACGCGCAAAAGTTTTATTGCAGCCTTGGGTGTCATGCCGTATAGAGCGTTGTTGGGATTCTGTGTGACATGGTTGGCTGCCTCCGCAAATGTCAGAATCATGTGTGACCACCTGATTAGAAATTTGGAGTGCGTGGTGGTGGCAGGGCTTGAGGTCGTCGGATTCCATCCCATGAATACATACTTCTTGATGTGGTAGTTTGTACGACCGTTGGTAGGTTTGGCTCCGGCTGCATCTGCACCAATATCGGTAGGATTCAGTCCTGTGTTCCAGTTTCCGAATGTGTACATGACTGCTCCGGTGTTGTTCAGCTTGGCCTGGGCCTGGTTGTGAAAAATGATGGAATAGAACCTTGGATCTCTACCTGCGTAAGGATTGGCTGGATTGTATAGGCTCAAAGGATCCGTGATAGGATAACCGTTGGCCATGGGGAATGAATTAACTAGCTCCTGGGTTGCTCCGATTTCACCATTTGAACTTCCACCGAAACCACCAGGATAGAACATTCTTTCCATGCTGGTGTTGCCTGTGTTGTAACGTGTCGTCATGACAATTTCAGCCGAATTTGGATTGGTCCAAACTACTCCGGCAGTCGGGCTAAAGCTGTTGGTGTTTCCGGGAACGACGTCGGTAGTCATCTTGAAATTGATAACTTTCATGGCATTGGATGCAGCACTGTCCCAGCGGGCCACTACGTTGCCGGGATTAAATCTCGGGCTTGCCCAGGTGAGGTAAACCATCGCCTTCATCGCTTTGGCAGAGATTCCGTCAAAACGACCCCAATATTTTCCACCGGCATAGACCCTGTCTGCCACTACAGGAACAAGATAATCCCTGTGTGCAATTGGGAGATATTTGTAGGCAGAATCACAATCGGCAATAATTTGAGCTACACATTCATCGTAGGTATTCCTGGCCAAATTAACCACGTCATCCGTGCCATAGACCTCTTTTACGATAGGGAATCCCAACATCTGTCCGTTGGTTCCTTTTCCTCCGAACTTCTGGAGAAGGTCTAACTCGAACCAGGCGCGAAGTGCAAAGGCCTCACCCTGAAGTCTGTTTTTTACCATGTCGTTCCATTTGGCGTTGAATACAAACTTTGTATTGTAACCGCGCCTGTCCTTGAGGAAGAGGTTGCAATTTCTGATTGCTTTGTAATTGCGGTCCCAGTAAGTCTGGAATGGATCGAGACTGGTAGGCATTGCATTTTGCGCATATCTGCGCAGAACATGGGTTGTATTGGTAAGTACACCATCATCGGTTGCCCCATCAAGATAAGCTCCTTCGTTGTCATTGTAGTTTCTGACGTTGGAATTTACCTGGTCGTAACACCAACCTACAAGTCCCTGGACCAATTGCTGGTTTTCCCAGAGAAGTTTATCATCGTAGTTTCCATTGGGATAAGGAACCAGGAATTTCTGACAAGAAATCAGAAAGACTACAATGATACTAATTCCTATTATTTTCTTCGTCTTCATAATTGGCATAAATTAGAAATTGAATTTTACTCCTGCTGTGAAGGTCTTGAATAGCGGATAAACCGTTACTCCAGAATTGATTGATTCAGGATCAACATCTTTAATTTTAGAGAGAGTTAAGAGGTTAGCTCCCCTTACATACAGTTTAATTCCGCTGCTACCCATGAACTGAACCGATTTGGCCGGAATGGTGTATGACAACTCCACATTCTGAATCTTGAAATAATCTCCTTTTTGCAGCCAGAAATTTGAGGAAACGAAGTTGTTGTTTACCTTGTAGTAAGTAAGCCTTGGATAAGCGCCACCTGCATTGTTGAGCACAAAGTTAGAATAGTTGTAGTCGCCCCAGCCGTTCCAGTAATAAGGATTGGTTAACGCGATGTCGTAGAAGGCACGGCCATTTCCGAGTGCAAAAAGTTCAAACCCTTTGTACTTCAAAGAAATATTGACACCATAATACAACCGCGGTGAGGAATGACCAATCATGCTCTGGTCGTTGTCATCAACGACACCGTCTCCGTTTTTGTCGGCATACTTGAGGTCGCCGGCGCTCAGAATGTTGTCATAGATCTGGGGTACAACCAGCGTCTCTGCATTGGTCTGGAACTTGCCGATGTAAGTTTGCCCGAATATGGCATCCGTTGCCCTTCCGGTTCTGTTCTGATAATCAAACCTGTAACTTGGCTGATCATAAACATCCCTGATACCTTTTGTTGCTGTTGCATTTGCCCCAACGGTAAAGCGCAGTCCATCAATCTTATCCGAATACTGAAGATCGGCTGTAAAAGAATTGTAAGTGCTTTTGGCATAGTTTTGGTAGGGCCTTCCACCGGATAGACCAGCTACATATGGCATCACATTGCTGAGCTGTGCGATAACACCGTCATTGATCCAATGCCAGTAGGTAAAATCAAACGATAGCTTGTGGTTAAACATCAGGGCATCAAAACCAATGTTGAACTCTTTTCTCCTTTCCCAGGAAAGATCCGTATTTCCGATTCTCTGAAGAGAAGTTCTGCGGACGTTGGCATCTGTTGTAGCTCCAAACCACTGGAGGGAAGAATATGGGCCGAAAGCGCTTCCACTACCGTCCTGAGCAAATCTCGTTTCATCATAGTGCGGGAACAGGAATGTTTCGTTGCCGATAACTCCATACTGGGTCCGGATTTTAAGGAAATTGATGAAACGCAGTTTTGACATGAATTCTTCATCGGATAGGATCCAGTTTGCGCCAAAAGATGGAAACAAGCCAAATCTTTTGGCAGCAGCAAAGCTGGAAGATCCGGAATAATTGATCACGGCTTGTAACGAATATTTGTCCTTGAAAGAATAAGATGAAGAAGAGACATAGGTGATCTGCCTGAAAGGCTCTTCAACACCATTGATAAAGGTTTTGGAAAGATAGCCGGTAAGTACGGATTGAATATCATGTACCCCGAACGTTCTGTCATAGCTGAGTGCCTCATAGACGGAATAACGCTGAAAATAGTAGTCCATGAGTTTGTTGTTGCCGGACATCTGTGACAGGTTATGTGATGAGGAGCGTATGGTCGTATCTTGCCCGGTTTTTGGTGAGATGGAAGGTACATAGGCGATGTAATCGTTGTTTTTGCCAATCCTGACCAGGTTGTGAACGTTGATGCCCAGGTAGGTGCTTGATTTCAGTCCCTTGATTAAACTTCCCATGTCGTAATTCAGTGCGGCATTGACAACGCCGGTACGGCCCCTGTCGGAATAATACCCCTGGCCGGTAAGACTCCCAATTGGATTGCCCAATGGGTAGCCGTTTGCAATGCCATAAGGGTTGCCACTTGCATAGGATATAAATGAGTTATTTATACCGTAATAGGGCACTTTCTCAACAGTTTGAGTAGCTGCATAAACAGGGTTCGCGACCGGTGGCAGCATATTGATGTCGGCGAGAACAGAAGGCAGCTCGGTTAAACTCAAAGTGTTGTTTGCAGTTCCCTCATCCGTGTAGTTCGAGTAAAAGCCGTAATTTGGTGAACGTCTAAAGGTTTGGTTGCCATAGAAGCTGAATTTAATGTCAAGCTGGTCGTTGATTTTGACGGTAGCATTTTGCCTTGCGGTAATGCTCGTATAATCAGCGGCAGCGCCCATGTTGTAAATATCACCTTCCCTCGCAACACCAAGATAGGAGAAATATTGTACGATATCGTTTCCACCTGATGCTGAAAGATTGACCCTGGTCATCGGTTTGATGTTTTTAAGCATCATGTCCCTGTAGTTGACGTTGGGATAGCGAATGCTGTTGGGATCATTTTTGGCATATTCATCAATGGCCGTCTGAGGGTACAAGGCATTGACACTGCTGTTGGTCCTTGCCTGGTTGTTTAATTTGGCATAATCAACACCTGAAGTCCATCCTGGCATCCTGTCGATGGAACTTACGCCGGTCTCAACATCCACTGCAAGCATTTTTTCATTCTTGACACCATGTTTGGTTGTGATCAGCAGTGCTCCGCCATTGGCTTGTGGTCCAAACATGGCAGTAGACAAAATCCCTTTCAGCCATGTTGCTGATTCGATCTCAGCAGCATCAATGGGGGCTTCCTGAATATCAACAGGCAATCCGTCAACGATGATCATTGGTATGTTGCTGAACTTATCCGTTGATCCAAAACTGTTGCTCAAACCGGTGTAATTTTGAAGACCTTCCAGGGAACTTAAACCGGGTGAACCATCTTGTTCACGGATATCAAATCCTGAAGTCATACCTGTAAAAGTGTTCCGGATGTCGACAGTCGGATATTTTTCAAAACTTGATCCCATCACGACCTCTTCGGGGCCGGTAAGTCTTCTTTTCTTGAGTGAAGTAAATGGCATCTGTACCAGATCGCCCGAGGTCATCTGATATTTTGATTTTAAAAGCTTGATCGTTTTGTTGGCAACAAGATTTCGTGCCACGTTTGCGGAGGGTTCATACGGAGGTAAGCTTACAGTTACTGCATCTTCAGGGTAAGCTTTAAATTTCACAGAACCGGTTGCATCTGTCTCAGTATGTACAATACCTTCTCCAACTACAACACTTGCATTTTGAAGAGGTGCATTTGCTTCATCGACAACCTTGATGGTAATGTCAATCAATTGCCTGATTTTCTTAACTTTTTGTTGACCCTGCGATTGTACTGCGAAGGCAATCATCAGGATGACCAGCAAAAAACCGGCAGTTATTATTTTCTGATAGAATATATTAAGTAATCTCATATACTTTATTTTTAGTGGTAAGGTTACCAAACAGGATTGGGAACAAAATTTTTCATCTTCAAGGCATCCGAGTTATTGAAAGGCAGATAGTACATCTGTGGCTTCCAGACAGGTTGCCTGTCGGCAGACAAGGGTGAACGCACATACTTGTAACCTGTTGGATAAGTAGTACTGACAGTTACCTTTTCAGCAATCATACCGATCAGGGTACTTGACATCGCTGCAGGTAGATCCATCCAACGGACGAGGTCATGGTAATAGTGACCTTCAAAAGAGAGTTCAATGTTTCGCTCATTTTTGATCCTTGGTCTGAAGAGATCCGTACCACCGGTAAAGGTAGAAGAGACATTGGGCATTCCGGCCCTGTTCCTGACTGCATTGATGGCATCGACTGCTGTGAGGGTTGCACTTGGTGCTTTGCCATTCGGTCCGTAAGCTTCGTTGCAACATTCGGCATAATTGAGGTAACACTCTGCCAGTCTGCAAAGCGGATCAGCAAAAATGGAGGAGACCTGGTTCTTGGTGCTGTTGTTCCACCACACTTTCCTCAGGTAGTAACCTGTGCGGGTTATACCAAGGTAGCTTTGGTTTAACAACTCTCCGTAGGTTGTTCCCTGAAACCAGATTTGGGCCTTGCCGCTGGTCCAGCCGATGGCTGATGACTGGTTCGTGATAATGTCCATATCCAGCCTGGGGTCTCTGTTGGCAAAAGGATCCTGCTCATTGTAGTGGGCAGCATTGGTTGCATTATTTCGGTCTGTTGGGGTATTCAATGGTTCGCCCCATTTTGTCTCATATTTGTCTACCCAGTTCTGCGTTGGGCATACCCCCGAATTTGATCCTGTGCTTGCAAAGAAGACTCCATTGTAAAAGGTCTGGCCATTTCCACGGTTTGTGTTGGTAAGCCAGTTGCCAGCGTTCCAGGACAGCAAACCTGCCGTATAAGACCAGAGGTCTTCGTCGGTACAGTCTGCACCATAATAATTCAGGTAACGGGATGCAGCGGGCAGCAGATAAAGACCGTTGTCCTGGGCCAATTTGAGTGCCTCCCACGAAGCTGCGGCAGCTTCCTGCCAGTCGGTAACGCCATGGGCGTTGTTCAGCGGGCTTGCTGCAAACATCAATGCCTTGGCCTTCCATGCGAGGGCAACCATTCCATTTGGCCGGTACATTTCGTTGGCAGCATAGTTCAGGTGGTTTGGAACTCCGATAGGAGGATCCCTTCTGATCTTTTCAGCCTTTTGAAAATAGACGTAAGCCGAATCAAAGTCAGCGGCAACCTTGGTGCAGGTTTCATGTTTTGAAAGCCTTGGGATGTCCCACTGATCATCCGGTCCGATCACCTTGGTAATGTAAGGCATTGGTCCCCAGAATTGAAACAGGGTGAAATGACAGAGCGCTCTTACAAAATAGGCCTGGGCTCTCAGGTCATCCTTCTCCTTTTGGGTGGCATCCTCAATCATGTTGACATTCTTAAGCGCCATGTTGGCCCTGCGAATGGTGATGAAAGAGGTCCAAAGTACAGGGTTTCTGGCACCGTCGTAGGTCAGTTTGTTGACGATGGTTTCAGACATGTTGCCCGATTTCCATGCGTGACCTTCCATGTAGCGACCCATGTCGGCACAATCGGTTACACCTTCAATCGAATACTTCTGGTCCCATGCATCCCAATAGAAGGGAAAGAATAGTTTGATGTTAAAATCGGACCAGGTGGTACTGGACCACATGCTACCGGCTTGAAGCAAGGTGCCCGCATACACGGCATCGAAATAACTTTTAAAGTTGGTAAGTCTGGTAAATATCTGATCATCCGTCAATCCTTGTTCAGGAGACTTGTCGAGATAGTCGTTCAGAAATTTTTTAACGCACGAGGTTGAAAAGAAGACCGTACACCCGGCGAAAAATATAATTAATAAGTACTTTTTCATGATATCTGTCTTTGAGATTAGAATACAACTTTAACACCCAACCTGAAAGATGCCATTATGGGGTAATATCCCTGGTAGAAGTTGGTGGCTTCAGGGTCACCTTCAACGAGCGGGGTAATTGTGAAGAGGTTACTTCCACTTCCGTAGACCTGAAGATTGGAAATACCGAGTGCTTTTTTCAGAACGCCAACATTTGAAAAGGTGTATCCGAGGAACAAATCCTTGAGACGAATGTACGAGGCATCCCTGAAGAAGCGGTCCTGGATAATTGTCTGGTATCCCCTGTCGGCCTCACCGCCTCCCCAAACCAGGTTGTCCTGACTGGAGCTGCCACTGTAATGGAGTGTGGCATGTGCTGCATTTGGATTGGAAGGGCTCCAGAAATCGAGCTGAGATGCGTGCATCCGCCAGTCACCCTTGATAAATTCAACTTCCCAGGCCTGGTTGTACTGAACATATTTTCCCTGGTTTCCAGCAAGGAGAAAGTTAAAATCAAATCCTTTCCAGTTAAAACCACTGGAGAAGGAATAGGTGATGGGTGGATAGGTCAAACCTGGTATCGGGTGCTTGTCAAAAGCATTCACGGTTCCGTCGACCTTGTAATCCAGAAACTTGTAGTCACCAACATACAACCTGGTAATATCTACCGGGGAGACATTGTTGTGAATGTCGTCAATGGAGGTATAGTATCCTGATCCGGTTAGTGTTACACCATTCAACTCAAGTCCGTCGAGTCCATACTCTGCATTCAGCGTCCCGGTAATAGGTTTTCCGGCTTGCTTCATGTAATCCGGATAGCTGCCTGGGTCATCCTTGAAGATCACACGGTTCTCATTGAATCCAAAAATGACTTTTGCAAAATAATTGAAATCTTTTCCGAATTTCTTTTTGAATTCAATATCGATATCAATACCATGTTTTTTTACCTTGCCCAGGTTGAGTTCCTTGATGGAATTTCCTATCAGGAAGGTCGTACTCTTTGGACTCAGCAACATTTGGTCGCGGTATTCATCGTAAAGATCCACATTCATAGAGATCAAGTCTTTAAACAGTCCTATCTCAAAACCGATGTCACGCTTGTGCGCCCTTTCCCACTGTGCCGAAGGATTGGCCATCAGATCTTCACTAATGTATCCACGGTTGTCCTTGTAATAGGAGCTCTGGTAGAGCCACCTGCTTTTTGCATAGTCGCTGCCGACATATCCATCCGAATAACGCAACTTAAATTTGTTCATCCATGGAAGCGAGTTCTTGAAGAAGGGTTCTTCAGAAACCACCCATCCGATGGCAGCAGAAGGGAACAAGCCAAAACGGTTACCCGGGGCAAACCGCTCGGATCCGGTATAACCTACATTGACCTCAAACAGGAATTTTCTGTTGAAATCATAGGTTGCTCTTCCTACCAAACCTTCGTTGTAATAGGGGAAGTCGGCGCTGTTGTTTTTCTGCTGACGGTTGAACAATCCCATTGCAGAAACACTGTGTTTGCCAAACGTATTGCCATAATTAAGCGCAGCTTCGTAATAATAGTCTGTACTGTAACTATTTAAACCTCCAACGTTGATATCCAAAGGTGGATTGAAATAATATTCATTGGATTCAGCAGGACTGTACTGGTACCATGGATTGGCAGATGTCCCAATCTTGGTATAATCAAGAAGCCAGGTTTGGGTGGAGGGGTTGGCGGTGAGTTGTCTGTTGTTGTTGTTGGAGCTAACAGAAACTTTCGCATTAAACTTAAGCCCCTTTAAAAGGAAGCTAAGGTCCTGGTTGAAGATAAGGTCGGTAAAAAGTCTTGAAGTAAGGTCCTTGTTGAATTGACCCATGTTCATGGTGTTGTAGGGATTTCCTGTGTACTCGCCAAAAGCGGCGGCATACCTCATCCCCGTAGCATCGGGATAATATGGATCCGGAACCTGTTGAAGCACCCAATCAGGGAAGTATGCGGGGAACCTCGCGCCGCTGGTGGAGAAGAAATCTCTCCAAGGGCTGCTGTTCGGGTTGTTCTTCATGTTCAAAGAACCTCCGGCATTTAGGGACAAAACTGTGGATTTCGTGATGTTAAAATCGAGGTTGATCCTGTAATTGAAGAGATTGTTGGAATAACCCATGTCATAAAAATTGTCCTTCCGCTGTTTGAAGAAGCTGCCTTCATGCTGGTAACCGAATGCAAGAAAGTATTTTGCAAACTCAGTTCCTCCGGATACATTCATGTTGGCAGTAGCGATCGATGCAAATTTGTTGGCATTGACATCAAACCAGTTTACGTCAGGATACCTCAGTGCATTAAGCGGAGAGGAGGGACTTTTGTACTCCTGGAGTGTCGATTGGGGAATGAGTGATTGGAATTGCTGACCATTTTTATAAGCCACATTCAAATCGCTCAAAGTAGTATAGGAATTAATGTATTCAGGAAGTCTTGTAGCAAGTTGGGCTCCTGTAGAGGCACTGAAGTCCAGTTTAGGTTTGCCAAGTGTTCCCCTTTTTGTCGTTACGATGATAACGCCATTTGCACCCCTTGCACCAAAAACTGCGGTAGCAGAAGCGTCTTTAAGTACAGAAATTGCATTGATTTCATTCGGGTTTACCTGGGTGAAATCTCGCTCTACACCATCTACCAGGACGAGCGGAGCACTGCCGTTCCAACTCGAAACGCCACGGACATAAATATCCGCCGCATTGGCACCCGGTTCACCCTGTTGCTGGATGGTAAGGATCCCTGAAAGCTTGCCTGCTATGGCATTGGAAACGTTTGTTGCGCCGGCTTGCATCAATGTGGCATTGTTGACCTGGGTAACAGCACCCACCATGGTCTCTTTCTTTTGCGTACCATAGCCAACAATGACTACCTCTTCAACACCAATGGTAGACTCTGCGAGTACCACCCTGAAGTTGTTTGCATTTCCAATCGTAATTTCCTTTGGGATCATCCCTACAAAGCTTACTGTTAAGCTTTTAGATCCTGTTGGAATGTTTAAGGTGAAATTTCCATCGATGTCGGCGATGGTTCCTACCGTTGAACCCGTCACAACAATTGTGGCGCCGGGGATGGGAGCACCCGTCAGATCACTGACTTTACCGGTGATCTTTTTCTGTTGCTCAGCAGGGTTTATTGCCTGGCCTGGTATTGTTGCCGGCAAATCGCCCCCTGCTGCCAGAGAGGTCAATGCTACCAACAAAACGACAGAAAGCAATTTGACCTTCAAAAGAAATTGTTTGCAATTCCTCAATGGAAAGCATTCCAATCTTCGATTTTTTTTCATAGTCTGTTCTGTTTGAAATTTATTGTGGTTTGATAGTCTTTTCGTTTGGTTTGATTGCCTTTCATGACAAGGCAAAGAGCCAATACAATCGATTGCATTGGCTAATTCTAAATCAGGCTTCACTCATTTGCGTAATTTTATGTTTAAACTAACTGCTGTTCTGGATTTTGGCTGTCCAGAAATAACATTTTTTTTCTGATGTTAATAATAGTTAAAATTTCCAAATTATACAATGATTTTGTCTGCGCTCAGTTAAAAAAACACCATTTTAGGCTAATTTGTAACAAATTTAAATAATGCAGGGCAGTTTGCCGAGGGTAGAATATTACTCTTCTGAGAGACTTTTTGAAAGATTTTTGCGCAAGGCAAGGCCGATGGCACCAACCGTTGTCAGGAGTCCACTTGACAGGACAAGCGATGAAACGGCAGGTATCCAAACCCATAAATTGGGTGATTGTTTTGAGAACAACATGGGCAGGGCACTGAAAAGGGCGGAAAGCGTTCCTATCAAAACAGCCACTCCGATGACCATCAACTGCTCCGATAAAAGCAACCTTACTACCTGAAATTTTTGAAATCCAATTGATTGTAAGAGTGCAAATTCTGAAATTTGCTCGAGCGTTGTCCGAAAAATCAGGATTCCTAATCCAACAGTGCCAATGAGCAGTCCCAAAGCCCCCAACATCAGAAAAATATTCAGGTAGGTGTTTTCGATTTGGTTAAAGGCAAGCAGCCGATCAGATGTCTTGGTTATTTCAGCCCCGTAGTGCCGCCATCCTTCCTTGAATTCATTTGTTTCAATACTCTTTTCGGAGGTCTGGACCAGAAACAAACTTGCGCCGCTTGTTGAAGGAAAGAGCTTCACAAAATTCTCTTCGGCCATGACCACATTTCCCTGAAACACTGAGTTGTCGAGGGCTCCTGTCAATTTGAGACCAAAGATTGCACCTGATTCACTTTTGTACTGCAACGTATCGCCAACCTTTTTCCCGAGCCCCCATTGGATGACAGTCTGGTCGGCAAAAGCAGGATAAACGCCTCCTTGAAATTGCTTCTTTAAGGACAACCAGGGGTGGTTGACATCTAGCTCTGGGGAATGTGCTACGACTGTAAAGGCAGCTCTTTTGTCGAACTGTGCGGGATTGCAGGCGATGATCCTGGGCCTGGATATCTTGTTGAGGTT
>CAZGSQ010000083.1:0-16688 GCA_964528535.1 uncultured Tangfeifania sp. | reverse complement strand
CGGCTCTGAACACTCTTTCCCTACACGACGCTCTTCCGATCTCATCTGCGCCCTCTGCCGAAATGGCCAGCACACCACCTACGGCACTGTAAACATACATTTTTTTCCCTTTCAGCGTCCAGGGAACAATAGAGGAATGTGACATCTTCAGGTTTCCCGGATTGGGAGTCTCCCAGATTATTTTGCCAGAGGCACAATCGACCGCAGCCATGATGGCGCTTCCACCTGGTGCCAGAATGACCATGTTGTTGTCGATGAGCGGACATTGTCCTGTGAACCAGAGTGGTACCTCCGTGTTAAAATGTTTGACCAGATCGAGACCCCAGATGAAATCTCCTGTTTCGCGCCTTACACACATCACCTGGCAACGCGGACCTATGGTTACCGCGAAGTCTCTTGTGAGGGCAGGTACTGTGCGTGACATCCCATGGTTTCTTTTCAGGGTCACACCATACGACCTTCGCCAAAGTTCTTTTCCATCCTTGAGCGCAAAACAGCGGAGGGCATCCTCGCGCTTTTGTTCATCGTAATCCATCAGGTACACTTTCCCCTCAAAGATAGCGGCGCCGGCATGACCTTCCCCCAGCTCTAAAGACCAGCTCTTGACTGGTCCTTCCATTGGCCAGTTGTTTTTTAAGGGAACTGAATTGGAACAGATGTTGTCGAAATTGGCTCCGCGGAAGTTGGTCCAGCATCCTTTCAGATCTGATTGTACTGAGCCGAAATATTGAAATTTTTCTCCAATCTTAACCTCCTCATTGACAAGTGTAGAGTCTTTCCCACGGTTGTCCTGTCCGGGTACACTTGCAGTGAATTGACCGGTAGGATCTTTTAGTAACCACCATCCAAGCAGAACCAGGATCGTACCTAAAAGCAACCAGCCAACGTATCTAATGTCAATTTTCAATTGATGTCAATTTTCGACTACTTCGAAATCTGAAAGGCAATCAGGGTATTTCCGTGACGAATGTACAGAACTCCCTTGTTGACAACAGGATGCGCCCAATGTTGTTCCGATCCCAGGGATATTTTTGTCTTGCCTGTCACTTTAAATTCTGCCGGATTAGCCTCCGCCATAAACAGTTCACCCTTTTCGGTATAACCAATCAATTGGTTGTTTGCAGCGATGACGGCCCCTTTGGCCATTGTGGTGGAGGTGTATTTTTGCTGGCCTGTTTTAAAATCGATGCATTGCCAGCTTCTATCCGAATCGCCTGATCCATAAAGAAATCCATTGATCAATACGGCACCGCCCATCCGACTGTCGAAGCTTTTGATGGTCCATTCCTTTGTGATAGAGCTGCCATCCTCACTGAGTCTGTATTTTTCTCCGCCCTGCCCGTAACCACTAAAGGTAAACAAGCCTCCGTCTGAATAAATGGGTGTATTTGGATGTACCGACCATTGATTGGGATGTTCATAACTCCAAAGCAATTTTCCGATGGTTGCATCTATGCCCAAAACATGTCCTGCGGTATGCGTTACCAGCAATTGTCTGGTTGGTAATTTTACCAACAAAGGAGTGCAATAAGCTGATAATTCACCCAATCCGTAACAATTCCAGATCGTCTCTCCTGTCAATCGGTTGAGCGCCATCACATTGTTTGTCTTGCCACCCGGTGTGCAAAATAATTTTTCTCCATCAACCAACAACGATTCAGTGACGCCCCAGGTGATGTTCGCACCATCCATTTGGGTAAACAAATCCTTTTCCCAAACTGGTTTGGTCGTTTTTAGGTCCAGACAGACAAGTTTGCCGTTTCCGGTGAGGAGGTAGGCCAAATCGCCTACTACCGTGGGAGTTGAGCGGCATCCTGGGTAACTCGCTTCGAACTCTTTGCCATAATTTATTCGTTGAAGCTCCTTGCCATTTAAATCGAGAACTATCAAAACAGCCTGTCCTTCCATCATTCCGTTGACATAAATTTTTCCATTGGCAAAAACGGGAGAGGAAAAACCTTGTCCAAGGCCTGCACATGACCACAAAATGGAGGGTCCATCGGTTGGCCATGCCGGTAAAAGATTCTCAGTCAGATAGATGCCTGAGGAATTTTCTCCCCGCCACTTGGATGTAGGCTGCGCCTCCAATTCGATGAGGGAGAAAAGAAGAAGGATTAACAAGGATAGTTTTTTCATGTTCATTCAGGTTAAAATGACGCTTTTTTTTGCAAATATAATCAATCGAAAGTTGAAATCCAGAATAATAATTTTACCTTGACCCAAAACTAATTGGTTCATGAAGTCTGCTGCCGTTGTGTCAAAAATTTCCACCTATCTCACTCTGCTGTTGGCATTTTCATTACCTATTTTTGTAAATTTTTTACCGTTGCTAATCACCCTTCTGGTTTCCAGTTTGATCTTAGATTCCATTTTGACCGGCAAATTTAGGGTAAAGCTGCATGTGCCGCTCTTGCTTCTCGTGGGTTTCTATCTGTTTTATTTGTTGCGGATCTTGGTTTCGAAAGACAAATATTCGATGGATTATGCATTGGAATCTAAATTTTCGTTGTTTCTGTTTCCTCTTTTGGTCGCATTGAAGTGGGATTTCTTCAAGGAACATGTCGAAAGGATCCTGCTGCTCTTCATTCTTGGATGTATCGTCTCATGCATGGTTTGTTTGTTTGGTGCATTTTGGGATTCAATTTATTATGTGTCAGGAAGCTGGCATTTTAACCCATACGATCCGCATCAAATTTCATGGGAATATGGGGGTAGTCATTTCAAATACAGCAATCTATCCTATTTTTTGCATCCTACCTACATGGCCGCCTATCTATTGTTCGCTTTTGTTGGCGGGATCCATCTGCTAACAAAAAAAGTGCTGGTAAACAGGATGTTGGTAAAAATATTGTACTTGTCTTTACCTCTTTTTCTACTGATGATTTATTTAATTTCCTCAAAAGCAGTCATTCTTTGTACGTTAATGGTGTTGGGTTTTTATGCTTTCCAACTGTTTGAACAAGAAAACAAGGTACTGGTCAAAACTTTTGTTTTGCTTCTTTTTTTAGCCATTGTTTTTGCTGGGCTTCAGAATCCACGATTTTCCTCCATTTACAATGCGCTCCGGAATCCGAAAATTGTGTTGAATGATTCCATTACCGGAAGTGTCATTTCGAGGGTCCATATCTGGAAGGCAGGAGCCATCCTGGTAGGTAGCCATTTTTTTACAGGTGTTGGACCTGGTGAAACTGAGAAGGAGTTGACACGACAATATCAAATTTTCGGTTATGGCGAACTTTATCGATTGAAGGCCGGAGCACACAACCAATTTCTTGAGACTTTTGTAGATTTGGGATTGGCCGGGTTCCTCCTGTTCCTGGCAATATTTATTTTTCCTTTGAAAAGGGCGCTAAAGCAAGGAAATAGATTGCTCTTGATCTTCTTGTTTGTAGTGGGTTTTAACTTGCTTTTTGAGTCGATGCTTGGCGTGATGGCAGGTTCTATCTTTTTCGGCTTCTTTTATTCTTTGTTGGGCACTTTGGACGAACAGAACTTTCAACCCGGCAGTCTCGATTTCAAATGGCTCGAAAGGGTCAAGCGGAACTAAAAAAAAGACGGTTTCAGAAGGTGATTCCGAAACCGTCATTCAACAAGTTTGGTGGATAGTGAAAACAATTGTTTAAATCTATCCAATCAGTCTGTTTCAGAGCAAGTTGCTCTATCCCTTGAGATAAATCTGAAGATCACTTTCTAGGTCCTTTATCAAATCTTTTAATTCTGCAAAGAGGGATGTTAGCCCCACCTCAGCATGTTGTTTTCCCATCTCTTCCAATTTTCTGCACACCTCATAGGGAACAGGAGCCATAAAATTGCCGATCACGCTCTTGAGACTGTGTGCATTGAATGCCAATTTTTCAAAATCAAGTGCAGCGATGTTTCTCTCCAGATTGGCCAATCGCTCTTCCGACTCTTCGAAGAAATTTTGAATGACTTCACTGATTGTCTCCTTGTCGTAATATTGGAAATTTTCGTTGAATTGTTCCCAGTCAATTGTTGCCATAGAAATAGATTAAATCGTGGCCGCAAAATAGTCAATTGTTTTGACAAGACCTTCTTTCAATTGAATTTTGGGTTCCCAAGCGAGCATTTTTTTGGCAAGTTCAATGTTCGGTTGCCTTTGAGTTGGGTCGTCTGAAGGCAATGGCATGCGGATAATTTTCGATTTTGAATTGGTTAGTTGGATCACCTGTTCCGCCAACTGCATGATTGTGAATTCGTTGGGATTTCCAATGTTCACAGGGCCCGTAAATGACTCAGGCGAGGCCATCATTCTAATCATTCCTTCAACCAAATCATCGACATATTGAAAACTTCTGGTTTGTTGTCCGTCTCCGTAAATGGTAATGTCTTTGCCCTGCAAGGCTTGCACGATGAAATTCGAAACCACCCTTCCGTCGTTGGGATGCATCCTTGGTCCGTAAGTGTTGAAAATCCTGATTATTTTTATCCTAACATTGTTCTGGTTGTGGTAGTTAACGAAAAGTGTCTCTGCCGATCTTTTGCCTTCATCGTAACAGGAGCGCTCACCGATGGGATTGACATGTCCCCAATAACTTTCGGTTTGTGGATGTTCCTTGGGATCACCATAAACTTCGCTGGTGGATGCCTGAAGTATTTTTGCCTTGATCCGTTTTGCAAGTCCCAGCATGTTGATGGCACCCATCACGGAAGTTTTCATCGTTTTAATGGCATTGTACTGATAATGAATGGGAGAAGCCGGGCACGCAAGGTTGTAAATCTCATCCACCTCAATGAAAAATGGATTGGTGACATCGTGCCTGATCAATTCAAAAAAAGGGTTTGAAAGCAAATGGACTATGTTTTGCTTCTGTCCGGTAAAATAGTTGTCGAGACAAACAACATCGTTGCCCTCATGGAGCAATCTTTCACAGAGATGCGAGCCAACGAATCCTGCACCCCCCGTGACCAAAACTTTTTTCCTTATCATTTTTTGGAACTTATTTATTTCTGCCCGTGTCATTGTTCGCAAGGACACGGGCAGAAGGTGATGGTTAATGTTCTTACAAGCTCGTGTCGACTCCAATGCAGAAATAGTCGAATCCCTGGCGCTTCATCTCTGCAATTTCGTAGATGTTTCTGCCGTCGAAGACTACCGGTTTGCTAAGTAGTTTCTTGACTATCTTGAAATTGGGAAACTTGAATTCAGGCCATTCGGTCACGATAAGCAAACAATCGGCATCAATCAGGGCCTCGTACTGATCCTCGGCATAGGTGATGGTATCTCCCAATTGGTGGGTGGCTTCTTTCATGGCAATTGGATCGTAGGCCCTTACTTTTGCGCCTGCGTGCAGTAATTTATTGATAATGACCACAGAAGGAGCTTCGCGCATGTCGTCAGTCTGAGGTTTGAAAGACAATCCCCATACGGCAATTGTTTTATCTGCAAGATCTCCCTTAAAATAATTGGAAACCTTGTTGAAGAGTACCGATTTTTGATCTTGGTTGACAGCTTCAACAGCTTTTAAGACGCGTAGTTCGTAATTAAAATCCTCGGCAGTATGGATCAATGCTTTCACATCCTTGGGGAAGCAAGAGCCACCATAACCAATACCAGGGTAGATAAATTTATTGCCAATCCGCGAATCAGAACCAATTCCTTTGCGCACCATGTTGATGTCGGCACCCACGATTTCGCTCAGGTTGGCAATGTCGTTCATGAAACTGATTTTGGTGGCCAGCATCGCATTGGCAGCATATTTTGTCATCTCGGCCGAAGTAATATCCATGAAGATGATAGGGTGTCCATTGAGTGTAAAAGGTTTGTAAAGACTCTTCATCAACTCTTCGGCCCTTGGGGAATCGAGGCCCACGACGATTCTGTCTGGTTTGAGGAAATCGTCGATAGCGGCTCCTTCCTTCAGAAATTCAGGATTGGATGCTACATCGAAGGGTATGGCCACACTGCGCTTGTTTAGCTCTTCCTGCAGCGCTTTTCTTACTTTTTTAGCCGTTCCTACCGGGACTGTACTCTTGGTGACAATCAGCAGATAATCTTTCATGTTCCTGCCACAATCGCGGGCTACACTCAGCACATATTGCAAATCGGCACTGCCATCCTTGTCGGGAGGGGTACCAACAGCCGTAAACAACACTTCACAATCTTCGAGTGCTTCTGCAAGTGAAGTAGTAAACTTCAATCTACCCTTTTTCATGTTTCGGAGAAGCATCTCTTCCAGACCCGGTTCATAAATGGGAACGATTCCATTGTTTAAATTGTCAATTTTCTTTTGGTCGATGTCAACACAGGTGACCTCAATACCAACTTCAGAAAAACAGGTGCCCGTTACCAGACCTACGTATCCGCTGCCAACAATCGCGACTTTCATTTTTTTCTGTTTTAGATTTATAAATAGTAAATATATTGTTTTTTAGGATGTATTCCTATTACTTTATGATAAAGAGATAACAAAAAAAACAGATGAATGTTCATTGTTCATTGCGATTAATCTTCTTTTACAAATTTTCCCGAATCCAGCTTATCGTTGCTTTTTATAGAATAAAGGTAGAGACCGGAAGCTAAATTTTGTACATCAATTTTGGTCGAATAGGTTCCTTCAGGGAGGCCACTCTGCTCCTTTAACAGTATCTGAGATCCCCTGAGGTTGTAAACCGAAACTCTCACATCTGAAGTCCTGGTGACAACGAACTCTAAAATCAACTCTGTTTTGACCGGATTCGGATAGGCCAGCGGGAAATTTTGATCTTTCACAGGAACGGCCTTGTCCATGAGGGTATAATATTCGTAGGCACCAATATCGGGAGGATTGTTTTCCAATCTGGGATGGTACTTGAAATCAAAGGCTATCCTCGGTGAACTGTTGTAACCTGCATCGATCAAGGGTGAATTTTTTAGTAAGGAATAATCAAAATCGAGACCTAAATTTAAGGCATTTCTGGCAAAATAGTTGTTTTTTAGCAAGAGACTCGAACTCTTGTCGGGAACCATCACGTACGAATCCTGACCTTTAAAAATGGTGTTCCCATTTTCGTAGGTGTTAAAATTTCCGGGATCAATGATCAGATTTGAGGCAATCAGGTTATTTTTACTCTTGATGCTTGCAAATCTGATCCCATCCGACTTGGGGTGAATGATCGTGTTGTGCTGGATGAAGAATGACCTGTCGGGCAAGACCGTGTTGTCTGAAACAAAAATGCCATGCTTCATTTTGGTGGTACTCGATTCGTTTGGCGCGTAAGTCACTCCGGCATTCACCACAATGTTGTTAAAGATGCGGTTGCCGCCCAATCCATGATTTTCGATGCCTCCGCCTTTTCCATCCGCAATGTAATTGTTGTAGCAATCACAGTTGGAACCTCCTCCCAGCATGATACCTGACATCTGGTTGAGATATTCTGCCTGACTATCAAACAGAATGATGTTATCGTAAACCAGACAGTTTCGGTATGCCGAGCTTACCTGAATTCCATCCCAACCTGAATATTTGATAATGTTGTTGTAGACTTTTACACCATCGAGGAGGGAAGGCATCAGCAGAGAGTCTTTCCCGTTACAGTTGAAAGTTTGTCCTGTATATTTTGTACTGCCGATGTACATCGCCTCATTTCCTGCATTTTCGATGTAATTGTCGTGCACGATGGTATTAAACTGCGTGAATTTTTCCCTGGTTGTCGAGAATGTGCAGTCCGGATCGGTCTTGGCATAGAGTCCTGCGATGGGCACATCCCGAATGGAAAGGTGATCAACCTCAAAGTCAGAACTCATCGCACCGATTCCAATTCCTGCCCCGGAGGCAACCCTTTTGACGGCAATACCATAAAAGCTGCTAAGAACGCCGGTTCCGGTAAATCTGAAATACCTGCAATTTTGAATCGAGATGCCAAAAAAGTGATCTGTATCTATTGTCACGACTCCTGCCTTGTTGATGAAGACAAATGGCTTGGCGGCAGTACCCTGAAAATTCCGGATGAGAAGGTATTCCCTTGTTCCTGCTTTTAAATAAATGGTATCGCCCGGAACTAGTTTGTTGAAGGGCTGCGCGGTACCATCAACCAAAGTTGTCAGGAGTTCTACGGTTGAACTATTCGCAGAAAGTTGATTGTTCTGAAAAAGTAACAGCGTCATTACCAGTAGTATTGTAATTCTGAACTTATTCACGGCGGCCATATTTGCGTAGTTATTTGCCTCTCTTGGCTCTTTCCCAATTTACAGATTGTGAGCCCTTTATGTATCTTTTAAGACCAAGGAACACTGAAAGGTTCATGATGAAAAAATAGTAGGGTACGAAGAGCAGTTTAATTTTGATGGAACGATTTTCGAGGTACCAACCAGTTAGGGCAGCCAGGTAAAAAGCCATTTGCAGCCAAAACAGCAAGGTATAGAATTTTGGCTCCAGCATCCCACTGTCGATGGCTAAAATCAGCCCAATGGGGATCAGCAAAAGAAGTGAGAGTGGTGCAAGGGTCCAACGCAGCACCCTGTGTGAGATGTACTGGAAGGATAGGGTTCCATACCTGAAGAAATTCAGCAGTGACTTTAATCTGATAACCGACTGTATGCCTCCGGCAGAAATTCTTACTTTGCGTTTCAGTTCTTCCTTCACATTGGCCGAAGCCGATTCGATGGCATAGGCATCCGGATCGTATTGAATGGTGTATCCCCGCATGGCTACGCGCAGTGAAATGATGAAATCATCAAGCAGTGTATCCCTTTCAACGGCCTCGAAGAGCTCCGTTCGAATGGCAAAAAGTTCTCCGGCTGCACCGACTACCGAATAGAGTTCAGCATCCCATTTCTTAAGGGTTGATTCGTACTTCCAGTAAAGACCTTCGCCGGCACCGGCTGCAGCATCTTTCTCCTTGCCATAGATTCGCTTTTCTCCTGATACGCATCCAACTTTCGGGTCACTAAACAGATTGACAATGCGTTGAATAGACTCTTTTCCCAAGAGCGTATTGGCATCACAGAAGACAACAAGTGGAGTCTCAACAAATTTCATACCCCTGTTCATGGCACCAATTTTGCCATTCCGTTCGGGAACATGATGTACTTCAACCCCTTTGTACTGTTTCAAGAGTTCGGGAGTACCATCATCCGAACCATCTGTGACCCAAACAAAATGAAGTTTTTCAGCCGGATACTCGAGTTCAAGTGAATTTTTGATTTTCTCACCAACAAACTCCTTTTCGTTGTATGCCGTCACAAACAAGGTTACGTCGGGTTGGTATGGACCCGTTGCAGGAGACTTCCTTTTACCAGCAAACAATCGTTTGATCCTGATTATCAAGAAGAGAAGTATTCCATATCCGATGTAGGCATAAAAAATAATGAACAAAAGTATCCAGAAAATGATCTTCATGGTTGTCATAGCTTCCTTTGTTTGAGCAGTTTATTTTCTTTCTTTTTGGCATAAATATTGAATTCGTCAACGGCGCCAAATTCAAACTTGGCTTTTTGATTCAGTACCTCCACGATTCTGTCTTTTCCCGAATGTTTGTCCTCCATGATGAAGGTAATGTGCTTAAACTGCCTGATGAAAGAGGCAGCTCCCTGCAAGGCCTCAAGTTCCATCCCTTCAACATCCAGTTTGAAAAGGATCCGATCCTCGGCTTGGAGGTTTAATTGTGGCAGCACCGAATCAAAAGTGCGGATTTCAGAGAGACAATCGCTTTTACAACCTTTGGCTGAAATATGGGATGCCCCGGTGTTGACCGGGTTGTAATCAAAATTTACACTTTCATTTTTTTCGCCCAGTCCACACTGGAAAACCAACACTTTGTCTGTTAAATTGTTGAGCTCCAAATTTTTGACAAGCACATCGAAATTTCTTTGGATTGGTTCGAAGGCAATGCACCGGATGTTGTACTGGGAGAGCAGCACAGAATATTCTCCAATGCAAGCTCCGCCATCTATAAATACATTGTATTCGGCAACATGATTCAGAACATACTTCTTCACGCCCCATTCATAATGGAAGTTGGCAAATTGAAAATCGTTCGTGTTTTTACGGCAAAAGAACTTTCCAACCGAAGTTTGTACAATTCGATCTTTGCCATGCGATTTTTTGAAAAGCAGGTATTTAACTGAAGCAACGATAGAGACCAAGTCCCCGTTTTTCAGGTATTCCAACAAGTAATTGAAGTAGGTATTTAATTTATTCAAAATTTATGATATTGATAGTCAGTGAATTAAATTCTATTTGTTTTTAATTTACCTAATTTATAGTTCCATTTCTTTGTATATTTTCAATACATTCTGGGCCATCGCATGCCACGAAAATTTGGCTGCCTGGAGGAAACCCTTGGCAACCAGATCCTTGCGAAGATCAACACCGGATAGGATTTGAACCATGGCCGCTGTTATTTCTTCAGGTTTAAATGGATCGATGATCAGGGCACCATCACCTGCCACTTCAGGCATGGAAGAGGTATTTGAAGTGATAACGGGAGCGCCGCAAGCCATCGCTTCGAGCATCGGAATGCCAAAACTCTCGCGCAGGGAAGGATAGAGAAAAATATCACATAAGCTGTAAATGGCTGGTAAATCGGTGTTTACAACGTACCCGGTCAATACAATTTTACTGAGTAGAGCAGGATTGCCTATTTCTTCGAGTAGCTTGTTGAGTTCGACCTGGTCGTAATCGAGCATGACGAGTTTACAATCCCTGTTTGTTTGTTTCAAAAAATCAGAGAAGGCCGTCAGTGCTCCTTTTGTATTCTTTTTTGGATCTGTATTACCCAGAAAAAAGAAAAAACGATCGGGCAATTGATATTTTTGCCTGACGCGGTTCAATTCAAGTGGGTCTGCTACAGGCTTGAAATGTTCGCTGACGCCGTTGTATACAGCTGTCAAACGATTGTCATTGGCCAAACCGAAAAATTGACCAATCCGGTTTCTTTCGAAATTCGAAACAGTTATGATCTTTTGACTCTTCCTGATAATTTTTGGAACGAACATACGCCGGTAGGCATTCCCGAATTTCTGGTACCAACTTCCGGTTCCCCTCATGATCTTCAGGTAGCTGCTCTCCATGTAGATAATGTCGTGAAGGGTCACTACCAATGGAATTGAAGTGTTGACAGGTGCTGTGTTGCTGGTGCAGTGAAGCAGCTGACAACCATGTTGTTTCGCGGCTTTTGGCAGTGCAAACTGTTCCCAGAAGGGATAAAATCCACCTTCGAGCGCAACAATTTTGAAGTTGGCAGTTTCCTTGACAACGGTATTGTCAACATCCGGTTTAACAAACACAACATATTCATTTTCAGTATCAATTAACTGAAGATTCCGGATCAACTCCAGCGCAACCATGTCCATGCCATGTTTCTTCTTGCGAAATATCCGTTGTGCCTCAATTCCTATCTTCATATATTTTTTAATTACTTGATAATGAGAATATAAAATTCATTGTTACATCAAATCATGGATCGTACCAACGCCCTTTTTGCCAACAATAAACAGATCCCACCATATGACCAGCGTCAGCAAGTTGATGATCTGATTGGCTTGTACCTGCTTGAACCAAAACCAATAACCCTGTGATTCTGCTATTTGATCATATTGTTGCAGGAATTGATCGATCTTCTTTTTGCTGAACATGGCTTCAACGGCAGCTGACTTGCGAATGAACTCAAAAATTATTTTTCTTTGCGCGGAATCTTTCAGAAAGATGGGCAGCGGAGCGAACCCACCTTGCTTCTTTCTGTCTGTAATCTCGGTAGGTAACTTTGGTTTCAGGTAACGTTTGTGAAGAAACTTGGATTTTCCCTGCCCTTTGGATAGCTCATCTACTGTGCCATCAATTTTATAGGCAACAGGCATCTGTTTCAAAAATTGGTACAATTCGGTACTCATGTAAGGAAAGGAAATACTGTTTGAAAACAGATCTGCCATCTTGGATGCTTTGAACAGAATTACCTCATTGATAACCTGTTTGATGTCCACACAATAATTTCTGCCAAAATAGAAATGATCGAAGTCTTTGTAGGATTTTGGACTATTTTCGAGATATTGGTAAGGGGGAACTTTGTAACCGAGCTTGTTTAGCCTGTTTAGCTGATATTTGGTAAAACCGAAAGTATCACTCTGCTGGATGTGCAATATTTTTCTGTTGTGGAACTGAGCCCTGAAAAAGAGATTGTCTTTCTCGAACAAGCTTCCGTTTCCAAGCGAGTCGAACATTTTTTGGAACATTTGGGTTCCATTTTTCCTGAATTTCCAGTGAAGGGCAAGCTCTTTCCCGGAGGTGCCGAAATGTTGGTCGTTACCGTCGCCACCCAAAATTACCTGAGGCGATTCTTTGCTCTCCTTCACCAGCCGCATGGCCGAATAGTTCAGCATCAGACCTCCTTCCTGGAATGGGTCCCCGATGGCCGTAACGATCTTGGGCAGATCCATTATTTCGGACCCATCAATCTCATATTCAAAATGTTTGCTCTGATAGCGCTCTGAAAGAATCTTGGCAAGAGGAAGTTCAGTCCATGGATTATCCTTAAAACCAATGGAGTAAGAGACAATATCTCCCGCGTAGAGGTCACGCAAGGCAGAAATATTACCGCCCGAATCATAGCCTCCGCTGAGCAACAACCCAACTTTGTCGCTCTTTTGAATCCGATTGGAAATGGACAATTTGTGCAACCGTTCGTATTCTTCTGTAGCCTCTTCCAGGGTCAGTTTGGTCGTGTTGCTGCTGCTGATAAAATCGTTGTAATCAAATAAATCAATGGTTTTAATGCCGTTGTTTTCAAAAATGAGTACAGTTCCACCTGCCAACTTGAGGATACCTTCCAGCGAAGTTTGTGGCGATGGGATGTAACCTATACTTAAAAAGGTAAAAAGTGCTTCAAGATTTGGCTTTGGACTGAAATCTTTGATCTTCAGAAAATCAGTCAATTGTGTGGTCAGATACGCTTCCGAATAGAAAAGCTGTTTCCCTGAGCCATGCCTATCCCTGAAAATCAGTATTCTTTGATCATGGACAATCAAAAGCAAGAAATCACCATCTATTTTTTTTAAAGATTCGTAGCCAAATTTCAGAAAATCAGGTAATAAATTTTCTGCTTTTTCGTTGAAAAGTTTACCCTGTAGCAATAACACAGATTCACCGGAGGTGAATTTTTCAAAATTTGAGAATTCCGTGAAATCTCTTGACAACAATGCTGCGAATTTTGTCAGACAACTTTTTGGACTTTCCATAATCAGGTATTTAATGTGGTGGATGAATGTTGTGTATGGATGAATTTTTTGTTGGCACCCTTGATTTTTAGCAATGATCCCAACATCAATAACATTCCTTTTGGCAAACTTGCCAGTGCCTTCAGTGTTTTCAAATTGTAAAAGGAGAGGGGAATCGAAAAAAGAAAGGAGAGGATGCAGGTAGAACCCACAAGCCCCCAGGCTATGTTGTACCTGATATCATTGTTTACCAGGATATTGGCAATCGAGAATCCTGCTCCCAACAACAGGAGTGCGCCAAGAAGTAAGATCCTTGGTGGTTGAATAAACTGAAGGGCTTTGTCGAAATAGTCGACGTTTCCTTTGAGTAGAAGATCTTTGACTGAGCTGAAGAAATCCTTTCTGAAATAGTGCAATTGGGCCGAAAGCCATCTGCGGCGCTGGTTGCTGAAAACTTCTGCCTTCTGAACCTTCTCATCGTATACAAAGGCGTCATCGAGGTAGGCAATTTTGTGACCCGACTTCAGCATTTTGAGCTCGATCTCTTTGTCGAATCCACCTACTGCAGTGACTGTCGACATCATCTCTTTAAAAAAGTCATATTTGAATGCCATACCGGATCCGATGATGGCCGAAGAGAGTCCGAGTACACGATGCCCTTTACGGAAGATATGGTTGTTAATCTCCTCACTTACTGCATCAAGAATGGCCAGTGAGGTATTCATGTTCTTTGCTGTACGATGTCCCTGAACGGCCAGGTAATCTCGTTGAAGCACCCCGTTTACCTTGGTGAGAAAATCGCTGGCCATGAGGTTATCGGCATCCAGCACCACTGCAATGCCGTAATCGGAGGCTAACTGCTCCATGGCCTTGTTGAGGGCCTTTGACTTGGTGCTTTTTTCGAAGCTTACTTCAATCACTTTGATTGGCAGGGCCCTGAGCCTTTGCAAGGTACCTGCTTCGAAGGTGTCTGCGATGACGATTACATCGTACAGTTTTTTCGGATAATCCTGCGAAAGAGCATCAATGGCTACCTCCAGGATGACGTTATCTTCCTTGTAACCTGGAATAAGAACGGCAATTTTGTGGTCTATTTCCGGAACGGGAAGTTTGGGTTGGGCGTAAAACAAGCCTGCAAAAGCATAAACAAAAATATACAAAGTCGACAACCCAAGTACAACCAGAAGGCAGATTTGAACCAGGTTGAACAGAGACATAGAATCGAAGCTCATGGGTCAAAATTTATTTTTGATGGACCTTTGTTTTGAGAGAAATTGATTGCTTCAGTGAAGATGATTGTTTGAAGAATCACCGCAGACCAATGGCGTCAATTTTTTAATCTTCTCAATTTGTTTCTAATTTTTAAAGCATAAGTTCGCAAAAAAGGAAAGTATTTGCCACTCTTGATGTTGTACAAAACCGACTCTGCCTCAAATATCATTTCGAAATTTTCGGTGCAGAGTACTGGTTTTCTGGTGATTCTGTTTATCTCAAGTGCTTGTGACAATGAACTTTCAACAAACAATACATAGGAATTCGATTGGTATGTTTTCGCTTTGTGTTCCGCATGACTGTTGGCCCTCATCCGGGCTTCCTTGTTGGGAAGATCGAGCATGACCAGGTTGTTGTATTTTACTTTGTTGGCTGCCAGCCAACCTTCCGTCTCTTTTCTGTATTTTTCGAGACGGGAAGTCACGATGGTTCCAATTTTGCTTCCCGGAATAAAGAGGGGAGGAGCATTCGTGATGAAATCGGTGTATTTCACCCCGTCGTCATTCTGGTCATCGGTAGGGTCAACACAGAGTACGCCATCAATATCGAAACAGGCTTTCTCTAAAGTTGTGTGATTCAGAATATTCCATTGGAAAAATCTTGGAAGTGGTACCAATTCAAAGTAGTAATCCACTGATTTTTCCTTTCCGGGAATGACATAGATGGCACAATACTTGATATTGAAGTCGGCTGAAAGATCCTTCAGACTCTCTTTGCATTTTTCCAAAGCAGCACCCGAAGCCACACTGTCATCCACCACCAAAATTTTTTTAAAATCTTTTATATCAAAGAATTGACCCCTTGCTCCTGCCTTGTAAATATGGCCATTAAGAAATGAGTTGATGTCTGTATAGGGTTTGTTCAGGTAGAGTGCCAGTAAATTGGCAGGCAGCATGCCACTTCTTGGAATTCCAACGACAAGGTCAAAATCCCTTGGCAGAATACTTAACCTTTTGAGTATAATTTGATTTAAATCTGAGATATTTCTGTAATACATCTTTGTGGTTTTTAAGAATTAGACTTTCTCTATCTGGTTGTAGATGCTGATCACGTTATTTTCCCAGCTGTGAGACCGTGCAAACTGGATCCGGGCATTGGTCTTTTCCTCGGTAAGATCTAACAATGCCAGTTCTACGGCCTCCTCATACTCTTTCGCTGTTGAACAGAGGTAGCTGTGCTCCCTGAAAAGTTCCATCGTATCGGTTTTTGTGGCAATGACAGGTTTCCCCATGGCAAGGTATTCATCCACCTTGCGGGGATAATTTCCAATTGTTATCTCATTGAGCAATTGAGGATTAAGGCAAACCTGTAAGGCCGACATATAGGTTGGAACCATGATCTTTGGAATGCTCCCCAAGAAATGTACATTCTTAAGTGAATGCAGTGCATGTGAGGCAAATAGCTTGTCTTCACTGCCTATCATGACAAAGGAATAATTGGGTTTGCTGCTGGCAACATTGTAAATTAAATCTGCATCCAGGCGCAAACTATTGATGTCACCAATGTAACCGATGCGTGGTGTTGGAATTGATTCAAACTCCTTTGGAAGATCGAATTGGAGCTCCGGATTGTAGGCGGATAGATCGACCCCTTGACCGATATCGTAGCTCTTGCTGTTAAAAGGTCGTGCAAAATTTGCCAGCTGTGGCGAATTACAAACCACCAAATCACTCTTCCCGATAATCTTCGGCTCTAATCTCACAACATGTTTCTTCCAAAAGGCAAAAGGTTGAAGGTTGTCTCTTCTGTAATAAACAGACAATGATGGCTTTAGATATTCTTTGGCATAGAAACTTCGGTAAATGTCGTTGTCGATAAAATGGATGATCTCTTTAAATTGAAGTTCTTCAGCTATCTTTCGAACATAGCCAAACATTTTGCGGTTGTTCCACCTGTTGAAGAAATCGAAAATGGGACCATCCGGCAGTTTATTAACAGACCAGATGGAGAACGGGAAATCAAGCACCCAAAGTGAATCTGATATCTTTCTGAGTGGATCGGCCTGCTTTCGGTAGACTTCCAAACGCCGTTTCACCTCCGGTTTTGGTTGATTCCGCAGAATTGTCATCTGGTCCAACGGACTGTTCACATAGAGCACTCGGTTGTTCACCGAAATTTCCCTGGCAATGTCAATGGCATTCGATCCGATTGGGATATCCCACGATTGTAATCCTGTAACAATGAAATCCCTGCCTTTCATAGTTTTGTGATTTAAGTAATGGTTAAAATATAATGTCGTATTTTATACCTACATTTTGCAAGACAT
>CAZGSQ010000082.1:0-16797 GCA_964528535.1 uncultured Tangfeifania sp. | reverse complement strand
CTCCTGCCTCCCATCAAACGTGGGTGCAAAGATAGTGTCTTTTTGTTATGTACAATCAATTATTTTAGATATTTAATAGAATAAAATAAATAAAATTAAATTATTGATTATTAACTAACTATCATAAAGAATGCCGGTCTTAGCCGGCATTCTTTATGATAGTTTCCGAAATTAATACTTGTAAAGTCCTATATCTTCCACAGAAGAAGCACGGATAAACTCAGCCCTTGCCTTCACCTCTCCTTTGGCCATCTTGTTGAATACCTGGGCAGAACGGAGATGAGAAATATCACGGTTGGAATCCAGCACCAACAAATAACTCATCACAATATATCCAGCCATTTCGACCATCCTGCGGGCATGCAGATCAATGAATTCATCATCTCCCGAAGAAACCACTTTTTCAATGGCTTCTTCGTAATCTTGTGTCAGAGAAATTAAAATACGTCTGAATTTTTCAAGTTCTGGTTTCAGCTCTGCTTTTTCATACACCCTGATTTGTTTCAGATAACCGCCTGTGGTAACACCTCGTATCGCAGCAACTACTTGCAGCTGTGTGGTTCCTTCATAGATAGAGGTAATTCGTGCATCGCGGTAGATCCTTTCAACAGGATAATCTTTCATAAAGCCGGATCCACCATGGATCTGGACCGCATCATATGCATTTTGGTTGCAATATTCTGAAGTGATTCCCTTGGCAAGTGGTGTAAAAAGATCGGCTACCCGCTGAGCCTCTTTCATTTCATTGCGTTCCGTAGTGTCAAGTTTACGCTCTTCCGATATCTGTTCATAGGTTTTGTACAAATCAACAAACCTGGATGTTTCATAAAGTAATGTTCGTGAACCATCCAATTTGGCTTTCATGACAGAAAGCATTTCAAAAACTGCAGGAAACTCGATAATCGCCTTACCAAATTGCTTGCGCTCTTTTGCATATTGAAGAGCTTCACGGTAGGCAGCTTCTGAAATTCCTACTGATTGGGCCGCAATACCTAACCTGGCGCCGTTCATAAGTGCCATCACATACTTGATCAGCCCCATCTTCCTGGACCCTATTAATTCAGCCGGCGCATTCTTGAAAACCAGTTCGCAAGTCGGCGATCCAATAATACCCATTTTGTGTTCAATGCGGCGAACAATAACACCACCGCTTTTTCGGTCGTAGACGAACATCGAGAGTCCCCGTCCATCGCGTGTTCCATCCTCAGAGCGGGCCAAAACAAGAGCAATGTCGCCATCTCCATTGGTAATAAACCTTTTTACTCCGTTTAAGATCCAGATACCCTTTTTTTCATCATAGGATGCTTTCAGTTGAACCGCCTGCAAGTCAGATCCTGCATCAGGCTCCGTCAGATCCATGGCCATGGTCTCTCCATGAACCACACGCGTTAAATAACGCATTTTCTGCTCCTCAGAAGCAAATTCATTCAATGTTTCTGCACAATCCTGCAGCCCCCAGATGTTAACAAATCCGGCATCAGCCCTGGAAACAATATCAGCCGCCATGATGTATGGTACGATAGAAAAATTCAATCCGCCAAATCTGCGCGGCAACGTTATTCCCATCAAACCGGCTTTCACCAATGCATCGAGATTCTCTTGAGTTCCCCGAGCATACTTAACATGCCCATCAATTACCTGAGGTCCCTCTGCATCAATACTCTCTGCATTGGGAGAGACAATCTCCCCACTAATCTCCCCAACAACTTCCAGTACACGGTCGTAACTATCCATCGCATCCTCAAAATCCAGGGGTGCAAAATCATATTTTTCTTTGTCCACGAAGTTCCGTTCTTTCAATGAAACAAGCTTGTGCATCATTGGATGGTTCAAATGGAATTTCAGATCTTTGTTATCGTTGTAAAAATTTGACATATTTTATGATGTTTTTGGGGATACCCCGATTCAACCACGATTTACTTCGTATTTAATTTATAATACTTGATCATCTTGGGAATGACCTCTGAGATATCTCCTGTGATCACGTAATCAGCGATAGAATTAATAGGTGCCTCCGGATCAGAATTGATAGAAATAATCTGAGCTGACTCCTCCATCCCAGCCCGATGCTGTACTTGACCCGAGATGCCACAGGCAATATACAATTTAGGCCGAACAGTAATTCCCGTCTGGCCAATCTGCCGGTCGTGTTCTGCATATCCGGCATCAACAGCAGCACGGGAAGCTCCCACCTCGGCCCCTAATACAGCAGCCAAATCATACAATAGTTTGAAATTCTCTTTGGATCCAACGCCATAACCTCCGGAAACGACAATAGAAGCACCTTTGATATTGATCTTCTTTTTTTCAGTGTGCCTTTCAAGAACTTGTACAACAAAATCCAAATCACTTACATATTTTGAAATATCCAGTAGGTTAACCTTACCAGAATAGTTGTTATTGACTTTTTCCTTTTTCATCACTCCTTCACGGACCGTAGCCATTTGAGGCCTGCAATCCGGATTGATGATGGTAGCGATGATGTTGCCTCCAAATGCGGGTCTGATCTGATACAGAAGATCCTTGTAAACAATTCCTGCTTTTTTGTCCTCATGGTCCCCAATCTCCAAGCTTGTACAATCGGCTGTTAAACCACTGTGCAATGCTGATGAAACTCTTGGCCCTAAGTCACGACCGATAGGCGTTGCTCCCATCAACGCAATCTGAGGTCTTTCCTCTTCGAATAATTTATTCAGAATTGCAGCATGTGGTAGCGTTGTGTATGGTTCCAACCTTGGATCATCTGCGATATGCACTACATCAGCCCCATATGGCAGAATTTGCTTTTCAATTCCCTTCAGACCGGAACCTACAACAACTGCCTCCAACTGGCATGTCAATTGATTGGCCAAGCTACGACCCTTTGTTAGAAGTTCAAGGCTTACCTCTGAAACAATCCCTTCTTCGACTTCGCAGTATACAAATATATTGTTCATTCATCTAGTATTTTAATTGTGAAATCTTTAGCCAATCACATGGCTCTCGATCAACTCTCTCATTAAATCATTGATCCCATCGTCAGCTGCGTTCAACTTCTTGGCATCCTTGGCTTGCAAAACAACATTATCAATCTTTTTGACTTTGGTAGGCGACCCTGTAAGTCCAAGCTGGTCTGCATCGGCTTTGATTTCATTGACAGTCATTTCCCTGATATAAAGGAAAGGCCTGCTGTCATACAAATGGGTATAGTCTTCGGTTGCCTCCTGTTTCTCGGTGATCGTCCTTGCATGCTTGTATTTCATCAACATTTTGACGTTTCTTGACCGACAATCAGGCGCACTGCTATTCACCGTCAAAAGCATAGGAAGTGGTGATTTTACTGTCTCGACACCGTTGTCGAGTCTGCGTCTGACGACTATGCCAGTTTTTTCTATGCTTATTACCTCTTCAACATAAGTAACCTGCGGCAAATGAAGCTTCTCCGCTACCTGCGGACCTACTTGAGCGGTATCTCCGTCTATGGCCTGTCTGCCTGCTACAATCAAATCAAAATGACCCATTTCCTTAATCGCCTGTGCCAATGCATAAGAGGTTGCGAGCGTGTCAGATCCTGCAAATGCACGATCTGTCAGCAGAACCCCACTGTCTGCCCCACGGTACAATCCTTCTCTGATGATCTCTGCTGCACGGCCAGGCCCCATGGTCAGGATGGTAATAGACGATCCAGGAACAGAATCTTTCACCCGCAAGGCCAGTTCAAGTGCATTCAGATCTTCCGGATTAAAAATGGCAGGCAAAGCAGCTCTGTTAACAGTACCATCGGCTTTCATAGCATCCTTCCCTACATTTCTTGTATCGGGAACTTGCTTGGCCAAAACAATTATTTTTAAACCCTTCATAAGTAAATAGTGTGTGTTTCAATCTTTCGGGGGGCAAATATAAAACATCATCAAATGGTTACCAAACCAGCTCAGAAGTTAGTAAGAGCATCTGTCTGGCAGGCGAGGCTTGTTCTTTCTTAAAAAAGAGTTACAATAAGGGCTGAGGTCAAATCATACAAGCCTTTGGAACATACTAATCGTACGTTCGAAAAAAAGAATAACCCATAATCCCTCAAATAATTTAGAATGATTTTTTATTAATTATTTGGACATAGAGGGTGGTGGCGCCTGGTTTCCCCATTTCTTGTTAGGTTCAGCTCCCATCACAAAAATAAGTGAACCCCCTTTCACGATCTCTTCATGAGAAATCCATGGACGATTGAGTGGTTTTCCATTCAATAAAGCCGATTGAATATACTTGTTGAAGGATGAATTATTTTCGGCTTCAATCACGAAGGTTTTGTCCTTAGAAACATGGAGAACTACTCTTTCAAAAAGAGGTGAACCAATGTTGTAAACAGGAATCCCCGGAGTCACTGCGTAAATCCCCATGGAACTAAGTGCATACCAAGATGATAGAGACCCCATGTCTTCATTACCGCAAATACCACCTGGTCCCGGCTTGTACAGTTGTTCACAGACCTGTCTTACCCGCTCTTGTGTCTTCCAGGGTTCTCCTGAATAATTGTAGAGATAGGCCACGTGGTGAGAAGGTTGATTGCCGTGAACATACTGACCGATCGTTCCGACAACTCCAACATATTTTGGTGGAGTGATGTTGGGATCCATCTCAAAAAATTGATCCAGTTTATCATTGAATCTCTTATTTCCTCCAAAAAGGTTAATCAATCCTTTGACATCATGCTGAACAGACCAAAGATATTGCCATGCATTCGATTCGGTGTAGTGCCGGGAAGGTCTCCTGCCAACCAACAAAGGATCAAAGTAACGATAAAATGTATGTTTTCCAATTGTATCAATTACCTGCTCCCGTCCATTCAGATTTTCAAGAAATAGTCCATTTGCCTTACGAGGTCGCATAAATTCGCTTTCCTGATCCCAAACATTCCGGTAATTTTGTGCCCTTTTTTCAAACATCAAGTAGTCATCATGCTTACCCAAGGCCTTGGCTAACTGGGCAATGCACCAATCATCATAAGCAAGCTCCAAGGTATTGGGCACAGCCTCAGTGACATGGTCAATTGGTGTATACCCCAATTTCAGATAGTCTTCCAATCCAGACCTGCCAGCCCCCAATGGCACCGGGGGCTTGGGGAGCTCAAGCGCCTTTTTGCGCATAGCCTGGTATACTGAAACTATATCAAAATCACAGAACCCCTTCAAATAAGCATCAACAATGATAGGTATGAGGTGATCGCCAACCATCGCTTCACCATAAACATTCATAAAATGCTGTGCTGGAAGCCATCCAAAATCTTTTACCTTGGCAGCAATGGATTTCAAAAAATCATTTACATGTTCTGGAGTTACCAAGGTCAGAAACGGATGTTGGGAACGATAAGTATCCCAGCATGAAAAGGACCCATAAAAATCATATTCCTCTGCTCTGTGAACTTTTCCATCCATGCCAAAATAACGGCCATCGCTATCCTGTGAAATGTATTGAGCCAACAAGGAGTGATAAAATGCAGTATAGAATGTCTCCATTTGTGAAGTAGTTGCACCTGAAATTTCAATTTTCGAAAGCTCCTTGTCCCATATTTCTACCGCATTTTTCCTCACCTGATCAAAATTCCAGTCGGGAAGTTCCTCTTTTAAGTTCCTTTTTGCTCCATCTACATCAACATAAGATAATGCCACTTTGACCAATATTCTTTCCTGGTCCGTGGTTCGGAAAGTAACAAATGCACCAATTTTATCCCCCGTCTCCCCGTTTTTGTATGGAAAAATACTTCCACCCGATTCAGGCGTTTTGTAGGTTGCATCAAAGGTGCCATAATATTCAAATGGCTTGCTGAACTCCAAAGCAAAATAGACATTTCCCCTTTCAGTACTCTTATACCCCTCAATTTGTCGGCTATTCACAATATTCAGTCTTGATGGCCCCTGGGCTGCACGGTCTCCTATCTGATGACCCAGATCCAATATTACACGTGCATGGTTTGACGAAGGGAAAGTATAACGGTGCATCGCCGCCCTTTTGGTAGCTGTAAGTTCCACTTTAACCTGATAGTCTTTCAAAATCACAGAATAATAGCCTGGCGAGGCCTCTTCTTCAGCATGATCAAATCTAGATCTATATCCCTCTTCTGGATGCTCCGGTGAACCTGGCACAATTTTCAATTGTTGTGAAACAGTTGGTTGCAGTAGGATCTCTCCCCCGCTTACCATTCCAGTTCCACTGAAATGGGTGTGGCTAAATCCCATAATTGTGTTGTCAGAATAGGTATATCCAGCACAATAGGTCCAACCGAGTGTGTTACAATCCGGACTAACATGTACCATGGCAAACGGAAGGGTAGCTCCAGGGTAAGTATGACCAAAAAAATCGGTACCAATGAAGGGATCCACGAATTTCGTAAAATTCTGAGTACCTTGTCCCAGTAAATTCCCCACAGGTAAGAAAAAGATACTGGCAAACCCGAGTGCCACATGGCCTAAAAAACTGGTTATTATTTTCATAGTCTGTCGATTTGAGTTGGCAATTTAGCAATTCCACAGCGCATATAGTTGTGGAATCTTAACCATTTTTACCCAAAAAATTGCTATCATTGTTCATACAAACCCTATTCTGATTAAAAGCTTAGATTATGAAATCTTTCTTTCCACCTACACCTTTGAATTCCCTTGTCCGCGGATTTTTAACCCTTGCCATCGGAATTGTTTTACTCGTGGTCCCCGGATTGACCCTTAAAACAGTTATTGTGACAGTTGGTGGGATGATTCTATTTAGTGGTGTGATCAACATGCTATTAGCCAACCTAAGGACGAAGAAAGCGGGGGCAAGTAAGATATCCTATCAGGGCTTTTTCAATATTCTTTGGGGTCTCCTATTTTTACTTTCTCCAATGACAATTGTCCAGGTATTTGGATTCTTTTTTGGCATTATCTTCTTAATGCTCGGATTGATGCAATTTTTCGGCGCACTGAGCACTCTGTCCAAATCTTTTTGGTCGTGGATCTTTCTCACATTTGGAGCCTTAATGGCAGCAGGAGGAATTTTCTTACTGGTGCGACCCATTGAAAGTGCAGAAAATATTCTTAAGTTCTTTGGCGCCATCCTGATATTGTATGGCACCTTACAATTGACTATGGCTTGGCGATTGAGGAAAACCCCGCAAGGGAATATCAACGAAAGCATTGTTGATACTACCTACGAGGAGGTAAAATAATTGAGAAAAATTGCATTGCTGCTTGAACTTGAGAAAGGGTCATCCAAACAGGATAACCCTTTCTTCATTCAGTCAAAAGGACTTGTAAGAAATAGTAATAGTAGTAGTTGAAGGATACAAATCATTAGTTGACTTATCTTGATATTCGCAAGAGCCCCTGTTTAGATATTATTCATGCATGCATTTTTGATTTTCAGAATGGCCGCAGCAAATAGTTCCATCTCCTCCCTGGTTCCAAGCATTGAATTTTGAAAGATCCAGACAGCCTCCTCGTAACAAGCCTTTTCGGTAACCGGACAGTTGACTTTCAAATAGTCAACTTCATCAGGGATGGCATAACACATGAAATTTTTCTCTTGAAACAAAGGTTGTTTGTAAAGTGGCTCAGGATAACCCATAAAGCAAGGGACTCCTTCAGCTGCGAGTATCTTCGAAAATTCAACTTTAGAGAGTCCATTGAACTTTTCCTTGTGGTATTTAAAAATATAGATGTGATAACTATGGATGGTTTCGCCCAATCCTCTGGTCATCGGTGTTATTCCATCAATTTCGGACAACAGTTCATTGAGATAGGTCCCATTCTCGTGACGTCTGGAAGTTTGCTCCTCCAATCTTTTCAGCTGGCTTGAAAGCAAAACCGCCTGAAGTTGGGTGAGTCTATAGTTACAACCTGCAAAATGGTGCTCGTACCAAGCACCACCCTCTACCCTTCCAACATTACGCAGCGAATTCATCATCTGGTACAACGACTCATCGTTGGTGACCACCATTCCACCTTCGCCACACGTTAAATTTTTAGACGATTGAAAACTAAAGCAACCCGCATCTCCAAGAGAGCCCAACTTCTTTCCCTTGTATGCTGCTCCATGTCCATGACAGGCGTCCTCTATTACCCTAAGATGGTGCTTTCTGGCTAAGCCAAGGATTTTATCCATGTCGCAAGCCTGACCACCAAAATGTACCGGAATGATTGCTCTTGTTCGCGGAGTTATTGCCGCTTCAAGGATGGATGGATCCAGGTTATAGGTTCTTGGATCGATATCCACAAATACCGGTACACAATTCGCCTCTATGACGATAGATGCTGTTGCGATAAAGGTATAGGGAGGGACAATTACTTCATCACCAGGTTTTACTCCACATGCGATAAGAGCAAGTCTCAAAGCTACAGATCCATTTACACATGCAAGGGCATATTTGGTACCGCAACAAGCTGCAAATTCACTTTCCAGAAGAGCCACCTCACCACCACAATCCGGATTTCCCCAATTTCCGCTTCGTACGATCGAGGCGACATTGTTCACATCCGTTTCATCAAAGATCGGCCAGGCAAAGTCGCGCTCCACAGTTTTTGGTCCTCCATTTATAGCAAGATTTTTCATGATAATGTCATATATGATCGTAGCAAAGTTGTATCGTTTGAAGGGAGGATTCTGGCATGCATTCCAAAGGTGGCAATTTCTGAATAATACATTGGGCGAAATAAGCAATCTCATTGAAAAAGCCGTCTCCAGACTGACCTGATGGAATCTCTTGGATTCCCAAATCATTGGCGATGTGCAGCACATCCCCTTTGAGGGTTGAATATTGCACACTTGCGTTCTCAAATTGTGCCATAAATCCAGCTTGAAATGGGAAACCAGAATGAAAAATGTTACCACCTTCGATTTTTACATGCAGGTCTCTGTTTGAATAACTCCACAAGGCGCTGATATAGTCATATTTGCTCAGAAGCCCTGGAAAATAATCGCATTTGATGCTTCCTGGTAAGCCCAAAATATAATTCACATAATCGATATCATGAATCACCAGATCAAAAAGCGCTCCACCTGAAGACCCAAAGGATGATCGACGCTCCAGCCACTCGCCCCATGCAGGAATGCCTGAGAATCTGGTAAGAGAGAGGAACTTCAAGACTCCGAATTCAGAAGTGTCGATGTACTTCTTTAATTTTTGGTAGGGAGGCATAAACCTGACCACATGCCCTACCATCAGAATCCGCTCCTTCTCTCTGGCCAATCGTATGAGTGAATCCGCCTGTTGCGCATCCAAACAGAGTGGTTTTTCCAGAAAAACATGCTTGCCGTGCAACAATATTTTTCTGGCCATTTCGAAGTGAAGGTCCGTGTGTACACAAATGTGCACCGCGTCGAGTTCTTCGTATTCGAGACAATCATCCATGCTGGTATATTGTCTGATTCCGGCCAATTTTTCCATAGTTAACTCCCCTACAGCGAAATTCCCTGACGCAGCGAATAACTTTTCCTGAATTGCGTTTGGATTTTTATCAACGATAGCTACCAGTTCCAATTCACTATTCTTCAGAATATTTTCTGCATGGGTCATCCCCATAAATCCAAAACCAAGAATTGCAACCTTTAACATGCTGTTGATTGATTGACTCAAATTCTACATTCTTAACCCTGCACACCACAAACATAATTCAAAAAATTGTCCTATTTTAATGTCTTATTATCATTAATTAGTATAATTTTGTCAATATCACACAAATTTTCTCCTCCTAATAAACAATTAAGTACCAGATATGAAAGCAACTTACCAAAAAATTTTGCTTGGCGAAGGATCTTCATTTGTAGCCACAAGGTTAATATTGCCTAGGTTTCATTCTGAGTACCACTTTCACCCAGAGTATGAATTAAAATATGTAATAGAAAGCAAGGGGAAAAGATTTGTTGGAGATACGATTGAAAATTTCCAGGCTGGAGATTTGATCCTCCTTGGCCCCAATATTCCTCATTACTGGAAGAATGATGACATCCATGATCAATCGGATCAAATGCTTTCGAGAGCAGTAGTGGTCATGTTCTCCGAGTATTTTCTAGGGAAAGAATTTTTTTCAATTCAGGAGATGATCCCTGTCAGGGAACTTTTAAAGAAATCACAAGCCGGATTGGTTTTCCCATTGGCATTAAAAAGTCAGGTTCCTAAGATGTTAGAAGAATTAACCACTGTAAAAGGACCCATGCGAATAATTCTTCTACTTGAAATTCTGGCTGAGTTGGCCAAATCCGTCTCTCGTAAACTACTTACCGAAGAGTTCTCTACCGGCACCCCCTTTTTGGATGCCAACAGTCCTTCTTTCATAAGGTTGCAGAAAGTTCATCATTATGTCATTAAAAATTTTCATCTGCCGCTCCAAATTGAGGATGTAGCCAGAATTTCCAACATGACTCCGCATGCCTTTTGTAAATACTTCAAGAAAAGCACCAAAAAAACCTTTATGACTTTCTTGAATGAGTTAAGGATTTGTCATGCAAAGAAGTTATTGATTGAAAATAGGATTCCCATTTCATTGATTTGTGCTGAGTCAGGTTTTAACAACATCTCTAACTTTAACAGGCAGTTTAAGACCGGAACTAACTTGACGCCAAGTGATTTTAGAGCCATGTATATCAACTAAAACAGGAAGATGGAAAGATGAATTTTTTGCAATAACTCTTAACGCTAATCCACAAACAACATGAAAATTCTATTCGCATTGATGGTTTCCATGCTTTTCAATTCTTTTATAGGTGGCAAACCGCCAATGAAATCAGATGAAAAACTTTTTGAATATCTCTCCTCAAAACCCGAATATAACATGACGCTTGCAAGGATGAAGGCGTTTCGAGCTTCGGGAACGGCCAAAGTTGGTATTGCAACCCACAGGGCAGCCAATGAATTCGCCCCTGAAAACAGTTTGTCTGCAATAAAAATAGCGCTGAATATAGAAGTTGACTACATTGAGATGGATGTTCGACAAACCAGAGATGGGAAATCGGTCCTCCTTCACGATGGTAATTTAAATCGTACAACCACCGGAAAAGGAGCTCTGAAGGAGCTCAATTTTGATGAGGTTCGGACACTTTCGGCAGGAGTTTGGTTTGATCCTTTTTTTGTTGACGAACAAGTACCCACTTTGGAGGAAGCCTGTCGACTTTTGGCAGCGCACAACGAATCGCACAAACACCAAACCTTTTTTTATGTTGATTGTAAAGAGATCAATGCGAAAATTCTAATTGATTGTTTAAATCAGTTTAAACTTTTGGAAGGATCTGTCTTTTATGTCAATGAAATCCAGCAAATAAACCAGATCAGGTCATTGGCACCTAATGCGAAAATTCTACCGGGACTGAGGAGTGCTGAGGATTTAGATCGGATGATTGAAACGTATCATCCTTATGCGCTTGATACTGAATGGAAAGATTTAACCAGGGACTTGATAAGTAAGGCACATGCGAAAGGTGTCAAAATTTTTTCAGATGGATTTGGTGAAAATCAAACTGTCGATTCATACGTTCAGGCCATCAATGCCGGCATCGATGTGATCTCTACAAACAAGGTTTCGGTTGTTTGCATTGCAGCAGCAAAAATCTCAAAATAATGCGACACCAAAATATTGAACGATTGAGCGCCCACTTTGCTACCTTGGGCAAATACAAGTAGATTGCCCTCGTAATCTTTGGTGGTGTTTTTTAATTTAGTATTTCAGGCAGGCGATTTTGTTTGAGGCAATCATCACCTGTTGCTTGTATCAGCGACGGCACTTTGGGTAATTTGCACCTCAAGATTAGGTGAGCACCAGCGTTTGGGGTAATTTGCAACTGTCGGTCTAGTCAGCGACAGCGCTTTGGGTAATTTGCACCTCAAGATTAGGTGAGCGACAGCGTTTGGGGTAATTTGCACCGCAAGATTAGGTGAGCGACAGCGTTTGGGGTAATTTGCAACTGTCGGTCTAGTCAGCGACGGTGTTTAGGGTAATTTGCACCGCAAGATAAGATGAGCGGTAGCGTTTGGCTCTATTTGCAACTATCGGTCTAGTCAGCGACAGCGTTTGGGGTAATTTGCAGCTCAAGATAAGGTGAGCGGCAGCGTTTGGGGCAATTTGCAACAGTTGTTTAAGTCAGAGACGGCGCTCGGATCGTATTTGAACTATCAGATTTCCAACCATTTTATAATAAAAAATCCCCTCCGATAACTCGAAGGGGATTTTTTTATGCTTGTCCTTTAGGAGGAAAGAACGGTAATGGATTCATAGGTTCGAAGCCTCCCTGTATCTGGATCGATCCATAGATCGACTCATATTTCTGGAGGTTTTCCTGTAAAGCCTTCATCAATCTCTTGGCGTGTTCCGGCGTTAAAATGATCCTTGATTTCACCTGGGCTTTTGGTACACCGGGCACCACCCTGACAAAGTCAACGACAAATTCTGACGGCGAATGTGTGATGATAGCAAGATTCGAATAAGTTCCCTGCGCCACCTCCTCGCTTAGTTCAATGTTAAGCTGATTCTGATTGTCGTCGTTCATCGCCTTGAAATTTGATTTAATCCTCTTCTTCTACAGTTTCGTATTTCTTGTGATCAATCAAACGATCGTATTCGTCTTTTGATCCTACCACGATATTCCTGAACATTGGATTACCTGTACCGGCAGGTATCAAGTGACCACAGATTACGTTTTCTTTCAATCCTTCGAGGTGGTCGACTTTGCCATTGATTGCAGCTTCGTTCAACACCTTGGTAGTCTCCTGGAAGGAGGCAGCCGACATCCACGACTTCGTTTGCAGTGAAGCTCTTGTAATGCCTTGAAGCACCTGACTCGAAGTGGCAGGAACAGCATCTCTGGCTTCAACTACTTTCTTGTCGCGACGTTTCAACATTGAATTTTCATCTCTTAAACGTCGGGCAGTGATGATTTGACCGGCTTTCAAGTTCTCAGAATCTCCGTTGTCAGTGACAATCTTCTTGCCAAATACCCAGTCATTCTCGGCATTGAATTCCATTTTGTCGACGATCTGTTTTTCAAGGAACCGGGTGTCACCCTGGTCGACGATTTCCACCTTGCGCATCATCTGACGGACAATGACCTCAAAGTGTTTGTCGTTGATTTTCACCCCTTGCATCCGGTAAACATCCTGAACTTCATTCACGATATATTCCTGGACTTTGGTAGGTCCTTTGATGGCAAGAATATCGGAAGGAGTGGTTGCTCCGTCCGACAAGGCTATCCCTGCACGGACATAATCGTTCTCCTGAACGAGAATCTGCCGTGAGAGTGGAACCAGGTATTTCTTCTGTTCTCCGGTTCGTGAAGTAATCGTGATCTCGCGGTTACCCCGTTTGATCTTACCCAGCGATACTTCACCGTCGATCTCAGAGACCACTGCAGGATTGGATGGATTACGCGCCTCAAAGAGTTCTGTGACTCTGGGAAGACCACCGGTGATGTCGCCAGCTTTGCCCGAAGCCCTTGGAATTTTCACCAATACATCGCCGGCTTTCACCATCTGTCCTTCGTCAACACTGATGTGCCCACCAACCGGAAGGTTGTACAATCTGATATCATCTCCGTTTTCGTCGAGAATTCTCAGGGTAGGGTTCTTTGTTTTATCCCTCGTTTCGATGACTACCTTTTCGCGGTAGCCAGTCTGTTCATCAGACTCTTCACGGTAGGTTACACTATCAATGAAGTCCTGAAAAGAGACCCTTCCGTTGAATTCAGTAATAATAACCCCGTTGTATGGATCCCATTCACAAACGATGGAATCTTTCTTGATTTCAGATCCATTTTTGATAAATAGTTTTGAACCGTAAGGCATGGAATGGGTAGAGAGTGGAATTCCTGTATTTTTATCCAGGATTTTCAATTCTGCCAGACGACTGACTACGATATCAACCTTTTCACCCTTTTCATCTGTCCATTCAACTGTACGCAATTCTTCAATTTCTGCCAAACCGTCGTAACGGGCAATCACTGTAGATTGGGTTGAAACGTTGCCTGCGATACCTCCTACGTGGAACGTACGGAGCGTCAGCTGGGTTCCAGGCTCGCCGATGGACTGTGCCGCGATCACACCAACAGCTTCACCCATCTGTACCATTTTGCCGGTTGCAAGGTTTCTGCCGTAGCATTTTCCACAAACACCATTTTCGGCTTCACAAGTGAGAACTGAACGAATTTCTACTCTTTCGATTGGTGAGTCTTCGATGACGGCTGCAATCTCCTCCGTAATCTGCTCTCCGGAATGGACAATCAGCTTGCCTGTCATGGGATGATAAACATCGTGAACAGTAGTACGGCCCAAAATTCTTTCGGAGAGAGAGGCAACTACCTCTTCGTTGTTTTTCAAAGCCGAAGCGATCAAACCACGAAGTGTACCGCAATCCGGCTCATTGATGATCACATCTTGGGCTACGTCGACCAGACGACGGGTCAGATAACCAGCGTCGGCTGTCTTGAGGGCGGTATCGGCCAACCCTTTACGAGCACCGTGGGTCGAGATGAAGTACTCGAGAACTGAAAGCCCCTCCTTGAAATTTGCCAAAATCGGGTTCTCAATAATTTGAGATCCAGTAGATCCTGACTTCTGGGGTTTGGCCATCAATCCACGCATTCCGCACAATTGGCGGATCTGCTCCTTGGAACCACGGGCACCAGAGTCCAACATCATGTAAATGGAGTTGAATCCCTGTTTATCGGTACTGATGGTCTTCATCACACTCTGTGTCAACTTGGCATTTACGTGTGTCCAAATATCGATCACACCATTGTACCTTTCGTTGTTGGTAATGAAACCCATGTTGTAATTGTTCGAAATTTCCTCCACACCGGCATAACCTTCGTCGACCATCTCTGTCTTTCCTTCCGGGATAATTACATCATCCAGGTTAAAAGAGAGACCACCACGGTAAGCCATCTTGTAGCCAAGGTCTTTGATGTCATCAAGGAACTGTGCGGTAATCGCATTGTTGGTCCTCTTCAGGATGTCAGCGATAATATCACGCAAAGCCTTCTTGGTCATCAATTTATTGAGATAACCGGCCTCTTTCGGAACATATTCATTGAAGAGAATTCGGCCAACGGTAGTTTCTACAGTAGTGAGTTTGGATACTCCATTCTCATCCAGATCCATTACTTTGCAGTTGACGATGGTGTGCATGTCAACGATGCCTTCGTTGTAAGCGATGATGGCCTCTTCGGATGAATAGAATGACAAGCCCTCACCCTTGGCACCCTTGCGGTGCTTGGTCATGTAATACAGGCCAAGAACCATGTCCTGGGATGGAACTGTAATTGGAGCGCCGTTGGCAGGATTCAGAAGATTGTGAGAAGAGAGCATCAAAAGTTGTGCTTCCAGAATGGCGGCATTTCCAAGTGGAAGGTGAACGGCCATCTGGTCTCCGTCAAAGTCGGCGTTAAAACCTGTACAAACGAGGGGGTGCAGACGGATGGCTTTACCTTCTACCAATACGGGCTGAAATGCCTGAATGGAAAGTCTGTGCAATGTTGGAGCACGGTTCAACAGAACCGGATGACCTTTCATTACATTCTCGAGAATATCCCAAACAACAGGATCCTTTCTGTCAACTATTTTCTTGGCTGATTTTACTGTTTTGACAATACCTCGCTCAATCAACTTTCGGATCACAAACGGTTTGTACAACTCAGCGGCCATCTCTTTTGGGATCCCACATTCGTGAATTTTGAGGTTCGGACCGACAACAATGACCGAACGTGCTGAATAGTCGACACGTTTCCCAAGCAAGTTCTGACGAAAACGCCCCTGCTTTCCTTTCAAAGAATCAGAGAGAGATTTCAGTGCACGGTTGTTGTCTGTCTTTACAGCATTTGATTTACGGCTGTTGTCGAACAGAGAATCAACAGCTTCCTGTAACATCCGCTTTTCGTTGCGAAGAATGACTTCCGGAGCCTTGATCTCAATCAGCCTCTTCAAGCGGTTGTTGCGAATGATGACCCTGCGGTACAAATCGTTCAAATCGGAAGTGGCAAAACGACCGCCATCCAATGGAACCAATGGGCGAAGATCGGGTGGAATAACAGGAACTACCTTCACTATCATCCACTCCGGCTGATTTCTGACTTTGGAAGAGCGGAATGCTTCAACTACTTGCAGACGTTTCAGAGCCTCACTCTTTCTTTGCTGAGAACCTTCATTTCCGGCTTTGTTGCGAAGGTCATAAGAAAGTTCGTCGAGATCGAGTCTGGAAAGCAATTTATAGAGGGCCTCGGCACCCATATCGGCAATGAACTTATCAGGATGTTCGTCATCAAGCATTTGATTTTCCTTCGGCAAAGAGTCTACAATGTCAATGTACTCTTCCTCTGTCAGGAAATCGAGGTATTTGACACCATCATTGCGTTTGATGCCAGCATTGATAACGACGTAACGCTCGTAATAAATGATTGAATCCAGTTTTTTGGTCGGCAAGCCGAGCAAATAACCAATTTTATTCGGCAGAGACTTGAAGTACCAAATGTGTACAACAGGTACTACCAGAGAGATGTGACCCATTCTTTCGCGGCGCACTTTTTTCTCCGTAACTTCAACACCACAGCGATCGCACACGATTCCGCGGTAGCGGATACGTTTGTATTTACCGCAATGGCATTCGTAATCTTTCACCGGACCGAAAATTCTTTCGCAAAAAAGGCCATCACGTTCGGGTTTATAAGTCCGATAGTTGATGGTTTCAGGTTTCAGAACTTCCCCGTGAGACCGTTCAAGAATCTCCTCGGGTGATGCAAGACTGATACTGATCTTGGTAAAATTACTCTTAACCTTGTTATCTCGTCTGAATGCCATAGTTTATAGGGAATATT
>CAZGSQ010000081.1:15318-17002 GCA_964528535.1 uncultured Tangfeifania sp. | reverse complement strand
GGTCCCAAACCAGGTGCGCTACCGGACTGCGCTACACCCCGATGACTTTTGTTGTGTTACAAAGGATTTGGCTTCCTCCAAAAGTGTTGCAAAAGTATCTTTTATTTTAAAAATTACAAGCGTTTTTTTAAATTAAAGATACTTTATCCTATATTTTTCATTTTTCCCATTACATTTGAATGGGATGAGTACATCAGCTGATTCCCTGAAAAAGATTGTATGAGAAAAATTACCCTCTATTTTACTACCATCATGATAATCGTTTTAGTCAATGGATTGAAAATTGCATCTGGTCAAAGTGCCAGTGCTTCGAACGCCCTCAACCCGCATCAATTGCTGGCCAGTGATTTGTTCAGGGAGCTGGTAGAGATCAACACAACAATTGATGAAGGCAGCACGAAAGCCGCGGAAGCAATGGCCTTCAGGTTGAAATCAGCAGGTTTTTCGCCTGAGGACATTCATCTTGTAGGTCCAGAATCGAAACACATGAATCTGGTCGTCCGTTACCACGGAAACGGGTCTAAGAGACCTTTGCTCTTTATTGGGCATCTGGATGTTGTGGAAGCCCGCAGGGAAGATTGGTCTTTCGACCCGTTTCAGCTTGTAGAAAAAGAGGGCTTTTTCTATGGTCGCGGAACAATTGACATGAAAAATGAGGATGCGTGTCTGATCGCCAATCTGATTCGTTTAAAGCAGGAGGGCTTTGGCTCCGACCGCGACATTGTTGTTGCGCTCACAGAGGATGAAGAGGGTGGTACCGCCAACGGAATAAAGTGGATTCTTGACAACCACAGAGATCTGATTGATGCCGAATATTGCATCAATCCGGATTCCGGAGGAGGTGAGCTCAAAAATGGAGTGCCTACCGTGATGGAAATCCAGACCTGCGAAAAGATTTACATCGACTACAATTTGGAAGTAAAGAACAAAGGGGGTCATAGCTCACGCCCTGTCAAGGAAAATGCGATTTACAGGCTTGCTGCAGCTCTTACCAGGATATCTAATTTTGATTTCCCTATCCGGTTAAATGAGACTACACGAATGTTTTTTGAAAGAAGCGCCTCGAAAGAGACTGGCCAAACCAAGGCCGATATGCTCGCCATCAGCCAGGATCCAATTGATATGGCAGCAGCGAACCGTCTTGCAGCAGCATCATCTTATTACAATTCAATGCTTCGCACCACTTGTGTCGCCACGATGCTGAGCGGAGGTCATGCAGAGAATGCCTTGCCGCAAGTGGCCAAAGCCAACATCAACTGCAGGATGCATCCCGATGATTCCCTTGAAAATGTATTGGCCGTACTCACAACTGTTGTTGCCGATCCAATGGTGAGCATTTCAGCTACCTACACTTCGGTAGTGAGTCCAAGGTCGCAATTGAGGCAGGATGTCATGGAGGTACTCGAAGGTCTGACTGCCGCCAAATGGCCAGGAGTTATGGTTACACCTGTCATGTCGACGGGTGCTTCGGATTCAAAATATATTCGTGCTGCTGGCGTGCCAGTCTTTGGCATTTCAGGCATGTTCACCGATATTGACGACAACCGTGCACATGGGAAGGATGAGCGCCTTGGTGTAAAGGAATATTTTGAGGGTGTCGAATTCACTTACAACCTGATGAAATCTTTGGCAGGAGGAAAGTAGTGATCTTCCTTCGGTGATCCCGGATAGGGTAGCTAAACCA
>CAZGSQ010000081.1:0-15218 GCA_964528535.1 uncultured Tangfeifania sp. | reverse complement strand
TTTAAAAGCTATCTTCGCTTCGCTCAGGGCTTTTCTCATTGGTAAAACTCGCTTGTTATGAGGAATTACCTTCGGTGATCCCGGATAGGGTAGCTAAACCATTTAAAAGCTATCTTCGCTTCGCTCAGGGCTTTTCTCATTGGTAAAACTCGCTTGCACCTGCGGTGCAGACTCGTTTTACCAATGAGAAAAGCTACGCTTTCGCATAGCTTTTAAATGGTTGCGGAGAGAGGGGGATTCGAACCCCCGGTACAGTTTCCCGTACGGCAGTTTAGCAAACTGCTGGTATCAGCCACTCACCCATCTCTCCTTTGATTTGAGTGGTGCAAATGTAGAAATGATTTTCACTTGGGCAAAATATTTGTACAAAATATTGTTGTAATAAATATTACAAATTCCTTTGATTACCGAGTTAACTAATGTAAATTTGAACCTTAAGTCAGCGTTCTTTCACACACGATATATCCGCATTAATTCTTTTAGTTGGTAAACTCAACATTTCTTGCATACCGAGAAAGCTTATGTCCGCTAAGACAGGCCTCATCCCTTCGGGGAGCAGCAAAGCTGCCATTGGAAGTCTGATCAGACAGGCACTCAAATCCTGTATCTTCGGGGTTTTACACAATTCGAATTAATGCGGTTTTTTCATGCCCATTTTTTCGAAAATCGCAAATTATTTTATTGGCATATTTTTATCACTTCCGGATTTCTTTTTCCCCTCCTTTTCAAAGAAGAAGTCGATTCTTCCCAAAATCAACCCCCCAAATCCAACCTGGTTAACCAACACTGTTTGGCCTGATTTGTTAGTCAGACTGTCTGGTTTTTTAAGAAAAGTATGGGTGTGTCCGCCAATGATAAGATCTGTATGAAAAGTCTCAGTGGCAATGGTCTGGTCACTTACTTTTTTCTCTTTGTAAGCATATCCCAGATGTGAGAGACAGACGATCAAATCTGCTTTTTTCTCCTCTTTCAGAAATTTCTCCATCTTCAAGGCATGCTCCAGGGGATCGAGGTATTTGGTCTTGCCATAGTTTGGTTTGCTGACCAATCCATTTAGTTCAATGCCCAGGCCATACACCCCAATTCGGATGCCCTGCTTCTTGAAAATCTTGTATGGCAGAATCTTTCCATTGAGGATGGTCTCCGAAAAATCATAATTGGAGTTGATAAATGGGAATGTGGCATGCTTGAGTTGAGAATTTAACCCCTCAAGGCCATTGTCCAAATCATGGTTGCCAATCGTGGCGGCATCATATCCCATCTCCGACATCAACTTCAGTTCAAGTTCTCCCTTGAAAAAATTGAAATAGGGAGTTCCCTGAAAGATGTCTCCGGCATCAAATACCAAGACATTTTTTTGTTCAAGCCTGATTTGCTGAATCATAGCTGCTCTCTTGGCCATGCCTCCTTCCCCTGCATTTCTCGGAGCATCCAAGGGGAACGGGTCGATGTGCGAATGAAAATCATTTGTATGGAGAATGGTAAGTTGTACCAGGTCCTCTTTGGCGAACGCCCTCATCGGACCGCTTAGTACAAAAATCCCAAGGCTTCCGGCGCCCAGGTTTTTGATGAATGTTCTTCTATTTTGCATCATATATCCTCCCGTCTGTTGTTGCTGTTACTGTTTTACCTTCTCTGCCAAGCCGTTTAAAATATTGAATGAACATATCCCTGGCTTTTATTCCCGTATCAATTCGTTCAATGGATTTTGTCAGGATCGCACTTCCATCTCCTCCGTTCGCGATGTAATCGCTGGTGACCAGCCAATAAACCTGTTTTAAATCCAGGGCTTTTCCACCTATTTCAGGTTGAATTGCCTTGTTGTCTTTTATTCCAAAACGGATTCCTGCTACGCCCTCGCCACCTCGGCTGGCCATGTGATCTATAAACTCAAGCATCACCTCACCGGTTAACTTCAGGAAGACGATTTCATTTTCAAAAGGCATCATTTCGAACATGGTCATGGTCGTAATGGCGCCTTTCGGCAAAGGAATCCTTAAACCACCCCTGTTTGTCATAGAAGCATCGATCCTTATTTTGGGATATTTTTCTGCGCAAACACGGTTGGATTCTTCGAGGGTGAGATCAGCAAAGCAATTGGTCAGCGGACTTTCAGGATGTCCTCCATACATTGCCTGGGAGGATTGACACAGTACCTCTGTCATGCCGGCATTGACCTTTAACCTGTATGGCTGGATCATCTTTTCAACTTGCTGACTGGATGGTAAGCGAACCAGCGAATCGAGGTGGATATTGGCTGTTTGTGATTTCTCAACCCTGTAGGAAGTACAGGCAGAAAATGCCAAAAGCAGAAGCAACAAATAACTTAAACGGGACAGTCTCATAAATATTCAGATTTCTCGTAATTGACCGGATAAAAATAGTAAAACATTGACTCCAAAAATCAGCCATAGTTTAAAAGGCAGGAAATGTTTTACATGTCAAAAGTTGATAACCGGTTCTTTTATTTGAAATTTGAAAATCGAAAATTTCTTATCTTTGGTAAATGGATGAACCAATTCGAATTGACAAATGGCTTTGGTCGGTTAGGGTCTATGCGACCAGAAGTCTGGCTACCGAGGAGTGTAAAAAGGGACGTGTGACCATTGGGGGAATGGCTGTTAAACCATCGAGGGTAGTTAAACCCGGTGAGACCATCCTGGTAAGAAAAAATCCTGTCACTTATACCTTCAGGGTAATTGAACTTCTTGGCAAGAGGGTAGGAGCCAAATTGGTTCCTACCTATATGGAGGATCTTACACCTCCTGAGGAGTTGAAAAAATTGGAAGACAACCAGGAAGGGGCCCTTTTTACGAGAGATCGCGGTGCAGGCAGGCCCACAAAGAAAGACCGCAGAGATATCGGTCGGATTGCTGAGTGGTGAGGGATTGAAGGACTAAGGGACTATGAGACCGGGGGACTCGGGACTTAGAGAAGGACCATGAGACTTGGGGACCGGGGAACTGTATTAATTTGTTCGGGTGACGATGTGGGAAGGAGACGAACCGGGATAACTGAAGGAAAATATATTTATAACGGTCAGATATAGAGAAAAATAGCGGCGATGTTAGGATAGAAATCGAAAATTCAGGAGCCTTTGTTAAATTTTGTCATCGTGAGTTCTATCCCGATGGTGACAAATGATTTGATGATTTCGAAACATTTCTCCAATTTTGATTCGACTGTTTCTTCTTCTTCACGCGACCATTTTCCCAATACATGCTCTATTTGGTAACCTCTTTGAAAATCATCCCCAATGCCAAAGCGCAGTCTGCTGTATTCAGAAGTGCAGAGGATTTGCTGGATGCTCTTTAGTCCGTTGTGGCCGGCATCTCCTCCTTTTGAACGGAGCCGAATCTTGCCCAATGGCAAGGCAAGGTCGTCTACAAGAATTAGTATGTTTTCTATCGGAATTTTCTCCTTTTGCATCCAGTAGTGAACTGATCTTCCACTGAGATTCATGAAAGTGTTGGGTTTAAGGAGGATAAGGGTTCTGCCAGCATGTTTCAATTCCGCCGTGGCACCATATCTCTGTTCTTTAAAAGAGATATTGGACGCCTTAGCCAAGGCATCCAATATCGTAAATCCTATGTTGTGCCGGGTTCGATCGTATTCAGGACCTATGTTTCCCAGACCAACTATCAGGTACTTCATGAGAATTTATTTCTTTCCGGAAGGAGCTGGTGCATTCATTGCTGCACGAGCGGCACGGGTAACGACAACAGTGGCAACCGGAACTGATTTGTTGTTCATGATTTCAAAACCTTCTACTTTGATGTCGCTCACCCGGATGCTTTCAGAAATACCAAGATCGGTAACGTCAATGATAATTTCATCTGGTAAATTTTTGAAAACTCCTTTGACCTTGAGGGTCCTAAGGTTGGCTTTCAAACGACCCCCTTGCTGAATTCCTTTGGCATAACCGTCCAAACGAACAGGAAGGTCGATCTTAACGGCTTTTTTGTCGCTGATCTGAAGAAAATCGACATGTAAAAGTTTGTCGGTGACCGGGTGGAATTGAAGTTCCTGCATGAAGGCTGCGTAAATTTTTCCATCGATGTTCAATTCTGCCTGGTACACTTTTGGGGTATAGACAATCTTACGAAAATCACCTTCAGGTGCATAAAAGTGAACCGGTGCTTCACCACCGTAAAGAACGCATGGTACTAAGTCCTGAGCTCTCAGAATCCTGGTCTCTTTTTTACCAAGGGCCTGACGCGCAGTACCTTTAATTTCAAATTTTTTCATTTCTAATTTTTTTTAATTACAAAGTGTTTACTCAGACCTCCTTCCCACTTGAAAGGTGTCCGCATCACACCCTTAAAGGCATGCTGCTAAATCGGGCACAAAATTAATAAATAATTTGAAATAAAGCCTGATTGCAGTATATTTCAAATAAAGGATGAACTGATGGATTTGTTTTCGTAAACTTTCTGGATAACATCGGCAAATAGCGCTGCACAGGAAAGTACGGTGATTTTTGGAGAGGTTTTGTGAAGTGGAATAGAGTCGGTGAAGAACAACTCATCGAGGCCTGATGCCTCCAGGCGTTCGACTGCCGATCCGGAAAGAACCGCATGGGTTGCGAAGGCACGAACGGAGCGTGCGCCTTTGGATTTCATGAGGTTGGCGGCCTTGGCGATGGTCCCTCCTGTATCGATCATATCGTCGACAATGATCACGTCTTTGTTTTCAACCTCCCCGATAAGGGTCATGGAGTCGATCACATTGGCTTTGGATCGTGTTTTGTGACAGATAACCAAATCTGTTCCAAGGTGTTTGGCAAAGACGTTGGCACGTTTTGTGCCGCCGGTATCAGGCGAAGCGACCACAATGTCTTTCAGTCCCATCTGCTGAATGTATGGAATGAAAAGGGCTACTGCGCTGAGGTGATCGACAGGAACATTGAAAAATCCCTGAATCTGGTCGGCATGCAGATCCATGGTAATGAGCCTGTCGATGCCGGCTGTCGACAAAATATCTGCAACCAGTTTGGCGCCAATAGAGACCCGGGGCCTGTCTTTGCGGTCTTGTCTGGCATATCCAAAATAAGGCATGACGGCGATTACTTTGTAGGCTGAGGCCCTTTTTGCAGCATCAACCATCAGCAACAATTCGAAGAGGTTGTCGGCAGGCGGAAAAGTTGACTGAATGATGAAGGTAAAACATCCCCTGATGGTCTCTTCATAACAAGGCTCATATTCTCCATCCGCAAAATGAGGACAAGAAGATTTTCCGAGCTCCATTCCAGCATTTTCTGCTATTTTTTCTGACAGATACCTTGATTCATTACCTGTGAAAAGCTTGATGTTCCTGTTCATGTCGCTCATTTTTTCGGTTTGAAGGTGGATGCTGTTGACAAAAATATAAAAACAATTTAGTAATAAACTGCATCTTCCTGACTATTTCCGGGAAATTATCAGCTAATTGTTAATAAGATTGTGGACTGCTTGCATTAAATATGGGAAAGTATGACCTTAATGAACCGCTATTGTTTCAGAGATAAAATCAAGTAGCTCCTCCTTCCCGGTGCCTTTTTCAGCTGAGGTGATGAATATATTTGGCAACTCTTCCCAATTTTTCAGCATTTCAGTGCGGTAGACATCCAGGTTGTTCTGGATCGCAGTATAACTTAACTTATCTGTTTTGGTGAAAATCATCACGAAGGGGATCTCATTTTCTCCCAACCAATTCATGAAATCGAGATCGTTCTTCTGAGGTTCGAGGCGAATGTCCAGCAAGACCATGACGCAATAGAGATTTTCCCGTTCAAAGATATATTGGCGAATAAATTTGATCCATTTCTCACGGCTGGAGCGCAAGACTTTGGCGTATCCGTACCCTGGAAGGTCGACAAGGTACCATTCGTTGTTGACAATAAAATGGTTGATCAATCTTGTCTTTCCCGGTTCAGATGAGGTCTTGGCAAGGTTTTTCAACCCCATCAGCATGTTGATGAGTGAAGACTTTCCGACATTGGATCTTCCAATAAAGGCAAACTCAGGTTGTTTACTTACCGGACACAATGTTGGATCTGTGTTGCTTACGACGAATTCGGCACTTTTAATCAGCATGAAGAGGAGTTAAGAGTTAAGAGTTAAGAGTTAGGAGTTAAGAGTTAGGAGTTAAGAGTTAGGAGTTGAAGAGTTTTCTCAAGTTTCATCTCTCAAGCGATGAAGACTTCGAGCAGTCTTGTCTCCAGGCCATCTTTTGGCAGGAGAACAAAATTCTCGATGGAAGCAGGAACGAGCAGTGTTTCTCCTCTCTTGATCTCAATGGATTCATTTTCCCATTTCAAGGTATAGGCTCCTTCGAAACAAAGGTAGATTACAAAAGTGTCAAGATTGCTGAAATCACGCTCCAAAGGGGATGTCAATTTTAGCAAATTGGTGGTAAAATAGTCACATTGGGCCAGTTCGACAGGTCCTTCAGACTGCCTTTGGTAGCTGGTCTTGCCATTCCTGCCAACGGCGAAATTGATGGCGTCGAGTGCTAGTTCTGTATGAAGTTCACGTGGATTTCCTTTGTCATCCAGCCTGTTGTAATCAAATATTCGGTAGGTTACATCCGAGGTTTGCTGAATTTCTGCCACCACAATTCCTTTTCCAATGCCATGCACCAATCCTGCAGGAATGAAAAACACATCACCTTCAACGGCAGTTTCGAATTGAAGCAAGTTCTCCAGCTGTCCGTTCTCAAGGGCAATGAGGTAACTGTCGCGGTCGATGGGTCTGTTGAATCCGGAGATGAGTTCTGCCCCGGCATCCGCTTGAACCACGTACCACATTTCGGTCTTTCCGTAAGCTCCATGCCGCTCTTTCGAGAGTGCATCATCCGGATGAACCTGGATGGAAAGCCTGTCGTTGGCATCAATATATTTTATAAGCAAGGGAAATTCAGTGCCAAACTTGTCATAAATTCTCTCCCCGACCAGTTCTCCCATGTAAACTTCAATCAGTTCTTCCAGGCTGTTTCCCTTAAGAAAACCATCTGCAACGACCGATATGTCGTCCTGTACACCTGAAAGCTCCCAGGATTCTCCACAATGAGCCATGGTGTAATCCTTGTTGAGAAGAGCCGGCATTTTGTTGCCACCCCAGATACGCTCCTTGTAAATGGGCCTGAATTTCAGCGGGTAAAGGTTCTTCATACAGTAAAATTTGTAGCGTTTTTATCAATTTTTGACTAAAGGTGACTAAAGGTGACTAAAAGTGACTAAAAGTGACTAAAGTATTTCTATAGCCATCTCTTTCCTACCTTCAAAAGTTAGAAGTCCCCGAGTCTTCAGAGTCTCCCAGTCTCCCACCTCCATCATTAGTCCCAATAATCGACCACCGCCCTGTCAATGGTATTTGCCCTTACCAATCCGACCACTTTCTGGTGTTCCGGATGATCCCGGTAGGTGACAAATCCTTCCAATGAGTCGAAGCGGGTGATGAGGCCGATGTCAAAAGAGGAAGCATTCAATTCGAAATTGTTGCCGACCTCTATTTGTTTCAATTCCTCTATCTTTTCTTTTAGTGAGAGCAATTCATTTTTTATCTGGTCGCGAACCTCCGACTTTGATTGGTCGTCCTGAAATTCTTTGAGTTTAAAGAGTACGAGATGGTTAAACATGTTTCAGTCCTTTTGAGTTCAAAGTGCAAAAATAGCAGATATTCACATTAGATTCTATTTTTGTGATGCCCTAAAATTTAGGATCGGTAAAAATTAGCTTATCTTTGTATAAAGCTTTAACGGGATAGGTTTATGAGTATGCTGATTATCGGAATTGCAGGAGGTACAGGATCAGGAAAAACGACCGTCGTCAATAAGATAATTGAACGACTGGCAGAGAAAGATGTAACCATCTTGTCACAGGATGCTTACTACCGCGACAACAGCGACTTGCCTCTGGAAGAGCGGCAGAAGATAAATTTTGACCATCCTGATGCGCTTGAGTTTGAACTTTTGGCCGAGAACATCCGCAGGCTAAAAAGGGGAGAGACGATTCAACAGCCGGTTTACTCTTACCTAACTTGTACCAGGGCAAAAGTGACGACCTCCATCATCCCCCGAAAGGCGATCATTGTCGAAGGGATTCTTATTCTCTGGCCCAAAGAGCTTCGGAAACTGATGGACATTAAAATTTTTGTCGATTGTGAAGCGGATGTCAGGCTTTCAAGGGTCATTCAGCGTGATCTCGTCGAGCGGGGCAGGGACGTTCATACCGTTCTCAGAAGATATGAAGAGACAGTCCGTCCAAGCCATCTGCAGTTTATTGAACCTACCAAACGGTATGCCGACATCATTGTTCCAGAAGGTGGTAACAACAAGGTTGCCATCGATATCATTACCCAATACATCGAGAAGCATCTGAACGATCACCCGTAATCAATTACTTCATTACGAATGACGAAAAGCAGCGTATAGGTTCTTTCTACATTCTTATTTCTATTGTCATGCTTGATAAAATTCAACCCGAACATGTTCTTTTTTTGGATATTGAAACTGTACCTCAAGTAGAAAAATTGGCTGAATTTCCAGAAAGACTGCAAAAACTTTGGACCAGAAAGGCCGAAGCCATGGCCAAAGAGGGGGAGAGTGCCGAGAAGCTTTTCGAAAGAGCCGGAATTTATGCGGAATTTGGAAAGATAGTTTGCATCTCTTGCGGCACCATCTACCGAAGGGGAAGCAAAAGAATCTACAGGGTTAAGTCCTTTCACGGAACTGATGAAGTGACCTTGTTGGAGGATTTTCTTGCCATGCTTGAGAAATTTATGGCCAATCCCGTACATCGGCTATGTGCCCACAATGGCCAGGAGTTCGATTTTCCCTACATCGCAAGGCGTGTGCTTATCAACGGTCTGAAGTTGCCTTCCATCCTGGATATAGCTGGAGCAAAACCATGGGAGGTGCGCGATTACCTGTTGGATACCATGCAATTGTGGAAATTCGGAGATTTTAAGCACTATACCTCTCTTGATTTGCTTTGCACTATTTTTGATGTTCCCACGCCCAAAGACGACATCGACGGAAGTCAAGTAGCTGGTGTCTACTACCGTGAAGGTGACCTTGAAAGAATTGCACGTTATTGCGAAAAAGATACCCTGGCCGTTGCCCAGATACTTCTCAGGTTCAGAGGGGAACCACTGATCGAGGTTGAAAATTTCGAAATCGTTTCGTAGAGGTTTAATATTCAATTAATTAGTTTATTTGAGAACAACGACAGGTTTTTGGTCTCTCCAGCTTTCGCAGAAAGAATTCAACCAATTCTAATGTCTGATGGATACGTTTTGCTATTTTTGCGGCAAAATATTTAACATCGAACCATCATGTCAACAGTTGTCAGCGGAATAAGATCGACGGGAAACCTCCATCTTGGAAATTACTTTGGAGCGGTAAAGAATTTTATCGAGATGCAGCACCATCACGACACCTTCTTTTTCATCGCTGATCTTCATTCTCTTACCACCCATCCTACTCCTGACCACCTCTATGGCAACGTCAGGCAGGTGCTTGCCGAATACCTTGCCTGTGGCATTGATCCAGAGAAAGCAACTGTTTTTATACAGAGTGATGTTCCCGAAATCTCAGAGCTTTATCTTCTGATGAACATGAATGCCTACCTCGGCGAACTTGAACGTACCACCTCCTTCAAGGACAAGGCGCGTCAGCAGGCAGACAATGTGAATGCCGGACTCCTGACCTATCCTGTATTGATGGCAGCCGATATCATCATCCACAAGGCCCATCTCGTTCCGGTTGGGAAGGATCAGGAGCAAAATCTTGAGATGGCACGTACCTTTGCACGAAGGTTCAACAGAATGTACAATGTGGAGCTTTTCCCAATCCCGCGTCCCTATATCTTCGAAGGGCAGGACATGGTGAAGATTCCGGGATTGGACGGTTCGGGAAAGATGGGAAAATCTGAAGGAAATGCTGTTTCACTTGCCGACAGCCCCCAGGAGATCCGTAAAAAAGTTATGAAAGCCGTTACGGACAGTGGCCCCACAGAACAAAACCAGCAAAAACCCGAGGTGATCCAGAATCTTTTTACGCTGCTCGATGTAGTTTCTACACCCGATGTGGTGGCCCATTTTGACCTCCAATACAACAATTGCAACATCCGCTATGGTGACCTGAAAAAGCAGTTGGCAGAAGACATTGTTAATTTTACTGCTCCTATCCGCGAAAAGATTGAGATGATGTTGGCCGACGATCTATATCTCGCCAAAGTAGCCAAAATGGGTGCCGAGAAAGCCAGAGCATCGGCATCTCTGACGCTGCAGGAGGTGAGGAAGGTAATAGGGATCAAAAAATTCTATTAGTCTGTCTAAAATTGTTTTTTTGTTTCGTTGCCATATGCTTCAACTGACGGGTCGAATGTCGGAAAGGATTAGGGCCTTGGCCAAATTGGGGTGAGAGATTGATTCATTGAGGCCATTCAAATTGCCTCCTTTTTCCTATTTTTGTCAACTTATTGTCCGATCAGGGAGTCCTATTCCTCCCAAATACATAATTTTGTTCAAATCATGAGAGAGATACCCGCTAAATACGACCCAACCATTATCGAAAACAAATGGTACAGCTATTGGATGGAACAAAATTTTTTCCATTCCGAACCGGATGAACGTGAGCCTTACACCATTGTGATCCCTCCTCCCAACGTGACGGGGGTCTTGCACATGGGACACATGCTTAACAACACCATCCAGGATGTACTGGTTCGCCGTGCCCGGATGCTGGGCAAGAATGCCTGTTGGGTTCCAGGGACAGACCATGCCTCCATTGCCACTGAGGCAAAAGTGGTCGATAAACTTTTAAAGGAAGGAATCAGCAAGCAGAGCATTACCAGGGATCAATTCATTGATCATGCCTGGCAATGGACCGACAAACATGGCGGTATTATCCTTGAACAACTTAAGAAACTTGGTGCTTCCTGCGACTGGGACCGGACCGCTTTTACCATGGACAAGGTTCGTTCGGCCGCAGTTATCCGTACTTTTGTTGACCTCTACCACAAGGGATATGTTTACCGTGGTGTACGCATGGTGAACTGGGATCCAGCCGCCAAAACAGCCCTTTCGGACGAAGAAGTTATCTTCCGTGAAGAGCAATCCAAATTGTACTTTGTCAGATACCTTGTCGAAGGAACTACCGATCAATACATTACAGTTGCCACTACGCGCCCTGAGACGATTCTGGGCGATACGGCAGTCTGTGTCAATCCCGACGATCCCCGTTTTACACACCTGGTTGGAAAACGGGTGCTGGTTCCGCTTGTCAACCGCAGCGTGCCTGTGATCCAGGATTCGTATGTGGAGATGGAGTTTGGTACAGGTTGCCTGAAAATTACTCCCGCCCACGATACCAACGACTACGAAATTGGCATCCGTCACAACCTCGAGGTGATAGATACCTTCAACGATGATGGAACGCTGAGCGAAAAGGCACAACTTTTGGTTGGGGTCGACCGTTTTGAGGCCCGAAAGCAGATTATTCCGATGCTCGAGGCTGCAGGAAGTCTGGTAAAGATCGAAGATTACAACAACAAGGTTGGCTATTCAGAACGTACGCATGTGCCTATCGAGCCCAAACTATCTATGCAGTGGTACCTGAAGATGTCAGATCTGGCCAGGCCTGCCTTGGAGGTTGTCGAGAACGATACCATCAAGTTCTACCCTTCCAAATTCAAGAATCTCTACCGCCACTGGATGGAGAACATCAAGGACTGGTGCATCTCGCGTCAGCTCTGGTGGGGCCACCGGATTCCTGTCTTTTACCTGCCGGATGGGACCTTCGTGGTAGCCGAATCTGAAGAGAAAGCCCTGGAATTGGCCAGGGCGCAATCGGGCAATTTCCTCTTGACGATGCATGATTTGCGCCAGGATGAGGATGTGCTCGATACATGGGCCTCATCATGGCTTTGGCCGATTTCGGTTTTCGAGAAGGAAGATGCTGCCGATACCAGTGATGTGGATTACTACTATCCAACCAGCGATCTGGTTACCGCGCCAGACATTATCTTTTTTTGGGTCGCCAGGATGGTGATTGCCGGCCAGCACTACAAGGGAACTATTCCCTTTAAAAATGTCTATTTCACAGGAATGGTGCGAGACAAGCTGCGGAGGAAGATGTCTAAATCGTTGGGAAATTCTCCCGATCCGCTCGACCTTATTGCCCAATATGGGGCTGATGGTGTCAGGGTTGGCATGCTCCTCTGTTCTCCCGCCGGGAATGACATTCTTTTTGATGAATCGCTTACCGAACAGGGCAGGGGGTTCCAGACCAAGGTTTGGAACTCCTTCAGGTTGATCAATGGTTGGGAGGTCGATGCGACCATTCCGCAGCCCGAACATTCCCGGTTAGGGATTGAATGGTTCAGGGCCAAACTGGATGAAGCCATCTTGTTAATGGACGATCATTTTGAAAAATACAGGCTGAACGATGCCTTGATCACCATTCATGCCACCATTCGCGACGAGTTTTCGGGATGGCTGCTCGAGATCATCAAACCTGCTTACCAGCAACCGGTTGATTCAAAAACCTACCATGAAGTTATCATTTTGCTTGACGAGTTGCTACGACTCTTGCATCCGTTCATGCCTTTTATCAGTGAAGAGATCTGGCAACTGATCGGCAACCGTCAGGAGGGTGCATCGGTCATGATGGCAAGCTGGCCAAAGGCTTCGGCTCCCAACGCCGAACTTTGCGAAAGGTTCGAGCTGACCAAAGAGCTGATTTCCGGTATTCGCAGCATCCGCAAGGAGAAAAGCATCGCTACCAAGGATGCCATCGAACTTTACATCATCCCGGGCGAAAAAGGATATGTGCCCGAATACAACCAGGTTGTCTCCAAAATGGGCCATGTCTCAAGGCTTGAAGTTGGCAGCGAAGAGGTAACCGGAGCCGCCAGTTTTATGGTGAAAGCCACTGCCTTTTATATTCCGTTTGCAGGAAATGTCGACATTGCGGCTGAAGTTGCCAAAATCAACGAAGAGTTGGTCTACTACCGCGGATTCCTCGAAGTGGTTCTTAAAAAGTTGGGCAACGAAAAATTTGTGGGCAGCGCACCTGCTGCTGTGGTGGAACTTGAAAGGAAAAAGCAGGCGGATGCCGAGGAGAAGATTGGGATCCTGGTGGAACGCTTGGCATCTTTAAAGTAAAAAATAGAATTGGGGAATCGATGAATCTCTAAAGCTCATCAATTCCCCAATTTTTTGTTCAGGAAATCTGTCAGTGAAAGTTCAACGCATCTACTGCAGCACCTCTTCTACCTGGTAGTAAGGCAATCCCCATGCATCGGAGACACCCTTGTAAACGATTTTGCCATTGACGACGTTCAGTCCCTTGCGCAACGCCTTGTCTTCGATGCAGGCTTTCTTCCAACCGTGAGCCGCTAAGCTGATGGCATACGGAAGGGTGGCGTTGGTCAATGCAATGGTAGAAGTGCGGGGAACTGCACCGGGCATATTGGCAACAGTGTAATGGATTACCTCATCCACCACATAGGTTGGATGATCGTGGGTTGAAGGAACGGTTGTCTCAATGCAACCACCCTGATCAACTGCCACGTCAACCATCACGGTACCTGGGTTCATGGTTTTCAGCATGTCTTTGGTGACAAGGAATGGAGCTTTGGCACCGGGGATGAGTACCGCACCGATGATAAGGTCGCTTACCTTTACTTGCAGACGGATGTTGTAATCGTTCGACATCTGGGTCTTCACGTTGGCTGGCATGATATCATCGAGGTAGCGCAGGCGTTTCAGACTGATGTCCATGATGGTCACATCGGCTCCCAGGCCGGCGGCCATTTTGGCTGCCTCGGTTCCGACGATGCCACCGCCAAGAATCAGAACCTTGGCAGGAAGGACTCCGGGTACGCCGCCCAGCAACATGCCACGTCCACCGTATGTTTTTTCGAGGTATTTGGCTCCTTCGTGAATAGACATCCTTCCGGCTACTTCCGACATAGGGATCAAAAGAGGCAGGGAACGGTCGTCCAATTCCACGGTTTCGTAGGCCAGACAAACTGCTTTTCGGTTGATCATTGCATGGGTAAGTACCTCGGAAGAGGCAAAATGGAAATAAGTATAGACCAGTTGGCCCTCTTTGATGAGTGGATATTCAGATTCAATGGGTTCTTTCACCTTCACGATCATCTCTGCAATGGCGTAAACCTCTTCGATGGTTGGAAGGACTTTTCCACCGGCATCAACATATTCTGCATCAGCGAATCCGCTTCCATTACCTGCCGTAGCCTGGACGTAGACGGCATTTCCTCTTTTAACCAGTTCAGCTACTCCAGCCGGAGTGAGTGCAACCCGGTTTTCATTATTTTTAATCTCCTTTGGCAATCCTATTATCATGGCAATAAATTTTATTTTGGTACAAAATTAAGCAAAGAAACAGCCATCTAACCATGACTAAATCCCATGTATTTATGGCTCTCTGTACATTTACAATTGGGGGGATAGTGCCATCATTCACTGCGTAATTTCTAATTAACGCGGCTGTTTCTTAACAAAAAGAAAGCATTTGACCTTTATTTTAGAAGATTTATAATTGTATCTTTGGCCCTTATAAATTTGAATTAACAGGAATGCCCGCAATATCTCACAGAGGAGTGGAGTTACCGGAATCGGCCATCAGGAAGCTGGTTCCTTATGCAGAGAAGGCCAAGGCACTTGGCAGAAAGGTTTATCATCTAAACATCGGTCAGCCTGATATTAAAACGCCTCAGCATGCCATCGAACGGATAAGGAACTTCAATTTCGACCTGATACCTTATGGACACTCCTTCGGCAATGATACTTACCGCGACAAACTGGCCCATTATTACCGCGACCGTAACCTGGAGGTGGATGCATCCCAGATTTTGATCACAACCGGAGGATCTGAAGCGATCTCCTTTGCCTTTATGGTCTGCTTCAATCCAGGCGAAGAGGTGATCATTCCCGAACCTTTTTATGCCAATTACCAGTCGTTTGCAATTGCCAACAATGTGGTCATCAAGCCAATATCGTCGACCATCGAAAACGGGTTTCAATTGCCGTCTATTGCTGAATTTGAGAAGGTAATTGGTCCCAAAACCAAAGGAATCTTTATTTGCAATCCCAACAACCCTACAGGCTACGTCTATTCGCGCGAAGAATTGCTTCAACTTCAGGATCTGGTGTTGAGGTATGAGATCGGAAGAGCACACGTCTGAACTCCAGTCACCTGAAGCTATC
>CAZGSQ010000080.1:0-17112 GCA_964528535.1 uncultured Tangfeifania sp. | reverse complement strand
ATTAATCTTTTAAATTATTAATTATGAAAAAGTTAGAGAGATTGACATTGAAAGAATTGGGTGAGTTTTGCTATTTAATGGAGCCTAGAGAGGCCCATAGGATTATAGGTGGAGACTTTACCTATCAACAAGCTGAAGTCATGATGAATGCTGGAACTTGGACTGGCGGATATATAGATGGAGTTTATTGTGGAGGAACATGTGCAGCGTGGCCGCAAAACATGGGTAATGTGACAGTAACTACTTTCTCAGATTGGTCAAATAGTCATCTGCAAGGTCCCGGAACAATGATGATAAATGAAGGGATAGGAGATCTTCCATATGTAGGTCCAATATTTAATCTTGCAGGTTCGTATTCGTCAAATGATAATTGGAGCCTAAATACAGCTTGTTTAGTTCGTGGGATGACAGGGAATAGCTATATTTATGAAAGATCAGGAGCCGGGCAACATTACTATTATGATTCATGTGGCAATCGAATAATCTATTGATACTACTTACTAAATAACAAGCATTTTGAATGAAGCTGCTAGAACCAACTTGTAAAATTTGATTTTAGCAGTTCCTTTCAATAGTAATTGAATTTTTAAAGGATAAAAACATATATGTACTTCCTTAGAGCCTCAATTATTTTTTTGGGTTTATTTTCCTTGTTTACTTGTGATGGTCAGAATCAATCTGACAGAATTTTTTCTTTTGAAAACAGTAGATGGACCGAACAGACCTGGGGAACCAGCACTTCAGGAGGAGTGTTTAAACGCGATACCATTCATTTTATTGACGGCCGTCAATCATGGCTTTTGACCAGCGAATTTAATTCTGGTCTTTTTACCTCTTATGTATTTCAATATTTTTCATTGCCCATTGAAGCAGAGGAAATTACACTTTCAATTTATTCAAAATCTGAAATCGTTAATTATGCATTTCTAAAACTGTTTTGTCTTGACAAAGAGGAGAAGATTGTTGCCAAAGATTCAATTAGAATAATTAGTCCCCGAAAATGGACTCAATATTCAATGTCCCTTAAAGTACCAAGATCACAAAAGTTATACATTGAAATTCATGCTAAATCAAAAGATACAGTTATACTTGATGGAAGAACAAGTCAAAAATTTTGGATTGACAAATTGCAATTGAAACTAAACGGCCATAACTTTAACAGTTATCCAGAATCCAAATTTCAATTCAGCCAATCTCAAATTGATGAGATTAGCGATCATATCGCTTTAAATAGGAATAGGTTAAGTACCTTAAATAAGATTGGGGATTTCAAAAAACACCGGATCGTCGCTTTTGGAGAGTCAGTTCATGGAAGTTCTGAAATGCAACACTTTTCATTTGACGCGATTCAGCACGCAATTTCCAATGAAAATTGCAAATTGGTCCTTTTTGAATTGCCCTTCGAAATGGGCCTCCGTCTTAATGATTTTGTTAGCTGTGAAACAACTGAGGATTTGGGTAAAATGTTAAAGTTCTTTAACTACGATCAGCCAAGAATAAAATCTTTGTTTGAATGGATAAGGAATTATAACCAAAATTCTCAAACGAAAGTAAAGGTTTATGGAATTGACATAAATCATTTTCTCTTAATGGAAAACAATCTTTATGAATTTCTTCAGCATCAAAAAGTCCACAATGAAGCACTTGATTCTACAATTGAATTAATTAAAAGAGAAAAGTATGGCGATGCATTGAATTTTGCCTTAAATAATCCATCAGGCTTTTCTTTTCACAATCGGATAAAATACTATGATTTAATTCGTGCTCTGAGATACAGATGCGGGGCTCTTTTTCCCAAACCTGATCTGATTGAGGGGAACAGAGAATACATTATGTACGATAATGCAAAATATGCAATAGAATCCAACCTTAAAGAATTAGAAAGGGCAGTTATCTACATTCACTTAGGGCATGCCAATAAAATAAATTCACCCTCAACCAGATTTTACATTCCGTGCTTTGGTAATTATATGAACAGGCAATATCGGGAGGATTATTTTGTCACAGCACTTCTTGCAGGTGAAGGAACGATTACAAATACTGACTCAATTGGCTATAATTCTGCTAACCTTTTAAGGTTTCCTATTTTAGGAAGTTTAGAGAGATTGTGCTTGAAAACAGCGGATAATATATTCTATAAGAATCTGCACAATTTACAAACTATATATTCAGTCAGAGACATCGGTTTAAATACCAGAGGTAGTCAGTTTTCTCCTTATAATCATACTGGAAGGTTTGATGCTATCGTTTTTTTTAGACATAGCAATAGCTACTTGATTCCCAAAAATTGGCCAAAAACGAATTCAAGTATTTCCAAATACATTATTGATGCGCAACAAAAATATAGAAGAAATTATTCTTCCGATTCTATGGATAATTAAGAGACGCTTGCATCAATTCATTTCTCGGTGCATGAAATCTACTTCTCAGTTGCATCAATTCATTTTTCTGTACATGAAATCCATTTCTCGGTTGCATCAATTCATTTTTCGGTGTATGAAATCCATTTCGCGGTTGCATCAATTCATTTTTCGGTGTATGAAATCCATTTCTCGGTTGCATCAATTCATTTTTCGGCACATGAAATCCATTTCGCGGTTGCATTAATTCATTTTTCGGTGTATGAAATCCATTTCTCGGTTGCATCAATTCATTTTTCGGTACATGAAATCCATTTCTCGCTTGCATCAATTCATTTCTCGGTCCCGTAAACTGACATTGCGTCAGGTTAAATCCATTTTTCGCGGGAGTGTTCACACAACCTTGTTTCCCCCGCAGCCTTCAAAAGAATCTCATTTCGACGAACATGCTGTTTGAAATGAATTTTATATTTTAAAACAATCTAACAAGCAACCAACCTACCTCAACATCTCAGAAATCTTCATGTGCACGAAGGTTAGTAGCGGGTAGCAAAGAGTTATGCTTTAGGGAGGTTCTGTAAATTAATATTTTGATATTCAACTATTTAATACTATCTTAGCATTGCTGTATAAAAAGTTAGAGATTTTATGAGCAACATTTACAAAACACAAGGGAAAAAGAGTTTTTTTCGATGAACATTTTTCATCCGCGCATCTTTCCAATATGGGCAATCCGTTGGAGTCAGTTAGAAAAGTGATTGATTTTGAAATATTTAAGTCAACTCTTGAAGCCAGACTTCTGAATACAACAAAGAAGAGCAATGCAGGAGCCAAACCATTTGATGTTGTGATGATGTACAAGATTCTGATACTTCAGCGCTATCACAACCATGGCGATAGACAAGTTGAATATTAGATAGTTGACCGTACAAGTTTCAAGAAATTCTTAGGACTTGAGACTGGGGATATCCAACTTCCAACCCAAAGCCTGGTGACATTGCTGTAGCACCAAATGGAAGTCATTTTGGAATTGTAGAAAGTGTTAACGGTGGTGTAATTACTATGATATCAGGAAATTACACTTTTAGTGTTAAAGAATCAGATTGTTCGAATTATATTTTAGGACCGAACACGATTAAAGTGCATCAAATATTGAATATTTTATCTGACCTAATATGATTTATAGGTCACTGAGCATGTATAATCATGGTTAAAAATGTTTGAGACAATTAAGTCTCAAACATTTTTGCAAACTTTATAGGTCTATTAGCACAAATAATGAATACAAAATTTAAGTGGTTGATATGTAATCTTTTCTTTCTTATTTCTTTTGCCGTTTTTGGCCAAAAGCCTGCCGATAAGTACGATTTTGATTTTGAAATCCCCCTTGGAGATTGTTCCTGGATATGCATCAGGGATGGTTTTAGGGCAGAAATGGATTCAGTTAATAAGGTCCATGGTAAATATTCCCTCCTTCTTGGCCGTACCTATTTAAAAACTGAATTTAACCTGTGCATCTATCAAACCATTTTGCTGCCCAAAAATGTAAAAGATGTGCAGGCATCAATATTTGCCCAAAACGACCAGCTTCTTGCCGCCGGATTAAAATTGGTTGGCCTGGATAAAAACGGAAAGGTAGTTGCTTGCGACTCCATATCATTGATTAATCCGGGAGGTTGGCAAAAGTATGTATCAAAAATAAGTTCATCACAGGGAATCGACATTCTACAAATCGAAATCAGGGCTAAAGAAACATTCAAGGAAAAAAAGAGAAAGGTAAAGTTGTGGGTAGATGATTTGAATGTCACACTCGATGGATTAAATCTGCTTGACTGTAAGGATTTAGCCTATCAATTTTCCAGTTCTGAATATGCAGATATAAGGAATAACGTGCCGTTATCCAAGACTTTGGAGATTCCCGGGAAGGAGATAAACCAAATTAAAGCAAAAATAGTCGGTTTCGGTGAGACGGTTCATGGAAGTAAAGAGATAACCAACTCAATTTTTGACAATATCAGGCAGCTTGTTATGCAACATCGATGCCGCCTTGTACTATTTGAAATACCTGTTGATGTTGGTATCCGGCTGAATCAATTTGTGCACGAACCAACTTTTGACGAAGATATCAGCCATCTGCTATTTGGGTTACTTATAGACAACGACGAATTCGTCGCATTTATAAAATGGATCAAACAATACAATGCAAAAACGAGCGAAAAGGTCTCTGTTTTTGGATTTGATTATTATCCCGATAGTTCACCACAAAACATCAGTAAGTTCCTGATCAGTAAGGGTTCGGGTTCCAGGCAGATTGATTCGTTGCTAACCATGATCAATTCGCGCAATTACCGATCCATACCGCTTAAATTTGCTATAAAACATGTAGATCAGATTCGGCCAAAGCTTGGAGACAGAGACTATGCTTCCTTAATCCAATATCTGAAGAATAGGACAGATTCCTTATGCGAGTTAATTTCAAGTTGGCAAAGTTCGGATTGGAGTGGTATAAACAGGGATTACTTATTGTGGCAAAATACCAAATTCGCCCTTGAGAATTTTCCGGAGGCTGCATCAGGCGTTGCCATTTATTCCCATTTGTCTCATCTAAACAAAAAAACGCCTGTTTTTCTATATTCAATAAAATCATTGGGTCAGTATATTGCTGAATCGTATGACCAACAATATTTCGTGATAGGAATGCTAGTTTCTGAAGGGAAGATTTCCACTTTTAGAAATACAGATGAACTAATCCCGCAAACAATTGCTAGTCCCCCACCGAGAAGCATTGAGTATATATGCTCCTTGGCCCAGGTGGATAATTTTTATAAAACCCTCCCTTTGGTCTCTTCGGTACCGGTGCAAAACAGGCATATTGGTCTATTTTACAGTATGGAGCGGGAATTTATTCCATCATTTGCAGAAGGAAGTATGGATGCAGTTATTTTTATTCGTCATTCTTCAGAGGCTACAATTTACCGACCTACTCATGATTGAGAACTTCCGTCCGATAGCGGAATGTCAGTTTTGCTGAACTTATGCACGCGGACGATGTTCATGCATCATTCCCTACCAGGGGTTCCGCTTCGCTCCACACCTGGCTACCAATATACCGCTATGCGGCTGGATTTGAGGGTGCAGGATAAGCGTCCGCCATTCGGCTTCGCTCAGGGTGCGAGTTTTGCCGGTCCCTGAGCGTAGCCGAAGGGCATTTCCCCATTTAACCCTGCCCTTCGTCATTGCGCCAGAATCAAAAAATGGTGATTCGGAAATCGCCGCACCCGATCGCCCCTTTCCATCATCTCCGTCCTTTCCGTCTTTCCGTCCTTCCTAAACCGGCAGTCCATACACCACCTGCTTCACCTGCTCAGCCCATTGGGCCGGGGTTTTGGTATGGTCGAAGGTCTGCCAGGGAATCGGTTTCCCAAAGGTGATGGTGAAATTTTTACGCCGTTGCCTGAACATTTCATCGGGAAGCAGTAGCATCTCGATCCCGAACTTTATACCGACAAACTTTCTGAAATTTGAGAACCAGTAAAAGAAAGTGGAGTTGCGACCACTCATAAAAACCGGAACTACGTCTCTTTGGTGTTCAACCGACTTCTGGATAAAATGCTTGTGCCACTCCAGATCTGCAATTACCCCTCTGCTTTTGCGCGAGGCAAGGCCCGCCGGGAAAATCAACACCTGCTTTTCCGATTCATAAGCCGAATTTATCTGACTGATGGAACTCCGCTGATTTCCATATTTGTTGATGGGAATGAAGATCTCCTTCAGCGGCGGGATCTTGGTCAGTTCGTCCCTTACCAGGAACAGGGAGGGACCAAGAAATTTGGTGACTCCATTCACAAGTACCAATCCATCGAACCCGCCAAGCGGATGGTTGGAGGCAATGATAAAACGCCCCTTTCCGGGTAGGTTTTCAATCCCTTGAAAATCAAAGGTCACCTCGAAGTAGTTGAGTACTTCTGCAACAAATTCGATCCCCATTTTAGCACCATACCTGAAAATAATCTCGTTGACTTCGCGGATATGCAGAAGACGGTTGAGCCATCCATAGACAAATCCGGGAATTCTCCTGCCCAGCCGGCTATTCTTTTCTGAGATCAGTTCTTTGAGGACGATGGGGTTCATAGAAAGTGAAAAATGAAATGTGATAAGTGAAAAGTGAAAGATGAAAAGTGAAAAATGGTGAAATGGATAAATTGAAGGATTGGTCAAGATAAAAATAAATATCTATTTACATAAATATCAACGATTTAGTGCATCCGTTACATTTTTAACTTTTCACTTCTCACCTGAAATAAAGATACCCCAATATTAACTTCCTATCTACCTGACCTTCAAAAAATTCCAAAAAGATTACCAACAAGTTATGAACAACAATTCGGGTATGGTTCTTAAATATTGTTAACAACCTGTTGAGAAAAAGATTGGTGTAATAGAATGTAATGTATTGTCACGGAATGTAATAATATATACCTTTACATTCTATCTAAATAAGTTCGGCAAGCATGATCTTTTTTGTAAACAAATACAGTGCGACCGTTGACGGCAAAGGGCGTATCGTTCTTCCTGCTCCTTTTAAAAGGGAGTTGGGTGAGGCGCCTGATCCTGTACTTGTGATCGAAAAAGATGTTAACGATGCCTGTCTGAACATCTATCCTTATGCAACCTGGCAAGTACAGGTGGAAGAATGGAGTGGACAACTCAACAGCAACAATCCCCACCACAGCAAATTTTTGTCGCGCTACTTTGAAGAGATCGTAACGCTGACCATGGCCGAAAACGGAAGATTGAATATTCCCGACAGGATGCTTCAGTATGCCGGGATAGTCAGGGAAGCCATCTTCACCGGCCAGGGGAAACTGATGAAACTATGGGATCCTTCGCGTCACGAGGCTTCCCGTCTTAGCGATGATGAATACACAAATTTGTTTAGGGAACTGCTTGGCGGGCCCATGAATAATTTTAAAAAATCTTAAAATTCGTCGCATGAGTGAGTATCACATACCGGTCTTGCTGGAAGAGAGCATCGACGGATTGAATCTGCAACCCAATGGCATCTATGTGGATGTCACTTTCGGGGGAGGAGGTCATTCGCGCCGCATCCTCGAAAGGTTGCAAGGGGGAAAACTGGTTGCCTTTGACCAGGATGAGGATGCGCTGCAAAATATCCTCGACGATGAAAGGCTGATCTTTGTCAACCACAATTTCAAATTCCTCAAAAATTTCCTGAGATACCATGGCATCGATAAGGTCGACGGTATTCTGGCAGACCTTGGGGTCTCTTCGCATGATTTTGACCAGCCCGACCGTGGATTTTCCTTTCGATTCGACGGTCAACTGGATATGCGCATGAACCAATCGGCCGAAAAAGATGCCATCTCCGTCATCAATGAATACGATGTGGCTCAGCTTGGTACACTATTCAGGGAGTACGGAGAGATCCAAAATTGGCGAAATCTGTCGCAGACAATAGAACAGGCAAGGGCTTCTCAAAAAATAGTCACCATCGCAAGGTTTCTTGAGGTCATCGCAAGGTGCATCCCCGCCAAGATCGAGAAAAAATACCTCGCCCAGGTGTTTCAGGCGCTGCGCATCGAAGTCAATGGAGAGATGGATGCTCTGGGCATCTTGCTTGAAAGTTCTTTGGAAGTCTTGAATCCGGGAGGTCGTTTGGTAGTTATTTCTTACCACTCGCTCGAGGACAGGATGGTGAAAAATTTCATGCGTTCGGGACGCGTTGATGGCAAGATGGAGCAGGATTTCTTCGGCCATTACCACCTGCCCATAGAGGTCATCACCCGAAAAGTAATCGTTCCGGGAGACCAGGAGACCGCCAGAAATCCAAGAGCAAGAAGTGCAAAATTAAGGATCGCCCAAAAGACAGATTGATGGAAGAGCAAAAGAAATACAACAAATTTACCCTGAGTGAACTGCTGAATGGCAAGATCTTCGAAAGGGAACTGTTTGTGAAGAACAAGCTGCTGATGTTTGTCATATTTCTGATGCTCGTGGCCAACATCACCGTTAGGTACAAGAATGCCAAGGTCCTTCGCGAAGTGGACAACCTCGAAAAAGATGTGAAAGAGCTGCGGGCGCACTCCATCTCGGTGGCTGCCGACATCATCAAGCTGACCAGACCCTCAGAAATACTCGACAGGATCAAAAGCAGCAACATCGGTCTGGAGACATCCAAAGTACCGCCAAGAAGAATCTTTGTAGAAAAAGAGGCTAAAACAGAAATAACAGAATAATGGAGATCAGGCAAGGAATATTACAACGGTTTAAGGTGGTCTACGGATTGATCATCGCTGCCACTGTGATCATACTTTTGCTGGTAGTCAGGATACAATTTTTTTCGGCCAAATGGCGTGAGAAGAGCAAAATTTTTGAAGTCGTCCAAATTCCTGTCCAGGCCCGAAGGGGTACCATTTGCTCATCTGACGGGAGCCCACTTGCTGCATCCATTCCGCATTATAGCCTCCGCATGGATCTCACGGTTCCGCCACTCAAGGCTTATTTCTACCACGATGTCGACTCGCTTGCCATGATGTTGTCGAGATTTTTCCGAGACAAATCTGCTTCGGCCTACAAACGGTCGCTCTCGGAGGCATTCAGGAAAGGTGATCGTTATTTTCTGATCTCTTCTCACAAAATCGACTACGATGAACTTCAGAAAATAAAGAAATTTCCAATTTTCAGGTACGGTCAGTTCAAGGGTGGACTGATTACGGAACAGGATTATGAGCGCATTTATCCTCTGGGAAATCTGGAAAGCAGGACGTTGGGCAAGATGAAAGAGGGTTTGTCGGAAGGAATGCCCGCACAAGTTGGCGCTTTTGGACTTGAAGAATCATTTGAAAATTACCTCAAAGGGGAAGCCGGGCTGGCCGAAAAGGCAAATATCTCAGGTCGTACCATGGAAGTGCATCTGAATGAACCTACAGACGGCTGCGACCTGATCACCACCCTCGATGTGAAACTTCAGGATCAGGTATCCTATTCACTTCGCAAAATGCTTGAAAAAACCAAGGCAAAATATGGCACAGCAATTCTGATGGAGGTGAAGACAGGTGACATCAAGGCCATCTCCAATTTTGGAAGAAACAGTGGTGGAGAGTTGATCCAGGGATACCAGAACTATGCCATCGGGAGTGCTGGTAGCTCGGAGCCTGGTTCTACCTTCAAACTTGCTTCCCTGATGGCTGCCCTTGAGGATGGTAAAATTGATACATCTACAGTCGTTGATACGGAGGATGGAACATGGAAAAGTAAAGGCTGGCTGGTCACAGATGCTGACTACCAGAAAACAGGAGGATACCACAAAATTACTGCCAAGCACGTTTTTGAAGTCTCTTCGAACATAGGAGTAGCCAAATTGATCACTTCAACCTATACCGGCGAGGAGAAGAATTTCTTCAACAGGATTCATGATTTTGGACTGGATATTCCGCTCAAAGTAGGGATTAGCGGAGAGGGAGCTCCTTACATCAACCAGCCGGGGAGCAAAATGTGGTCGGGTGTCAGCCTTACCCAGATCTCCTATGGCTATGAACTCAAGTTGACACCGCTTCAGATTCTTGCTTTCTACAATGCTGTCGCCAACGATGGCTGTATGATGCAGCCACGGCTGGTAAAAGCTGTAACGGAGCATGGTGAAATCCGGAGAAGTTACCATACAAAAACATTGATTCGATCCATCTGCTCCAACCGAACCCTGCGAAAGGCCCATGCCATGCTGGAAGGTGTTATCGAACGCGGTACGGGAGTTGCTTTGAAGGCCTCCACCTATAAAATTGCAGGGAAGACAGGAACGGCACAGGTAGCCAATAAAAATGAGGGCTACAACAGGAATGGACGCAAGGTGTACCAGGCCTCTTTTGCCGGCTATTTTCCTGCAGACGAACCAAAATATTCTTGTATTGTGGTCATCAACAATCCATTGGGAAATTATTATGGCGCCAGTGTCGCGGGACCAGTTTTCAGGCAGATAGCAGATTACGTCTATGCCTACGAAATGGGTACCAAAGAAGATATTCCTGCTTCAGTTACGAAGATAGCAGAAGATTATCCGGGGTACGTAGCCGGGAGGAAAAAAGATCTTGCCCGTGTACTGAATGAACTGGACCTCATGAATGGTTGGAGCTTCTACAAATCAGAATGGGTAGAAGCCAACCGTGAAGAGGATGGTGTAGCCTTGAAAAGCAGAGAAATATTGCCGGGAATGATCCCCAATGTGAAAGGAATGGGGGCCACGGATGCCGTTTATCTGCTCGAGAAGTCGGGACTTAGGGTCTCGTTGCGAGGTTTTGGAAAGGTAAAATCACAGTCTTTACGCGCAGGGGATCCGATGAAAAGAGGTCAAAACATTTTAATAACACTGGGATAACCATGAAAAGCTTGGTCGAAATATTGGCAGGAATTGAGGGGATTAAAGTCACAGGTGATTCGAATACAGGCATCTCAGCCATTGCGTTTGACTCGAGGAAGGTAAAAAGGGGAACGCTTTTTGTGGCGACCTCCGGTTCCCATACAGATGGGCATCAATTTATTCCCATTGCCCTGGAAATGGGAGCTGCGGCAGTGATGTGCACGGTTCTGCCGGAGCAACCGGATGCATCAGTAACCTGGATTCGCTCGTCAGACACCATGCGTGACCTGGGAAAAATAGCTTCGAATTTCTATGACCATCCATCCGTCAAAATGAAAGTCGTGGGAGTCACCGGCACCAATGGCAAGACAACAACAGCAACTTTACTTTACAGGCTATTTACAGAACTTGGATACAAGTGTGGCCTCTTTTCGACTGTCTGCAACTACGTTGGCAACCAGAAACTTGTGGCAACCCACACCACCCCCGATGCGGTTCAGTTACAGGCGACCATGGCCGAAATGGTGGAGGCAGGTTGCACCCACTGTTTCATGGAAGTTAGTTCACATGCGATTGACCAACAACGAATTGCCGGGATTACTTTCGATGGGGCCATTTTTAGTAACCTGACCCATGATCACCTGGACTACCACAAGACATTTGCTGAATACCGCGACGCGAAGAAAAAATTTTTCGATCAGCTCGCGCCCGAAGCTTTTGCACTGACCAATGCAGACGACAAAAATGGAACAGTGATGCTTCAAAACTGCAAAGCACAAAAATATGTCTATTCGGCGCGCTCAATGGCTGATTTTAAGGTAAAAGTGATAGAAAGTCATTTTGATGGCATGTTGTTGAATGTGAACGGGAAAGAGTTCTGGAACCATTTTGCAGGCAATTTCAATGCCTACAACCTTCTGGCTGTTTATGCAGCTGCCGTACTTCTGGGAGCAGATTCTGATGAAGTTTTGCGGATCATGAGCTTGCTTAAGCCTGTGGATGGCCGGTTTGAAATATTTCGCTCACCGGTCGGATATTTTGCCGTTGTTGATTATGCCCACACACCGGATGCACTCAAGAATGTGCTTTCTACCATCAACGAAGCGAGAACCGGAGACCAGATGGTATTCTGTGTGGTGGGAGCCGGAGGCGACCGCGACAAGACCAAAAGACCCGAAATGGCAGCTGAAGCCGTCCTTGCCAGCGACCGGGTGATCCTCACCTCAGATAATCCGCGGTCGGAAGAACCTGAACAGATCATCGCCGATATGATGGCAGGAGTCCGGCCGGAATTGCGGAGCAAAGTTCTCGCCATCACCAACCGCAAGGAGGCCATCCGAACGGCTTGTATGATGGCGCACCAGGGAGATGTAATCCTCATTGCCGGGAAAGGACACGAAGATTACCAGGAGATCAAAGGGGTTAAATACCATTTTGACGACCGCGAAATAGTGCAGGAAATTTTCAATTCTTCTAATGTAAACTAACCAAGATGCTCTATTATCTCTTCAAATACCTCGATAAATTTGACTTCCCCGGAGCCAGGATGTTTGAATACATCTCATTCAGATCTTCTCTGGCAGTGATCGTTGCACTCTTTATCTCCACCATTTGGGGTAAAAAAGTTATCCATATCCTTCGTCGTCAGCAAATTGGTGAAGAGATTCGTGACCTTGGACTGGAAGGTCAACTTCAAAAGAAGGGAACCCCAACCATGGGTGGAATCATCATACTTGCTTCCATTCTTATCCCTGTATTACTTTTTGCCCAGCTCGAAAATGTCTACATCATCTTGATGATCATCTCCACCATTTGGCTTGGAGTGATTGGATTCATCGACGATTATATCAAAGTATTCCTTAAAGACAAACAGGGCCTCGCCGGAAAGTTCAAAATCATGGGACAGGTCATGTTGGGCTTAATTGTCGTAGGCACACTCTATTTCAATGGCAATGTGTTGGTACGCGATCAGGTTTATCTTGCCAATGGCAAGGTGAAGTTGGAAACAGTTGTCAACCAGCAGACAGGTAAAAAAGAGGTCAGGCAGGTGACCATCGACAGAAAATCTACTGAAACAACCATTCCATTCATCAAGGACCATCAGTTTGATTACAAATGGCTGGTGAGTTTTACGGGAAAATATGCCGACAAACTGGTGTGGTTTCTCTATGCACTCATCATCATTTTTATCATCACGGCTGTTTCGAATGGAGCCAATCTGACAGATGGACTCGATGGGCTTGCGACAGGTGTATCGGCCATCAGCGGCACCACGCTGGGAGTATTTGCATACCTCAGTGGTAACTTTATCTACGCCGGATACCTCAACATCATGTACATTCCTTACGTTGGGGAGCTAACAGTATTTATCTCGGCCTTCATCGGAGCCTGTATCGGCTTCTTGTGGTACAACTCTTATCCGGCACAAGTATTTATGGGTGATACCGGCAGCCTTTCCCTCGGTGGAATCCTGGCAGTATTTGCCATTATCATCCGAAAAGAAATTCTGATACCGCTACTTTGCGGCATCTTCCTGGTAGAGAACCTTTCCGTGATGATTCAGGTCGTTTGGTTCAAATATACCAAAAGAAAATTCGGCGAAGGTCGCCGGATCTTCCTGATGGCACCACTTCACCACCATTTTCAAAAGAAGGGATTTCCCGAGGCCAAGATTGTAACCAGGTTTTGGATCGTTGGGATCATTCTTTCAGTGCTAACCATTGCAACCTTAAAAATCAGATAAAGATGAATCAGAGAAGGCTAGTGGTATTGGGTGGTGGCGAAAGTGGTGTTGGAGCCGCTATTCTCGCTGTTGCCAAGGGATTTGAGACCTTCCTCTCAGACTCCGGAGCCATCTCGCCCAATTATAGGAATGAATTGCTGGAGCATGGCATTCCATTCGAAGAACAAAAACATACACCTGAACTTCTGTTAAATGCCGATTTGGTGGTAAAGAGTCCCGGCATTCCCGAAAAAGCTTCAATGGTTCAATCGTTGCAGATGGCCGGCATTCCTGTCATCTCCGAAATTGAGTTTGCCGGAAGATACACCGATGCCACCACCATCTGCATCACAGGCAGCAATGGTAAGACAACAACCACCTTGATGATTTTCGATCTGCTCAAAAGAGCCGGTAAAAAAGTGGGGTTGGCAGGCAACATCGGAAAAAGCTTTGCACGACAGGTTGCCAAGGAAGATTTCGAATTTTATGTGCTTGAAATCTCAAGTTTCCAGTTGGATGGAATGTATGAATTCAGAGCAAACATGGCCATTCTTACCAACATTACCCCGGATCATTTGGACCGATACAACCATCAGTTTCAAAATTACATCGACTCCAAATTCAGGATTGTTCAAAACCAAACGAAGGAAGATTTTTTTGTCTACAATGATGATGACCCTGTCATTGCAGCCGGACTGGCCCTGCGAAAATATCCCGGAAGGAAGTTGCCTTTTTCGATACGGCATGAAGTGCAGGAAGGAGCCTGGGCAGACAAAGAAAAAATGAAAATAAATGTATTCAATAATATTTTTGAAATGACAATAGCAGAACTGGCATTACAGGGAAAACACAACCTTAACAATTCGATGGCCGCAGGAATATCCGGCATGGCGCTGAAACTTCGCAAGGAGGATATCAGGGAGTGTCTGAGCGATTTTCAGGGTGTTGAGCACCGACTGGAACGATTCATGCGGGTTCATGAAATTGAATTTATCAACGATTCAAAAGCCACCAACATCAATTCAGTCTGGTATGCCCTCGAAAGCATGACGACCAAAGTAGTTTGGCTCGTTGGTGGCATTGACAAAGGAAACGACTATTCTGAACTGACCGAGCTCGTCAAAGAGAAGGTAAAAGCCATCGTCTGCATTGGAATCGACAACAGCAAAATCAAAGCTGCCTTTCAGGCGATAGGAATCGAAATAGTTGAGTCAAGAAGCATGGAAGAGGCAGTAAGAAGTGCCTATTTCCTCTCTTCAAAAGGAGACTCAGTTTTACTCTCGCCGGCTTGTGCCAGTTTCGATCTTTTCAAGAATTATGAAGACAGGGGCCGCCAGTTCAAGGAGGCAGTCAGGAATCTATAATCCTTTCATGAATCATACATAAAATTGACAATCAACTCAATCGAATTATAAACTGATGAAACGAGCAAGGACAAGACCCACAAAAGGCGATGTAAACTCACCTGCAAGTTCCATGAGTACTTACAGATATTCAATTATTTAACAAATATATTTACGAATGAAATTCAGTGACTACATCAGCAGATTAAAAGGAGACAGGAAAGTCTGGATGATCATCATCGTGATGTCACTGATTTCGATTCTTGTAGTCTATAGTTCAACAGGAGCGCTGGCCTTCAGGCGAGCCAACGGAGATACCACCAAGTATATATTAAGACAAATGCTCTTTCAACTTGGCGGTCTCTACTTAATGCTCAACATGATCAAATATATTGGCACCAATTTTTACAACAAATATGCCAACCTTGCCATATTATCAGCCATGGGCTGCGTCGTGATCGGGATTCTGATTGGTCGTGGCTCGGGCAGAACCATCCCGCTGGGTTTATTCAGCTTTCAACCTGCCGAATTGGTCAAAGTTGCCGTCATCATGTGGGTCGCAAGAATATTGGCCAGGACAGCGGATAGCAATGAAGCCAGGAGTCATGCATTCTTCAAAATTATGGGTGTAATGGGCATTCTGGCCATCTTGTTGATCAAAGTAAATTTTTCCTCTGCGGTGCTGGTGTTTGGAGTAGCCTTCGTCATGATGTTTGTTGCGCAAATTCACCTCAAATACTTGTTAGGCTTTGTCTTGCTTGTCATCTTGCTTTTTACCTCCATGTTCTTGATTCGCAAATCGCTACCCGAGATGATTTACAATGGATCGAGGCTTGAGACGGTTTTTAACAGGGTAGACAGGTACATCACCAAAGCAGATCCGAAAGAGGATGAGGGCATCACGCAGGATGAATTTGCCAAGATTGCGATCTTCAAAGGTGGAGTGCTGGGTGTCGGCGCCGGTAAAGGAGACATCAGTAACCGGATGAGCGCTGCCTACAACGATTTTGTCTTTGCCATCATCGTAGAGGAGTATGGATTGGTGGGGGCAGTGGTTATCGTTTTGCTTTACCTGGTCTTGCTCACGCGTGGACTCTTAATCGTCAAGACTTGCAAAAGGTCTTACCCGCTTTATCTTGCCACAGGCGCGGTGACCATGATCCTGCTGCAGGCACTTGTCAACATGGGCGTATCCAGTGGTGCAATCCCGGTGACTGGACAACCACTGCCATGGATCAGCCTGGGGGGTACCTCCCAACTGTTTACTGCGCTTATTTTCGGATTCATCCTGAGTGTAAGCGCTGAAAATCAATCGGAATTACTGAAGCAGGAGGATGCTGAAGTCGAAAAAATGGAAGAATTTTCGGAAGAGGACTTTGAATTTAATATTGAGAAATAAAGACATGGGAAACCATCGTTTCATCGTTAGCGGAGGGGGCACAGGAGGGCATATTTTCCCTGCACTCGCCATTGCAGAAGGGCTGATGCAGCGTTTCCCCGATGCGGAAATACTCTTTGTTGGTGCCCTGGGCAAGATGGAGATGGAGAAAGTACCTGCGGCCGGATTCCCGATCATTGGACTTCCCGTGGCAGGCTTTCACAGGGGCGAAATTTGGCGCAACCTGCTTTTCCTCCCTAAATTGCTGGCTTCCATGTGGAAAGCCAGATCGGTGGTGAGAAGTTTTAAACCCGATTGTGTGGTTGGCGTTGGCGGTTATGCCAGTGGCCCAGTTCTAAGGGTTGCCACCCAATTGGGTATTCCGGCCTTGCTGCAGGAGCAAAACTCATTTGCAGGCATCACGAACAAAATGTTAGGGAAAAAAGCCAGCAAAATTTGTGTTGCCTACCAGAATATGGAACGCTTTTTTCCGAAGGATAAAATTGTTTTTACGGGCAATCCAATCCGAAAGGGACTGGAAGGTCTCGAATACAAGTCGGAGGAGGCATTGCAATTTTTCGGGTTGGATGCAGCCAAACCTGTGGTGCTTGTCGTGGGCGGAAGTCTGGGGGCACGTGCCCTCAACAATGGCATCCGTGCAGGATTGGATCAAATCCGCACATCAGGTGTGCAGTTTCTCTGGCAGACCGGGAAAATATATTACAAAGACATAGTGCAGGAACTGGCTGATCACCCTACCGGGAATGTGCAGCCATTAGAGTTTATTCAACGGATGGATCTGGCCTTTGCTGCAGCCGATCTGGTCATCTCCAGAGCCGGCGCAGGAACAATCAGCGAGCTTTGTGTGGCCGGCAAACCTGTCATCCTGGAGATCGGAAGAGCACACGTCTGAACTCCAGTCACCTGAAGCTATC
>CAZGSQ010000079.1:0-17197 GCA_964528535.1 uncultured Tangfeifania sp. | reverse complement strand
GCTGACCACGCATGTATTTGTCGTAGCCGAGAAGGTCCATCATCCCATGACCTGAGAGGTTGAAAACAATGACTTTTTCCTTACCTTCCGCCTTGGCTTTTTTGGCTTCCCGGATGGTGGCGGCGATGGCATGTGTGGTTTCGGGTGCAGGTACAATTCCTTCCGTTTTTGCAAAAAGCATGCCTGCTTCAAAACATTCAGACTGATTGATGGCGATTGGTGTTACATAACCCGCTCTCACGGCAGCACTTACCAAAGGCGACATTCCGTGGTAACGCAATCCACCGGCATGGATTGGTGCAGGTATAAAGTTATGACCCAAACTGTACATCGGCAACAAAGGAGTCATTCGAGCCAAATCGCCATGGTCGTACATGAAGGTCCCTTTGGTCAGGGTAGGGCAGGAGGCAGGCTCAGCACCTATGATTTCAATCTCATCGCCATTGATTTTATCCTGTATGAACGGAAAGGCAAGACCAGCGAAATTGCTACCGCCTCCGCAGCATCCAATTACGATATCGGGTTTCTTGATTCCAACTTTGGCAAGCTGTTTTTTTGCCTCAAGGCCTATTACCGTCTGGTGCAGCATCACATGGTTGAGAACCGAACCCAGTCCATACCTGGTCTTCCCGGTAGGGTCGGTAACAGCTGCTTCGATTGCTTCGGAAATAGCAATTCCAAGACTTCCAGGAGTTTCCGGGAACTCTGCCAAAACAGCACGGCCTGCAGCTGTTTCCATACTCGGGCTAGCCACGCAGGTTCCTCCCCAGGTATTCATCAGGATCTGGCGGAAGGGTTTTTGCTCGTAACTGATCCGAACCATGTACACTTTACACTCTATGCCGCCAATCAACGCACAGGCAAAGGAGAGGGCACTGCCCCACTGGCCGGCGCCTGTTTCGGTGGTGATTCGCTTGATGCCGAATTTTTTGTTGTAGTAAGCCTGTGGAATGGCTGTATTGGGTTTGTGGCTTCCCGCAGGAGATACACTTTCGTTCTTGTAGAAAATTTTGGCAGGTGTACCGAGCGCTTTCTCCAGCTCAAAGGCCCGGATAAGCGGACTTGGTCTCCATATTTTTAACATGTCCTGGACTTCTTCGGGAATATTGATCCAACGTTCAGTACTCACCTCCTGTTCGATCAGGTTCATGGGGAAGACCGGCGCCAGCATTTCTGGGGAGATAGGTTTGCCGTCAGGCCCAAGTGGTGGCAGCATTGGAAGATCAGCAGCAAGGTTGTACCACTGTTTGGGCATTTCCGATTCGTCGAGGTAAATTTTCTTTTGCATTTTTTGGTATTTTAGGGTTTAAAAATTTGATATAAAAAAGGAAAGGGGAGATGCTGCGTAAACAGACATATCCCCTTTTATGGTTAAACTACAGGCATACCGCTTACGCATCTTCGTGGAAGTCGCGCCAAAGCCAATTGCTGCCCCTGTAATTTGTAAGTGTTATCACTGATTTAATATTAAATTGTGAGCAAAAATAAAGAATTATTTCAGATTTCAAAACGATTGTTGGTGAAATATTATAAACAGAAGAATGATTTAGAAGGGAATAAAAAAGGCCGGAGTCATTTCTGCCACGGCCTTTTGGGAGTTGAAATAGAATCTAAACCATTGCGGAGTGGTTCAAACCTCATGCACCACAATCGAATGCGTTACCGGAATTCCTCTCTTCAGTGTAGCGGAAACTCCGCAATATTTCTCATCCGACAAGGAAACGGCCTTTTCGAGCTTGTCCATCGGAAGTTCTTTTCCCCAAAATTCATAAGAGATGTGCAAGGAGGTGAACTGCTTTGGATGTTCTTCTGTGAGTTCACCCTCAACCTTAACATTTAGATCGGCAAGCTCGACCCTCATTTTTTCGAGGATCGAAACGATATCCATCCCCGTACATCCTGCCAGGGCAACCAACAACAGAGCCTTCGGACGAGGACCCAAATCCTGTCCCCCATTGGCTTTGTCTGTATCCACTGTGATTTTGTGTCCATAAAGGTCTGTCTGAAAGGCCATTCCTTTTTTCCAGGAGAGATTAATTTCTTGTTTCATTGCGGATAAATAATTAAGGATGAAGGTTGAAGCACCAATTTGAATCAATTTTTAATTCCTACGAATTGGGTTCCAACTTGTTACAAATTATTTTGCTGTTACCTTTAAAACATCCTCAATGGCACTTACGAAGCTTGCCTTTGGCAATGCTCCCTGGGCCATTTGAGGCTGACCTTCCAGGGGAATGAACAGTAATGAAGGAATGCTTTGGATGCCAAACATCCCTGCCAACTCACGTTCATCTTCTGTATTCACCTTGTAGATGGTCAGTTTGTCCCCATAAGTTGTTTGCAATTCTTCGAGGATCGGTGCAATCATTTTGCATGGAGAGCACCAATCAGCATAAAAATCTACTACGGCGGGTACTGTACCTTCAAATTTCCATTCTTTGTTTGCTTCAAAATTGAATACTTTCGCTTTGAAGGTATCCAGGGTCAAATGTTCGAGTGCCATGTTGTTTCTGTTTATCGTTTTTAATTAATGTGCTATTGGCAATAATTTCTCTGCAAAAGTAATTTAGTTTTTTTGATATAAAAACTTTTTAATAAATATATTTGCTAATAGCACAAAATGCTTTTGTAAATAGTTGACTAATTTGTAGTTTTGCTCCGGTAAAAGCTTTTGCCATTAGCAATTAGCTTTTAGCCAAAAAATAACATCTTATAAATAGCAACTTCCATGGGAACATCAGGTGAAATTATGGGTCTGGTTTACGAGATGAAGAAGAAATGTACCGCCATGGATACCAGATTGATGGAACATTTGAACTTGTCGCATTCGGAATTTCAATTTTTTGGTTCTTTGGATCAGTGTACTGGAATTAGCAGTCCGGAATTGGCAAGAAACATGGGTTTGTCACCTTCCCGTATCAGCAGGGTCATTGAGAAACTGGTGGTGGATGGGTTTCTTGACCGAAACATTGACAAATCAGACAGACGTGCCATTACCCTTTGTCTGACTGAAAATGGGAAAAAGATACGATCAGAGATCGACAGAAGTCGTCAGGAGTGTGAAGCACGCCTGTTGAATGTATTGCCCGAAGCAGATGTAGAGAAGTTCAGGGAAATTGTTGGCAAGATGATCGGAGAAATGTGACATTTTGCTGGTAAGACGGAACTTAAAAATCAAGGTTACTTGTTTCCGGGCAAAAATTTCTTTCGGTATTGGGCCGGCGAATGGCCAGTGCTCTTTTTAAAGACTCTCGCCAGGTGAAATCTATCACAAAACCCTGATATCCTTGCTATTTCCTCAATAGTTTCTTTGGTATGATAGAGTAAAATTCCGGATTTTTGAACTCTTCTCTCCCTTACAAATTCTTGAGGAGGCTGACCAATTTCTTCCTTAAAATAGCGGGCAAAGGAGTTGACCGCCATCCCGGCAACCTGTGCCAATCTTTTGTTTGTTAATACTTCCGAAATATGGTTTTCGATTTCTACAAGTACTTTAAGCAACCGATGGTCTCTTGTGGTTAGGTTCCATTTCTCTTTGGATATTTGGCTGATGCTTAAAATAATAATTTTGTATATCATCAGGCTCGAGGAGACAGAAAATTCATCGTGGTTTTGTTTCAGGTTGATTGCCAGTTCCTCCAGGTCTGACCGAAGTGCTTGATTTACTTCGAAACAGAACAATTCAGGAGAGATGAAATCGAATGGCATCCCCAGGTTGAAGTGGATAAAGAGATGCAATACGGCTCCTGCATCCTGCAAAGCAGCTTCTACATGCCCTTGTTCCATCCTTGCTCCTTCCAGAAGGTACCCTGAGGAGGGCAATGCATTTTTACCCAAGCGACTCGAAAATGCAGTATATGGTGGAATCAGAATGATCTGATCGGGATTCAGTTCAACCGTTTTGCCTCTAAAAGTGATGATTCCTCCTTCACTTTTGTTCCAGTAAATTCGCCAATATGGGAAGGTCATATCCTGGCTTTCCCAGTTCACCAACCACCAGTACCTGCAACACAAGAGATGGATGCTGAATCCAGAAAATAATTGGGCAGTATTGGACGGGTCGCCCTTTTCAGGAATTTTCAGGAATTTCATGGCTATTTGTTATTGTTTCATGGTGTTTGAAGTAAGATTTCACCTCATCTAATTCTTTTGGTGATTACCCAATCGTTTAATCTTGGTTGATCCTCGCAAGTCGAACTTATTATCAATTAGCCAACAGACTGCAAATAAATACACAAAGATAGGTAAATTGAAATGAGATTCTCATGGTCTCGTAGTTGGATATTGGAGAAAATATTCCTGATAAGTCTATAACAATGTGTTTGCTAACTGCAGGTTTAACCTTCTGCCATTCTATTTTTCAAATATTGGCATGTTTGGATTGTACCTATTTTTAATACTTTGGTCTATAGCAATTGTCATCATTTTAATTTATGTTTGATCCATTAAATGGTTCTTTTCGCATTTTACGAACAATAAATATCAATTACAAGATGGCTTTAAACAGATTGATAGGTGAACTGCCCAAAGTGGGCATCCGTCCCGTAATAGATGGTCGGCTTCAGGGAGTGAGGGAATCTCTCGAGAATCAAACCATGAACATGGCTAAGGCTGCAGCACAGTTAATCAGCGAAAATCTTCGCTTCCCAAATGGAGAAAAGGTAGAATGTGTATTGGCAGATTCAACAATTGGGGGTGTTGCTGAAGCAGCCATGTGTGCCGAGAAATTTGCCCGATCAGGCGTGGGCGTATCGCTGACGGTCTCTCCTTGCTGGTGTTATGGAACGGAGGTAATGGATACGGATCCGTTACTACCAAAAGCCGTTTGGGGGTTCAATGGGACTGAGCGACCCGGAGCAGTCTACTTGGCGGCTGCTTTGGCCGGTTATGCACAAAAAGGCTTGCCGGCCTTTGGTATTTATGGACATGATGTTCAGGATAAAAAGGATACCTCTATTCCTGAAGATGTCAAGGAAAAGATTTTGCGCTTCGTCAAAGCCGGACTCGCTGTGGCGCAGATGAAAAATAAGTCCTACCTTTCACTGGGTGGAATGTCAATGGGTATCGCGGGATCCTATGTGGACCAGGAGTTTTTGCTGGATTACCTGGGCGTCCGTACTGAGGTGATCGACATGTCGGAGCTGGTTCGCAGGGCCGAAAGGGGAATTTATGATTCTAATGAATACAATCTGGCGCTGGCTTGGGTAAAAGCAAACTGTAAGGAGGGTGAGGATGTCAATGCCTCAGAACAGCAGGCCACCCGTGAGCGAAAAGACTGGGAGTGGGAAATGTCGGTCAAAATGACATTGGCTGCCCGTGATCTGATGATTGGCAATCCAAAACTGAAAGAGCTGGGTTTCGGCGAAGAGGCCCTGGGGCACAATGCCGTTTTTGGCGGATTCCAGGGCCAGCGTGCCTGGACGGATCATCTTCCCAACGGGGATTTCATGGAGGCAATCCTGAATTCCTCTTTTGACTGGAACGGTATCCGTCAGGCATTCGTTTTTGCTACAGAGAATGACTCACTCAACGGTGTAGCCATGTTGTTTGGCCACCTCCTGACCAATACTGCACAGATCTTCTCGGATGTCCGCACCTATTGGAGTCCGGAAGCTGTAGCGCGTGTTACCGGAAAGAAACTGATTGGCAAGGCTTCCGGTGGAATCATCCATTTGATCAACTCCGGTTCTACGACATTGGATGCTACAGGCCGGCAAAAGATAAATGGTCAGTCTGCCATGAAACCTTTTTGGGAGATTACCGAAGCAGAGGCAAAAGCATGTCTCGACGCCACCGACTGGGCACCAGCCGACCTGGGTTATTTCCGCGGAGGAGGATATTCTTCCCATTTCAAGACTGAAGGAGAGATGCCCGTAACCATGAGCAGGGTAAATCTTGTCAAGGGATTGGGTCCGGTTCTTCAGATAGCAGAGGGTTGGACCATTGATTTACCGGAGGAAGTTCATACCACCCTGGACAAAAGAACCAATCCTACCTGGCCTACTACCTGGTTTGCGCCGCGACTGAATGGGGCAGGTGCCTTCACCGATGTCTACAGTGTGATGGCAAACTGGGGTGCCAACCATGGTGCCATCAGCTACGGCCACATCGGGGCAGATCTCATCTCTTTGGCAGCCATGCTTAGGATTCCTGTTTGCATGCACAATGTGGAGGAGGGTAAAATTTTCAGACCCGCATCCTGGAGTGCTTTTGGTATGGACAGAGAGGGTGGTGATTACCGTGCCTGTAGTACTTATGGTCCTTTGTATGGAAAAACAAGATAGGAAAACCCAATCTCAACAGTTGGAAAAGCGGAGGATCTCAATCTTCCGCTTTTTTTATGGTGCTATTTAGATAACATATCACGCTAATTTTCGTTTAAACAAGAAGTCGTAAGTTGGTAATGATGTACTAAATTTTTTGGATGGTTTCGAAAGTTTCTGTTAATCAATCTGTTTTCACAAAGGAAGGTGTTCTTAAGGATTATTACATGGTCTTCCTCAGCAGGCAATTGAGCATCCTCGGAAGGAAAGAGGTTCACTTGGGTAGGGCCCCTTTTGGAATATTTGGTGATGGGAAGGAGGTGGCTCAGGTAGCCTACGTGAAGAGCTACCGCGAAGGCGACTGGCGTTCGGGGTACTACCGCGACCAAACCTTTCTTCTGGCTGCAGGCATGATGAGTCCGGTTGAGTTTTTTGCCCAATTGTACGGTGACACAAACCGCGAGAACAATCCATCCACGGGAGGTCGAAATTTCAACAACCATCACTCAACGCCAAACCGCTCGCCAGAAGGATATTTTTTGGAGCTTGCCCGAATGAAAAATTCGGCAGCTGATCTCTCCCCAACTGCAGGTCAGATTCCCCGCCTGCTGGGCTTGGCTCAAGCCTCGAAACTAGTCAGGGAGAATCCCGGATTTCTGAATCATTTGGAAGGTCTTGTTACCGGCAATGAAGTTGCTTTTGGATCAATCGGCGAGTCCAGTACCTCGGAAGGGATGTTTTTCGAAACCATCAATGCGGCCTGTGTCATGCAGGTTCCGCTGGCTGTAGCCATTTGGGACAATGGGTTCGGAATCAGTGTACCGGTAGCCCTGCAGACGGCAAAGGGAAGTATTTCCAAGGCCTTGGAAGGTTTCCGGTCGAATGGAGAGGATCCAGGATGTCTGATCTATACCTGCAAAGGATGGGACTATCCCTGCATGGTAAAAACCTTCGAAGAGGGACTGACTCTTTGTCGGAACAACCACCAGCCAGTTGTTTTTCACATCGATGAACTTACGCAACCGTTGGGACATTCAACATCGGGTTCGCATGAGCGTTACAAAACCGGTGAACGGTTGCATTGGGAGCAGGAATTTGATGCTATTGTCAAATTCAGAGAATGGATTATCAACGAAGGATACGGTGACACCAAGTCACTCGGACTTTTGGAAGAGGAGGCATTTCGCGAGGCGAAGAGCGCTCGTGACCTGGCCTGGAAAAATTTTAAATCTGGCTTCGAGCAGGAACGGAATGGATTGAAAGAGATCACTGAATCTATTTCTAAGGGAAATGCATTGCTTTCAAACAAAAAATGGGAGCTGAACGAATTGTTGAAGGCATCTTATCCCAACCGAAAAGATTTGATTCGTTTTGCGCACAGGTTGTTGCGCACGATGGTTGGCATACCTGGATTGGGAGAATTGAGCAGGTTGTTGTCAGATTGGATTTTGGTTTCAGAAGAGATCGGGGCAGGGCTTTTTAGCGAGGAGAGCTTTCCTGTTAACGAAGAAAATCCTAACGGGGATCTCATCGCCGCCACTTATGAGCAGGAACAAAAACTTGTGACAGGAACTGAACTTCTGAACCTGAATTTTGACAAGCTGTTTCAGAAATATCCGCTGCTGCTAACATTTGGTGAAGATACCGGTGTGCTGGGCGGGGTCAACCAGGAGACAAAGGGTTTGCAGGAGAAATTTGGTGCACACAGGGTGTTTGATACCGGAATTCGTGAGACCACCATCATCGGGCAGGGAATTGGATTGGCCTTGCGGGGATTTAAACCAATTGCGGAAATACAGTACCTCGATTACCTGATCTATGCCCTGCCATCACTGGCAGATGATCTGTCAACCCTGCATTACCGCACCTGTGGCAGGCAGATTGCGCCACTTATCATTCGTACTCGTGGACATCAGTTGCAGGGAATGTGGCACTCCGGTTCGCCCATGAGCATGCTGCTGGGATCGATGCGTGGTTTTCAGCTCTGCGTTCCACGAAACATGACCCAGGCAGCAGGATTCTACAATACCTTACTCAAAGGCCATGCTCCCGCCCTTGTGATTGAACCTTTAAAGGGTTATTATGTGCGTGAGAAATTGCCTGATAACCTGGGGGAATACACTGTGCCTCTTGGCATTCCAGAAATAATTTCAGAAGGATCGGATCTTACCCTTGTTACTTACGGTTGGAACGTAACCATTGCACTGGAAGCTACTTCTATTCTAAAATCGATGGGAGTTTCTGTAGAGTTGATAGATGTTCAGACACTTGCCCCCTTTGATACGCCTCAAATGATCACGACCTCTCTAAAGAAAACCAATAGATTGGTACTTCTCGATGAAGATGTTCCTGGCGGAGGAACGGGATACATGCTACAAAAGATACTCGAACAGGAGGAAGCCTTCTACGCTCTGGATGCGCAGCCACTGGTCATTTCGGCCATGGACCACCGCGGAGCCTACGGAACGGATGGAGAATATTTTTCCAAACCGAATGTGGATTCGGTGGTGGAGGCAGTGTATAGAAGGATGATGGGGAGGGGAATTTTGTAATTTCAGACATCAGACAATCTAACTTAAATTTTTGCAAACCCCCATTGCTGTCAAATAGCCATGGGGGTTTGATGTATACAATTTGAATTGGTAATAGGATGATTGATTGTATATCTCGGGCATATGGCTTTTCATGCTTTCATTACAACAGATTATTTGCAACGCACGGACAAGTATCCGGAACATGGGGATTTATCGTTTCGATGGGATCGCTTTAATTTTACCCTCCAGAAAGCTATTCCAAAAACTAAATTCTGTATGTATGAAAAGACATTGTCTTATGACCAAATTGAATTGGGCATTTGATCGAGGATTGTTCCTGATCCTTGCACTTATGCTGTCCTCTAATCTCCTCGCTCAAGAGAAAAAAATGATTTCAGGTACTGTAAAGGACAAGAGCGGCATGACCATGCCAGGCGTTTATGTCATTATCAAAAACACATCTACAGGTACCATCACCAATGCCGAAGGTAATTTTTCAATCGCTGTTCCTAACATGCAGGCAGTGGTTGTTTTCTCGTCGATCGGATATAAATCCATCGAGAACATCGCCCTCAATGTCAATGGGAAAACCATGGTTTTGGAAGAAAGTGAAGCTACCAAGATTGATGAGGTGGTGGTCATCGGATATGGAACGGCCAAAAGAAAAGACCTCACCGGATCAATCGGGAAAGTGGATATCGAATCCATGTCAAGGGCTCCGGTTGCCAACTTCGATCAGGCATTGGCCGGCAGAATTGCCGGTGTTGTGGTGACCTCCAACGATGGTCAGCCGGGAGCTGCTTCTCAAATAACGATTCGTGGGGGCTCTGTCACGCAAGATGCTACGCCATTGTATATTCTGGATGGCTTTCCAATTGAAAACCTGGATGTCAATTCCATCAATCCAAATGATATTGAAACTTTTGATGTTCTGAAAGATGCTTCTTCCATTGCCATTTACGGGGCAAGAGGTGCGAATGGGGTCATCATCATTAACACAAAACGAGGTGTGGCTGGGAAGCCTCGGATAACATACAGTTATTCAGCTTCTTTGCAACATGATACCCATCGTGTGAAGCTCATGAATCCGTATCAATTCGTTAAATTACAACTTGATATTGATAGTGTGGCAAGTACGCCTACCAATCTTGTAAACAGATTCCACAATACTTACCTGGATCCTGCAAATGGCATTACATTGGATTCCTACAGAAATGAGACAGGCTACGACTGGCAGGATCTTTTACTCAAACCAGGTTCCGTTCAAAATCACAGCATCAACATCACCGGAGGAACCGTGGATACACGTTACAATCTTTCCGGTTCAATGTTCGACCAGAAGGGTATCATCATCAATACAGGGATGAAGCGCTACGATGGGAGCTTCAGCCTCGACCAAAGACTGAACAACAATCTAAAGCTTGGGTTATCGGGAAAATATTCCAATACAAAAACATACGGGACAATCCCTTCCTCAGGACAGGGAGGAGGCGTTGTTGAAGGCATGTGGAAATACCGGCCTGTTACTGGTGTCAAAAACCAGGATTTGCTAAATAGTGCAATTGACAGCACTGCTTTTGCCGATTTCAACAATGGTACAACACAAACTTTGGGCGATAATTCTGTCAATCCATATCTGCAAGCCCAGAACGAATACCGTGTTTCGACCAATGTGACCGGCTATTTGAATGCATTCCTTGAATATACCTTTTTAAAGAATTTCAGGTTAAAAATTTCGGGAGGCTACAATTCAGCCAATTCCAAACGCGAACAGTTTTACAATTCCAATACCCAACAGGGCAATTTGTTTAAAAACACTTCTGGTTCGTATGTGAATACCAATGGTATCAACGGAAGTTTTGGGACAGCATTGGTTCAAAGTTACCTTAACGAGAATACATTGAGTTACAGAAATGAAATTTTAAAGGGACAAATACTCGATGCAGTTGTTGGGTTCACTTATCAAACAGCAAGTAGTCAGACCTATAGCTTCGGTGTGATCAACATTCCTCAAGCAAATGAATACCTTTTGTTGAATTCATTTTCAGCAGGAACACCAGTCAGTGGGTTGGGCAGTAATACCTTGTGGCAAATGTTTTCATTTCTCGGAAGGGTTAACTATTCCATCAACAATAAATACCTGTTTACCGGCACTTTGCGCAGTGATGGATCTTCGAAATTTGCGCCGGGCAACCAATGGGGTTATTTCCCATCCGGGGCTTTTGCCTGGAGGTTCACATCGGAACCGTTTCTAAAAAAAATGCTGTCATTTGTCAATGATGGAAAGCTCAGGGTGAGTTTTGGTTCTGTAGGAAACAACAGGGTGAATGATTTTGCCTATTTGTCACAGTTTGGCGCACTTCAAACTTCCGTCGGCTATCCCTACAACAACGTCTATCAAACCGGAATTCAGCCCTATTTTACGGCCAACAACCGGGTTACCTGGGAAACAACCAAGGAGGTTGACTTTGGAGTGGATCTGAACCTATTTGATGAGCGGATCAACATTACCGCAGACTATTACAGCAAGAAAACGACCAATTTCCTGCTTTCAGTTACGTTGCCTAAGTTTTCCGGCTACGGTAGTACGACCCAGTACCAAAATACTGGAAACATCATGAATAGAGGATTGGAAGTTACCTTAAATACCTACAATGTCAGATCCAAAAATTTCCAATGGATCAGTAGCTTGAATATCAGTTTCAACAAAGGCAAGATCCTCGATTTTTACAATGGTTTTGAAGTTAAACAGACCAATACAGGGATGTATGGAAGTCCGGCAGGATGGATTGCCAAAGTCGGTGGGCCTATTGCTGAATTCTATGGATACCAATGGGGAGGTTGTTTTCAATATGCTGACTTTGATAAACTGGCCAACGGTTCATATGTTTTGAAAAATGGAATTCCGACTTATTCGCCAAATGTTCAACCCGGAGACGCTAAATATATCGACATCAATGCAGATGGTAAAATTGATGTCAGTGATATGACCGTCATTGGGCATCCGCTGCCCATTCATACAGGAGGCTTTAACAACAATTTTATCTATAAGAATCTCTCATTGAATGTTTTCCTTCAGTGGAGTTATGGCAACGATATTTTGAACGCAAATCAATATATGTTCAACCAGTTCGGAAGTTATTTTGCTTATGGGAACCAATTTGCATCCTATGCAGATCGCTGGACACCAACTAATCCGTCCAACGATATTCCTCGTCTCAGGAACAATACCAAGCAGGATATTGACAATGTTTCACGGATTTCTTCCAGACTTATTGAAGATGGATCTTTTATACGGTTGAAAACTGTTTCCCTTAGTTACACTTTGCCACAAAAAGTCATTAAAATATTGAAAGTTCAGAATATCAAGCTGACAGCATCAGCCCAGAACCTTTTCACCCTGACTCACTACAAGGGAATCGACCCGGAGGTCTCCAATTTCAGATCCATGAATCCGGCAGGTAGCCCTTGGGGCAGTTCAGGATCATCCTCTGCGGTTGCAGCAGCAAATATGGGTTCAGGTTACTCTTATGTTCAACCAAGCAGTAGTTATACAGCCTTGTCTCCGGGGTACGACTATGCGCCATATCCAAGAACTGTAACCTATAATTTTGGGTTCAATGTCACTTTTTAATCTTTTCAGATACGTAAAACAATTAAATAAAAATCATGAAAAATATAGTAAAACTTATATCTGTGACGCTTCTGCTAACATTTGCGGGTAGTTCTTGTCAGAAATGGGATGTGAGCTTGACCCCACAGTTTTTCAGACCCGTTACATTTGCAACTGAGGCACAGTTGGATGCCCAGGTAGCTGCTGTGTATGGTGTGTTGGAAACAGATCAGTTGTATGGACAAGGATTGTGGAGTTATTTGACTTCCGGTGCCGATGAAGGCTTTCGCAATGGTGCTACGGCAACGACAACGAATATGCCTTCACTATACAATGGTTCTTCCCAGGATTCCAATTTCCAGAACTTTTGGACCAATCTTTATGCCGGAATTGAACGGGCAAATATCATCCTGAATGTTATTGAAAAGACCCCATTCACTGATGCAGCAAAGAAAAAAAGATACAGGGGTGAAGCACAGTTTCTGAGGGGTTACTACTATTATTTGCTTGTCAGTCATTTTGGCAGCATACCTTTGAAATCCAAGATTACAGACGACATGGGAACCGACTTTAACTTGCCACGGACTCCTGTAAGAGACATATATGATTACTTGTTAAAGGACATGATTTCTGCTGACTCTTTGGTTCAATCCATGTCAAAAGCCCAGACACCTACCATTGTAACCCAATCGGCAGTAGAATCAATCCTGGCAAGAGTTTACATGTCAATGGCCGGAGGTCCTGTCGGGGATAAAACCAAATACAAAGATGCATTTCTTTGGGCGCAGAAAGTAATCAGCTCAAATGTCCATTCCTTGAATACAAGTCAGGTGTCCTTCAAATTACCCAACAACTCAACCCCAACCATCACTCCTGCATACAGCCGTATTTTTATCAACAACATGCAAAACAATATCAATGATAGAAACACAACCGAAGGTATTTGGGATGCTGCATTTCTTTCCAAGTCAAATACATCAGGCGTTTATAGTGCTACAGGATATACCGTTACTCAGCAATTGGGCGCATTAATGGGAGTTACCTGTCCGGATGCCACTGCAGGCTCAGTGAACGGATTTTCCAGTGGAACTTTCCGTGGTTTTCCAAGGCTATTTAAACTGTATAAACCTGGTGATCAGAGGCGCGACTGGGTTTTCGGTAACTATATTTATAAGAATACAGGAACATCTGCCGCACCGATTTACTCCACAACTCAGTATCCGATTTTACAGGTAAGCATTACCGGAAACGGGACAGGGGCATCGGCCATTGCATACACTTCCGGCACGGGTACCATTACTTCTGTAGTGGTCGAAAATCCAGGATCCGGCTACACAACAGCTCCGACCATTGCCTTCAATACCTACAATACTGGTGTAGGTATTAACCAGGCCGTAACAGGAACTAACGTTGCCACCGCAACAGCAACAGTCAGTGGTGGTAAGATTACCGGCATTAACGTAACCAAGGCAGGATCCGGTTATCCTACCATTTACGACCAACCGGTTGCCAAATGGAGGCGCGAATATGAAATCAATGTTCCACCTATCAGACAACAGAATTACACATCCAGCAATTTCCCTATTATTCGATATGCTGATGTCCTATTAATGGCGGCTGAAGCCGACCTTCAGATAAATGGAACCCCCAGTGCACAGGCCGTTGAATATTACAATCAGGTACTGAGAAGGGCTTTTGGCGCCACATCGGTTACCACTCCCATGCCTGGTGTTGATGTCTCCACATTTAGCTTGCAGGATATTATGGACGAACGGGCAAGGGAGCTTTGTTTCGAGGGCACACGCCGCCAGGATTTGTTGCGTTGGGGGAATATGACCACAGCCATGCAAAATGTAACGACCGACAATGCTGCCAACGCCCCAAGCAGCTATCTGACAGCTTCAAATTTGTCTGCTAATAATTTTCTTGTTAATCCCGTTAGGTACTCGCTTTTCCCTATTCCATACAATGAATTCTTGTATGACAATGCTTTAACACAAAATACAAGCTGGTAGTATTTGAGGATAAAAGATCAATTTTAAAATTAATTAATATGAAAAAATATTTACAATTTTTTGTCCTGGCATTCTTCATCATTCTGACGATGATCAATTGCTCGAAAATCATGGTCACTCAAGTAGTGACTCCCAATGACTTCAATGTCGCAACTACAGATTCGGTCTTCTTTGTTGGTGATACAGTGAAATTTGACTTGACAGGTAGACCTGATCAGATCGTTTTTTACTCCGGAGAATCGGGTATGCGCTATGCCAATGCGAACAGATCAAAGGATACCTCAGGATATGCAAAACTTGTTTTTCAGACATCTGTTCAACAGGGTGTTCTGACAAACGGGGATTCTCTGCAACTGCTTGTATCGTCCAATTTGAAAGGATACGACAAGACCAGCGTCCGCAATGCCACATGGACCGACATTTCCAAACGAAATACCAAATGGCCGACCGCTGTAAATACTTCATTTACTACATCTGATTCCATTGTCTTAACTGATTTTAAGAAGGCCGATTCCATCAATATCGCTTTTCGGTACATCGGCAAAAAAAGTGCCACAGTTCAACAAAGATGGCGAATTCAGGGCTTTTCTCTTGTGCATAACTTGCCGGATGGAACAAAGACCGGATTGTTTGCATCGCCGCAAAATGCTTCCGGAGTTGCTACCTCTGCTTTTGCCTACACCGGATGGGTCCAGGTCAGTATGGCCAATGATACGACAACAGGTTTCAATGTCTGGAATGTTGGTGCTTTCAATCAATCATCGACAAATACTACGAAGACGGCTAACGGAATTACCATTACAAATGCCTATCCTCTTACTTTTGACCCTGGTCCTGCCCTAAGCAATGAACCAAATGATGATTGGGTGATCTCATCTAAAGTCAGTCTGAAGCAGGTTAAACCTGATTTTGGCTCCTGTATCAAGAATGCTGTTGCAGTTTCGATGCAAAGATTTAATGCACTTCCTACAACTTATTACAAATTGCCGGGAACCTATACTGCAACTTTTATTGCGATCAACCAAAATATTGATGAGTCCAAACAAGTCGTCCAACAAGTAAAATTCAGGGTAAAATACAGGTAGTTGGATTGGTTATATTTATTTACATAAAACACAAAATGATGAGGCTGTCCCTTACAATATTTTCAATTTTGCTTCTATCCCAGGTTTCCCTGAAGTCCCAAATTTCTGATCAAAGTATTGGTCTGCCATATTCCCGTTCGGCATTTTCAAGTGCTACTGAGGCAATCAAGAACCAGATAGCACTATTTGCCGGAAGCCGGTATGCCTTTGTCTACGGAAAAAAAATTAGGATAAGCAACAAAGATTTATTACGGGGTGAAGCTATCCGCCAAAACGACAAATTCTTTGTTCCTGCCTCTTTTGCCGGGATTCTGACACTCAAAAATCCTCAACCTCAACCAATTCCTCCCACCCTGGAAATCTTGCACGAAAGATGGGTATACCAATTAACAATTCCTGAAGTAGTTATTCCGGTTGATGTTGAATCGAAGATAATAGACAATGAAAAATACGTTGATCTTGTTGCATGGGCCAAAAAACTGGGCAAGAAGTTGTATTCGGACAAGGGCAGCCTCCTGCTTATCAGCGACCAACCCATCTCCTACAATGGCAAAGATCAACGGCTCGCCGACTGCCTCACCACCCTTTTTGATACGCCCGAAAAGCAGATGAATCCTGATTTAGCCACTCAATACATTCCCTGGCTTAAGCTCCAGAAAAAATGGACCGAACATGCAAGGGTAACTCCCGAACAATTGGATCAACTGGAAAATGGCCCTGAAACAGAGTGGAATACCGTCCCTAAAAGTGATTACGATTTCTCAGGTTTCAATTTTAGATTACTTGGATCCAAAGTGCCTGCGCCTGGAATTTATCCCCGGTTGCTTTTTAGTCCGGAGGATATTCCGATGTTGCAGCAGCAAGTGAAAACGAACAAGTCGGCCATGAAATCGATGGTCGAAATCGAATTTCTGCTTGGTAAATCCTGGCTCAACGAGACTTCCAGTGATGGAAAGATATTTAATTTGTTGGCCTCCGGAGATGTTGCCAGGATCAGGAGTCAGATGGATCCACCGGTGGAAGGTCCTGCTGTATATGCGGTGCCGCGCTTAACCAAAGATCATCAACCGGTAATTTTTAATACGCACATCAATTATGTTACCAATTGTTTGACAACCATGGCATTGTATGCCTTGCTGACAAACAACGACCAATTGGGGAAGAAGTCAGCCGATGCAATTGTTACGTACTTTAAACTCATAGAGCCCAACGTTGACAAACATCTACAAACTTCCGACTCGGAGTTCGGTGAAACATTTGAGGGGGGGAACCATTCATCTACCCACTGGCGAGGCATGCACGGAGTCATTCCGCACATGGACATGGCTTTTGCGTTGGATTTCTCCGGAAAATGGATGAGTCAGGAGCAGAAAAAATTCATGCAGAACCTGATTGCTAAAACAACTTACGGCCGCCGGACAGGAGGTGGTGATGGTCCTCGAAGGGCCTGGCGTGACATCAACCATGTGACCTGGCATCTGACTCACCTGATCTCATTGGCTGCCATCGAAGGACTGGAGGGTTTTGATCCGGAAGGATATGCCTCCGGAGCGGAGCTAACTCAGGATTTTCTGGATTGGGGTATCGACCGGAATGGACAGGTTTTTGAAAGCAATGGAAAATCAGGCGGAGGAATCCAGTTTGAATTTTTATCGATGGTAGTACTAGCCCGCAGGGGGGATAACCT
>CAZGSQ010000078.1:0-17352 GCA_964528535.1 uncultured Tangfeifania sp. | reverse complement strand
GTGGGCTTCCGGATCGGGGTGCGATGCAGCTCCCTATTTTAGAATTTTCAATCCCGATCTTCAGGCGAAACGATTTGATCCTGAATATGTTTATATCAAACATTGGATACCTGAATTTGGAACTGAAAATTATCCTGAACCCATTATAAATCACATTTTTGCCCGAAATAGGGCCATTCAGAGATACAAAGAAGGATTAACCGGAGCGCCCTAATATTCGATGATTCTTATTTGTTTGTGATTTCTTCTTAGGTATCCTTTGATAATATTTCTGACATCCCAATTGTCTTTTTTCAAACGAATACATTCGTGTAAGAGGTCAAAATTGCCGGATGTGGAAGCCGTGGATGTGAAGCCAAATCCAATATATCTGCCATTTGCTATTTTTACGACTGCTACCTCATCACTATCTCTGCCTTTCTCAAGAAGGAAGAAATTTGGTGAATGAAAGAGCCAGGGGCGAATTACTTCATACACTCTTTCATTGTATTCGGAAGGTTTCTCCCTGCCTTCACATGCACCTTTACAAATACCGAATCCTGAATTGAAACAGGAAGTTGATCTATCATTCAGGTGACACAATTTTTTGCATAGCATTAATTTTTCTGCCTTTGCATGAAGAAATTCCACACCTTCCTGGTAAAAATTAAATGAAATTAACGGTATATCTTGCTCCTCGACTTTCTTGAGATGAAGATGTTGATAGCCATTCTCATCTTCAAATGTGAAGATGCCAAAATTATTTGCCGACCTTCTTTGTGATCGGTTAAAAAACGGCTTATTGGATTTAATCTCCTCCGATTCCAGTAAAAGTGCTACCAATTCACTCCCTGTTACTTCACAAGAAACTGAATGTATTCGCTGGCTCAGATCCATTGCTTTCTTTGTCACCCGGTTGTTAAGATGAGCAATGATTCGTTGATGAATGTTTTTGCTCTTTCCAACATAGATCAGATCCCCTTTTGCATCATGCAGATAATAAATTCCGCACTCTCCAGGTATTGCCATGATTACTTCTTCAGACAAATTACCTTTTCGCGAGGAGAAAAGATCATGATCGAGAGTCTCTTTTTGACGCAGGATCAACTCAAATAGTTTAACTGTGGCCATGGCATCACCCGATGCCCGATGCCTGCCTTCTATGGGGATGTTTAAATCCATGCAAAGACTGCCAAGAGAATAGGAGCGATGGCCAGGAATTAGTTTTCTGCTCAAGTGAACCGTACACAAGGTCTTTCGCTTGTAATCATACCCAAGTCTTTTAAACTCTTGGCGAACGAAGGAATAGTCAAAGGATACATTGTGCGCAACAAAAGTTGATCCAGCTGTTATTTCGACAATCTGTTTGGCAATTTCAAAAAATCTAGGTGCATTTTCCACCATTTCATTGGTAATTCCTGTCAGCTTTGTAATATTCCATGGAATACTGCATTCAGGATGGATCAAAGAACAAAAAGAATCAATAATATGTGAACCATTGTGCAAATAGATGGCGATCTCTGTAATTTTCCCATTTAAAGGAGAAGTTCCTGTTGTTTCAACATCTACAATCGCATAGTTCATGTTTGCAAAAATATTTCTTCTATCCGAAAAAACCTATGTTACCCTAAAAAAACGGAGCGAATCCTGCTATTTTTCACTGGCTTTGCCGATCAATTTCATACTTCAGTGGTGCTTTAGAGATTTTTGCTACATTTGCATTTCAATTTTTGGCCCCATAGTTTAATGGATAGAATGGAGGATTCCGGTTCCTTTGATCTGGGTTCGAATCCCGGTGGGGTCACAATGATATTTTGGATTTTCATATAAATTATTTAATTTTAACTTGTTAATTAAATTAATTACCATGAAAATATCAAAACCAATCCTACTCTTATTACTTCTCTCTATTTGTACCCTGGGGCATGGTCAAACCGATTCCATGAAGGTCGATTCGGTTAAAATCAAACAACCTGCCAGAAAGAACGTACTAAAATTTTTACCAGAAAACTTGGTTTTCAATTCATTGTCATTTGAATACGAGCGGAAATTCAGTCCGAAAAGTTCATTTTTAATCGGAGTCGGTTTGCCCTCTCCCAAATCATTCGCTGGCATGTTTAATTTAAGCTCAGCCGACAATAAAATTTCAAATGACGAATTTAGTAGCATGGCTTTGAGATTGGCCTATAGACATTATGCAGGACACAGAATCAGGCCAACAGGATTTTATTACTCTCCCTACCTTAAATACCAGAGTTTTGCGGTAAAAGCTGATAACTACCGGACCTCTACAGTTGGAACGACCCGAAAAAGCTACAATGAAAATTATGATGTAAGTGGCAATTCATTGAGTCTCGGATTGCAATGGGGCGTGCAATTCATGATTGCCAAAAGAGTGTGCTTTGATTTTTACTTTCTGGGAATCGAAGCAGGATTGGCAAATTTGACTGCAAATGTCAAATCGCAGGACATTGGAATGATAGATACTGTTGAAAGCGATTTAAGGGATAATGTAAAAAATCTACCTTCAATGTTTGCAGATAAGGTTACTGTAACTAGAAAAGGGACAGATCAAGTGGAAGTCAAGGGAAGTTCCATTCCATTTCCTATGCTTCGCAGCGGAATGAGCATAGGAATTGCCTTTTAGCAATTTTCATATAATATCAATATAGGGTACTGGATGAATAATCAGGTGCCCTTTATTTTTAGAAATAAATTCGTTCAATAGGAATAGATGTCGAATCTTCTATCGATCGCATGGCATTGATCAATCTAACCTCTACAAATTGATTCAAATCATCGATTTTAATGTTAAGAGGGAAAATCATCCGATTTCGAAGATAATACTCTCTTCTCGTACCTGGAAGCAAAGGATTCGCAGGAGTAAACCAACTTCCATTTCTAAGAAAAACGACGTTGGCATAACAACTATCCGTCAAATAACCGTTTTTTACAATAACAATATCATCAGCATCGCATCGCTTCAGAAACAATGAATTAAGCAACTCACGATCTTTCAATTTGTAACTGTAGTCAATTGTGTCTGATTTAACCAATCGTATACTTTTGACAATTTTAGGGATATAGGTCTCATATTCAATAGCTTCAATTTTCTGCCCATAAGTAACACGGCACTTTACCTTCACGTTAGTCAATGACTCAGGCACTTTGAGACATTGATCCAAAACAATCGGTTTTAAGTCACCAAAGTAATGTTGTCTGGAGCGATCCAAACGTGACTGATGAAATGGAAGTCTAACAAATACTCCGTTTTCATAACAAATAGATTCAATAAGTAGGCACATATACTTTGTCAATTAATTCCTTATACTCTTTCCATACATCACTTTGCATGGTGATTCCACCTCCGCTCTTGTAGATTAACTTATTGTCAGATTGTTCAATATAGCGGATCATAACAGCAGAATCCAGATTAATGCCATCAAAAATTCCAAAAACCCCGGTATAAAATCCACGCTGATAATTTTCAACGTCTTTGATAATTTTCAATGTTGAAGCTTTGGGCGCTCCACATATTGAACCAGCCGGCAGCAATTTCCCAATAATGTTACCCAAATTTGACATGTAATTGGTGGGAAGGAGTCCAGATATTTTAGAACTTACTTGCAAAAGCCCCTTTTCACTCGTCAAAACTTCTTCCAGATACCTGTATCTTTCAACTGTAACATTTTTGGCAACAATTGAAAGATCATTTCTAAGAAGATCAACAATGGTGGCATGTTCAGCCTTTTCTTTTGGATCGGAAAGAAGGTTTTCCGATGCGTTTTGGATCGTGGCATCGTATGTTCCTTTCATTGGATAAGCGGAAATAATGCCACTTTTTATAGTTACAAATGATTCGGGTGAATATAATACAAACCCATCCTTAGAGAGCAATTTATAGGGTGCGTGACTTTTTTCAAAAATCCTTCGCAAACTCCAGTTGGTTTTAATTTCAGTTGGAAAGGTCAGGTTGATTAAAAAAGTATTTCCAAACCTTATCTCCCTTATTATTTTATCGAAGGCAATCCGATAGGTATCAAAATCTATAGGATATTTAGAAAATTGCAGTGGAATATCATCTGAATTTGTGATTACATAATTCGAATACCCACGCATGTTAAATAGGAAGCCATTCTTCGCAGCCTGATCTAAGGGCAAGACAATCGAATCATTCATCTCATAATCAATTACAAACAGGAATGGAAGTGCAGCCCGCCCCATTCTGTTCATCTCAACAATGACTTTTCCAAAATTCATTATCTAAAATTTAAATATTTGGTTAACATAGGCCATTTTCTTGCGGTAAAGTACAAAAATCAAGAAATTACCTTCCTAAAATTGCATTTAGTCTATCGATATCTTTGATAATTACGTCTTCTTTTGACCATTTCAATATACCACTCTTCTCCATTTCAAGAATTGTTCTGGTTAGTGAAGGTCTGGCAACACCAAAAAGATCAGCTAGGTTTGTTTGTGTATTTGCTATTTTAACTTTTAAATTTCTGCCATTGTCCAATCTTTGTAAAAGAAAGTAGGCAATTTTTTCTTTAATGGACTTTAATGACAAAAATGTGATTTTACCTGTGAGAAACTGTGCTTTTCCGGATACAATATTGAGGTAATTGACCATAACCTTTGGCTCGATTGTCAACATTGAAATGAACTCTTTCTTTTGAATTACTAGTAATCTTCCTTCTGTCTTTGCACTTAGAAAAACAGGGAACTTACTATTGGTTCCAAAAAGAAAAGCTGCTGCGACCATTTGAGGAGGGTCTAACTCTTCAATTTTCAATAATTTACCAAAGAAATCTACCATTTCTCCCTGTAATCGACCCTGTATTAGAATCAAGGCCTTGTCCACAACTTCTCCTGCTTGCGCCAAAAGCTCTCCGCTTCGAAAGTGCACTATTTGATGTGGTACATCAATGAATAAGTTGCTTAATTCCTCAGCGACCAATCCCTTGAACAATGGCGAGTCTAATAAAATTCTTTCCATGCGATAAAATTAGTGATTTTGTAACAAAGGTTACATTTTATGTTGCTCCGACAAACTATTTTTGTAACGAAAATCATACTGACAGAAATTCTTGTTCGTAAGGTATTGAATATTATACTAATAAAAAGTAAAAGATGAAGAGGGACCTAATAAAAATTGATGATGAAAAATGTACAGGATGTGGCGATTGTGTGCCAAATTGTCATGAAGGCGCATTGCAGATTATTGATGGCAAAGTGAGACTTATAAGTGAACTGATGTGTGATGGATTGGGTGCCTGTATCGGACATTGTCCTGAAGGTGCAATCACAATTGAACAGCGTGAAGCAGAACCATATGATGAACTGAAGGTCATGGAAGCCATGGTTGGAAAAGGATTCAATACTGTTGTAGCGCATTTAAAGCATCTTAAAGAGCACAACGAAACTTTCTTTTTGAAACAAGGTATGGGTTACTTAGTTCAACACGAAACAGAGTTAATCTTTAACATTCAGGATGTTAAAGATTCTGTACATCAATCAGTCGGGACTGCGAAGGCACAAAATTGTACAGGTGGTTGTCCAGGATCGCAGACCGTTGTTTTTGATTCAGGTGGATTAAAACTTATTGCGCCTGAAGAAAAAATTTCGGGTGCCTCCCAGTTGCGGCAATGGCCGGTTCAACTCCATTTGATTAATCCCTCTGCTGCATATTTCCAGGGATCCGATCTTTTGGTAGCCTCAGACTGTTCTGCTTTTTCGTTGGGTGATTTTCATGCCAACTGGCTAAAAAATAGATCTTTAGTTATAGCCTGTCCAAAATTGGATCAGGGTAAGGAGACTTATGTGAAAAAGCTAATTGAACTTGTAGAAGGTTCTAAAATCAATACGATCACTGTTCTTATTATGGAAGTTCCGTGTTGTGGTGGCTTGCTTCAATTGGTACAAATGGCCGTTCAGCGAGCCGTAAGAAAAGTACCTGTTAAGGCCGTTACCGTCAGCATCAAAGGTGAAATTCTGATTGAACAATGGGTTTAGCAAAAAGTGTTATAGCAAATTAAATCAAGTATATAAAATAAAATATTCTCTATGAAAAGTGGAACTGTCTTTAATTTGGGTACCGACATTGCCTACTCAAAAGATGCTGTCGTAAGTAAAACAATCATGAAGAATCCTGCCGGTACAGTAACCCTGTTTGCCTTTGATGCAGGGCAGGGATTGAGTCAACATGTTGCTCCTTTCGATGCCTTGGTACAGATTCTGGATGGTAGGTGTGCATTTTCAATTGAAGCGTCCATCCATGATATGACCATAGGTGATAGTATCATTCTTCCTGCAGGCAAAATACATGCTGTCGAGGCGTTGCAACCATTTAAAATGTTGCTGACAATGATAAAAAACAATGATCTTCAAGTACGTATGGCAAAATAAAAGGGTTTCAGTTCGTTTCATTAGTGGTTAAGGTTTTGTATATCTTTGTACATCATCAAGACAGTTTTCAAGTGAAGTACCCAAGCTACGGCCTTCACGACAACTGAAAATGATTGTGCAGGTATTTTACCTTGCAGTTTAAAAACAAATAATTTACAGATGAAACGATTGGGAACCTATTTTTTACAGGGTCTGTTGCTAATTGCGCCTCTTGCTGCAACGGTATATATTGTATTTTTTTTGTTCCAGTTTACTGATGGTTTGTTGAGTACCTATCTAGAGAAATTTTTTCAGCTAAAAGTACCTGGTTTGGGAATTCTGATCATCATATTTCTCTTGATCTTCTTGGGACTCATTGGCGAGTCAATCTTCGCAAAACCGGTTAAGTTTTTGATTAATAGAATATTAGAAAAAACTCCAATTCTTCGATTGATCTACACTTCCGTGAAGGATCTTTTCTCTGCCTTCGTAGGCAAGGAAAAGAAATTTCATCGGCCGGTTTTAGTCTTGTTTGACAAAGATAATGATCTGTGGCGAATGGGGTTTTTAACAAATGAACGGACGGATCATTTGGGTCTTGAAGGTAAGGCAGCTGTCTATTTTCCACTTTCTTACAATATTTCAGGAATACTTTACATTGTGCCCATAGAAAGCATAAAACCATTGAATATTTCACCTGCCGAAGCCATGAAATTTATTATATCCGGTGGGGTGTCAGAAATGGAATCGACGGTTTAAAAAATTACTTAAATACTGACAATATTGCACCAACTTATTTTGGTTTACTTTTTGTAGATTGAGTACAGTTAATTTAAACAAAAAAATCATGATCTGGATTATTTTTATAGGTTTTGCATTGATAAGCTGGTTGATCAGTCATCAATTGAAGAGAAGGTTTGAAGAATATGCTCAGATTCCAACTGCAAATGGAATGTCTGGAAAGGAGGTCGTGGAGAAGATGTTGAGAGACCACATGATACATGGCGTGAAAATTGAATCTGTTGAAGGCCTGCTTACAGATCATTATAATCCAGCAGATAGGACAATCAATCTAAGTGAAGATGTCTATTATGGCACCCATGTAGCAGCAGCAGCTGTTGCAGCGCACGAGACGGGCCATGCTGTGCAACACGCTCAGGCCTATGCATGGCTGGGTTTACGATCTTCTTTGGTTCCTGTGGTGAGCTTTAGTTCAAGATATCTTCAATGGGTATTGTTAGGTGGCATTTTGATGGTGAACTCTTTTCCTTCCCTGCTTTTGTTTGGCATTTGCTTGTTTGCCATGACAACGCTCTTTAGTTTTATTACTTTGCCTGTAGAAATAAATGCCAGTAACAGAGCCCTGGTCTGGCTGAGAAACAGTGGCATTACGACTATACAAACCCATGAAAAAGCAGAAGATGCGCTTAGATGGGCTGGTTATACCTATGTTGTAGCAGCTTTGTCCTCTTTGGCAACCTTGCTTTATTATATTTCCATTTATATGGGTAGAAGGAATTGAACCTTAAGTGGATTTATTGACCAAGGGTGCTCGTGTAAATTCCTTATTCCTGTCAAATAGATATCGGTAAGTTACGTGTGTCTTGTAAATATTTCCCCCAATAAATTCAGCCACCTTCATCATTACCGGATTAAAATCACCTATCCAGTTCAATTCGAAGGTTTTGTACTTAAAGGATGGTTTAAGAATTTGTTGTTGAAAGAACAAGACCAGTGCTCCTTCTACGCCTTTGTTTTGATATTCAGGTACTACTCCGAATATTCTTCCAATCACACGATCAACCTGATGTTTGATTTTAAGATCATAAAAAAATCGCAACTTATTGAACCATTTGAAACTGCCATTAAATTTCTTAGTTATCTGTCCAATATCCGGCATCATAATAAAAAAGGCAATAGGTTCATTCTTAAAATAGCCAAATATGATGAGTCTTTCGTCCATGATGGGTTCCATGGATTTTAAAAGTGACAAGGCTTCCAGTTCAGATATATCGGTGGTTCCTGAAAATTTGCTCCAGGCTTTGTTGTAGATAACCTGAAAATCAAGTGCAAATTTTCTATTGCCTTTTTCTATTAATTTAAATTCATAATCCGGATTTTTCAAGATCCTGCTTGCAGTTCTGTGTAAAACCGGATGAAGATTAGAAGTATCTTCGAATGTTCTTTGGTAAGTGTATTGATTAAAATAATTTCTAAATCCATATGCTTCAAACAGATCTTTATAATAAGGATAATTGTAAGGCATGTGGAAAACCGGTTCGTGAAAACCATCGACTAGACAACCCCAAAATGAGTCTCTCATCCCTGGATTGATAGGCCCATCCATGGCTTCAACATGGTTCGAAACGAGCCATTCCTTTGCCTTGTCAAAGAGGAGAAATGCCACCATGTTGTTGTTGATTGAATCAAAAAAACCTATTCCGCCTGTTGGTTGATCGATCTGCTTAACGGATTCTTCAGTATAAAATGCGGCAATTCGCCCAAGCGTTTCTCCTTCAGGATTTCTAAGCACCCATCTTTTGATTGCTCCATTGTCAAGATGTTTATTTTTTACACTGTCAAATATTTCTTCAACACCAACATCCAAAGGTCTACACCAGTTTGGATCATTTAGATACAAACTGGCAGGGAAATCATTAAATTCTTTAATCAATTTTGATCCAATTACTTCTTGGATAGCATATTGGGATGATGATTGCATGATAGACAAGTTTACTATAAGAATTCAAATGTAAATAATCCTTCTCTGAGTTGGAAATTAACTTTAGCGATTTTGCCTTTTGTTTGAATTCTGATTGGCATTTTCTATTTTTTTTGAGCTATTTTTGAAAGAGCACGAAACGAGTTAGAGGTAAGCTCACCAAAGACGATGGAATTAAAATCGGGTGTTTCATTGATATGTCTTGATATTCAGTAATTTAATAATTAATTTCGGGTGGAAAAAACTGATAAAAATCTTACCAATCAGTATTATATTTGGCAGGTTAACTTAAAATGATTGTTGTGAAAAAAAATATTTGGATACTAATAATTATTACTGTTTCACTGCTCATTATCGGTTCATCACAATATCCTAAATTATACATTGCTACAGGTTATGGAGCAAAATGTATGGCTTCAGGAGTCTTTTTAGCTGGCAGGGATTTGGAAAAAATTCAAGCAAATGACCTGAATTATTCTGCCGTTAAATTCACCTCGAGCAAAATTGATTACAAGGAAAAGAGTGTCATCACTTCTATCTTTGGATTAGCCAGGCAAAAAGCCATATTCCGTGAGGGTTTTGGTTGCTACCTTGTGGATCTCACCTCATCAAATGATCTTCAACCTGCCGGTTCCACTAAAGCCCGTGAATTTAATTCCAATTGGAAGCTTCCCTGGCCTGAGGGCGACCAGAAAAGCGAATTAAGTTTTTCTGAAATAGATACAATTGCATTAAAACAAGCTGTAAAAACCGCTTTCGATGAATCCGGAACACGATTAAAAAAAACAGCAGCTGTTGTGGTTGCCTACAGAGGAAAGCTCATCGCTGAACAATATCTTAATAATCAGTCTATTAATTCTGAAACAAGATTGTGGGGTTGGTCGATGAACAAGAGTGTCATCAATGCAATGATTGGGGTACTTGTCAAACAGGGAAAAATCGCTCTGAATGCGGCAGCTCCCATTGAAGAATGGCTTCAGGACGGCAGAAGGGAGATTACTGTTAATGACCTGATGCATATGAGCAGTGGATTGAAATGGAACGAGGATTATAGTGATGTTTCAGAGGTGACCAACATGCTCTACAGGGAAAGAAATTGTTACCAATCCGCTATAAGTGTTCCGCTTGAAAATGTGCCTGGAAGTGATTTCAAGTATTCATCAGGTACAGCAAACATCCTTTCTGGAATAGTTAGAAAGGTACTTTGCAATGACAAACAATATTCAGAATTTCCATATACCGAATTATTCAGGAAAATTGGCATGTATAGTGCAGTTCTCGAGCAGGATTCAAGCGGTTATTTTGTTGGATCTTCCTATGGTTATGCCACTGGACGGGATTGGGCAAAATTCGGACAACTCTTTCTTCAGGATGGCGTTTGGAAAGGAGATAGCATTCTTCCCAAAGGATGGGTTGCTTATACCAGAACTCCAGCCAAGGCTGCGAAGGGCCAATACGGTGCCCAATTTTGGCTTAATCGTTCAAAAAATCTACCAGATGCACCAGAAGATATGTTTTCTTGTCAGGGCCATAGGGGACAACGAATTTTTATTATCCCATCGAGGCACCTTGTGGTAGTTAGGCTTGGTTTTGGTGAAGATAAATTTGATCACAACCTTTTTCTAAAAGATATTTTAAGTGCCATAAAACCATAATAACTGACGCATAAATACCACTGAAAAGGTCTTTTAATTCATCTTCTTTAATTTTTCGAAATATGTTGCCGACTGAATCAATTTATTTACCTCCCGAATGGTATCCCCAGAGTGGCGTGATGTTGACATGGCCGCACAAAATGACAGATTGGATTGATCTTCTTGATGAAGTAGAATTATGTTTTGTATTAATAGCCAATGAGATACTGAAATTTGAAAAATTACTCATCGTTTGTCACAATCCGGCGATTGTTGCTTCCAAACTGGATAATTCTTTGGCTGATAATTTGATACTGGTACAACTCGAATCCAATGATACATGGGCTAGAGATCACGGACCTATTTCAATATTTATAAATGGAAAACCAACAATTCTTGATTTTCAGTTTAATGGTTGGGGACTAAAATTTCCTGCTTACCTTGACAATCAATTGACGAATCGACTGTACAACCTGGAGGTTTTCTCCAAAGAGGTTGCCTATGAGAATTGCCTCAAATTTGTATTGGAAGGAGGAGGATTTGAAGTGGATGGAGAAGGAACGCTGCTTAGTACAGAGAAATGTCTGCTATCAATCAATAGAAATCAACAACTTACCAAAAATGAAATTGAAAAGTATTTGATCGAAATTTTTAATCTTAAACGTATTTTGTGGCTTGGCTCAGGCTTTCTTGCAGGGGATGATACGGATAGCCATGTAGATACTCTTGCTCGTTTTTGCAATGAGAAGACCATCGCATATGTTAAATGCGATGATCCTTCGGATGAACATTATCATGAATTGGAAGAGATGGAGAAGCAACTCAGGTCATTCAAAAGATTGGATGGTTCACCGTACAATTTCATTGAATTACCAATGGCTCAGTATGTTGAAGATGATAATGGTGCAAGACTTCCTGCTACTTATGCCAATTTTTTGATCATGAATCAAAATGTTTTAATGCCGATGTATTCAACTCCTACAGACGAGCTGGCATTAAAACGTTTACAAATGGCATTCCCCGATAGAAAAGTAGTAGGTATTGATTGCTCTGTTCTGATCAAGCAGCATGGTTCACTTCATTGTGTTACCATGCAATTTCCCCGAGGTTTTTTGTCTGATCAGCCAAAATATAATTTTAAATAATTTTGTAATGGTAAAAATAGCCCTTGTTCAACAAACCAACACAATTGATTTGGTACAAAACAGGAAAAAATTGGTGACTAATATAAAAAAGTGTGCGGAAAATGGTGCTGAACTTGTTGTTTTACAGGAACTTCATGATTCACACTATTTTTGTCAGGTAGAAGATCCTTCAAATTTTGATCTGGCTGAGTATATTCCAGGAAATTCGACAGATTTTTATAGCAAGCTGGCATCTGAATTAAAAATTGTTTTGGTAACCTCCTTGTTCGAAAAGCGAGCTGCCGGATTGTACCACAATACTGCGGTGGTATTTGAAAAGGATGGTTCGGTGGCTGGTCGTTACAGGAAGATGCACATTCCAGACGATCCGAATTTTTTCGAAAAATTCTACTTTACGCCTGGGGATTTGGGATTTCAACCTATTCAGACTTCCGTTGGGAAACTTGGGGTGTTGATCTGTTGGGACCAGTGGTACCCCGAGGCAGCGAGATTAATGGCTCTGGCAGGTGCTCAATTGCTGATTTACCCAACTGCAATTGGATGGTCATCGAATGATGGAGTTGAACAAAGAAACAAGCAGTTGGAAGCATGGTTGACAATACAGCGTAGCCATGCGATTGCCAATGGTATTCCAGTAATATCTGTAAATCGCACCGGGTTTGAACCCGATGTATCGGGATTTTCAAAAGGGATCGAATTTTGGGGAAATAGCTTTGTTGCTGGTGCCCAGGGTGAATACCTCGCAATGGCTCCAATAGATACTGAAACCAATTTGATGGTTGACATTGATCTTGATAACTCTGAAAATGTTCGAAGATGGTGGCCATTCTTTAGAGACAGAAGAATTGATTCGTATCAAGGATTGGTTTGTAGATACTTAGATTAATTTTAACGCTCTTGCTAATACAATTTCTCAATGATGAAAAATAGGGATTCAAAATTATTTTTGGTTGCCATACTATCGTTCTCCATGCTAATGGTTCATGGACAAAAGCCAAATGAAAGTTCTATTGAATTCAAGAATGCACCTGTACTCTTTAAGGAAAACAGCCACATGTACCAGCAGTTGATTTTGGTTTACAAGGCTGATCAATCTGGAACTATCCTGGTAAGCAAGGGAGGAAAAGAGCTACTTAAGTCAGATTTAAAGAAAGGGAATAATGATTTTTTGGTAACTGTGGAGGCTGTCAAAAAGCCATCGAAGATGACCTTTTCAATGAGTATCAACGGTGAAAATCCAATACAAGCATCATTTGTTGTCGTCCCGGTTCGAAAATGGCAACTTTTTTTGGTGCAACATGCTCATACGGACATAGGCTATACCAAACCACAATCTGAAATTTTGGCTGAGCATCAACGTTACATAGATTATGCACTCGATTATTGCGATAAAACAGATAATCTTCCCGATGATGCAAAATTTCGCTGGACCTGTGAATCGGCCTGGGTGGTGAAGGAATACCTTAAGACCCGACCGGATGATCAGATTAAACGACTGAAAAAGCGTGTTGCAGAAGGTCGTATCGAATTGACAGGTATGTTCTGCAACATGGCAGAAACTTCGGACGAAAATCTGATGACAGATTTCCTTCGTCCCCTCCAGGAGATTGAAAAAGCAGGATTTCCGGTGAAAACCGTGATGCAGAACGATGTCAACGGAATTGCCTGGTGTATGCCTGATTATTTTAAGAACACTGGAATCAAATACCTGAACATGGGTATCAACAAGACCAGGTCGGTACTACCTTTCAATCTACCAACTGCTTTTTGGTGGAAGTCACCATCAGGTGAGAAGTTATTGTCCTTTCGTGCCGACCATTACATGACTGGAAATTTCATGGGACTGGAGAGTTCATCTATCAAAGCTTTCAATCTGCTGGGTCATCTGGCTGATTTGGAAGCAAAAAAATATCCATTTGACAAAATTGCCATTCAGTTTTCAGGGTACTTTACAGACAATGCCCCTCCTTCAACAGCTGCCTGTCAGCTAGTAAAAGAGTGGAACGAAAAATATGAGTCTCCCAAGCTAAGGCTCGCAGTCGTAGGTGAATTTTTTGATTATGTAGCGAAAAATTATTCCGAAAAATTGCCCGTCTATCAAAAAGCATGGCTTGATTGGTGGTCAGATGGTGCAGGATCTGCTTCGCGCGAAACAGCTGAGGTAAGAAAGACACAGAATTTGAAACAAGTTGATGAGGGGCTTTTTGCCATGGTTACCATGAGGGGTGGGACGCAAAATCCGACCTTACAAGCTGAAATAGATCACATTGCTGAAAATGCTATTTTTTATGACGAGCATACTTTCGGTGCCGATGAAAGCATCGATCATCCGTTTTCTGAAAATACTGCCCGCCAGTGGTTGCAAAAAGGAGCTTATGCGTGGGAAGCGCTTAAGATGCAGACTCTCCTTCACGAAGAAGCGCTGGCGCGCTTCCAGCCTTTTTTAAAGAAGGCAGATTATCCTGTGATTCATGTGATCAACTCATTGGGATGGAAAAGATCAGGAACTGTCAGTCTGTTTGCTGATTTTGAAGTGCTGCCCATTCACCGAATGGTAAAAATTATAGACCTTTCTACTGGCAAGATTGTTCCTGCACAGATGGTCCGTAAACGTGCTGAAGGGGCTTACTGGGTGTTGGACGTCAATGATGTTCCTGCATTGGGTATTAAGGCTTTAAAGATTGAGATATCAGAGCAAATAAACCTGCCGCCAAGTGAAGCAACAGGAACAGACATTTTGGAAAACGGATTTTACCGCCTGATTGTTGACAAGGAATCCGGAGCCATCAAGCATTTGATAGACAAAGAATTGATGTTGGATTTGATTGATCCTGCAAATCCTTGGAAATTGGGACAGGTAATTCACGAGACGATGCCCCAAAGAGAAAAGTATGAACCAACTCACACATCCGTTTCAAATGTTAAAATTGAGACCGGCTCCAATGGAAACGTCTGGCAAAGCATCAAAATTACCGCTGATTTGGCTGGAATGGACCCTGGAACCGCAAAATCACCCAAAGGAATTGAGTTCGAAATTAGGTTGTACCACAATACAAAGAAGGTGGAGATGAAATATACAGCACACAAACAGATCATCACGACTCCTGAAGCATTGTACGTAGCATTTCCTTTTTCCTTGCCAGAATCGCACATTGTCTTTGAAACCATCGGAGGCACACTCTCACAAGGTGAGCAGCTACCAGGATCCTCCACTGATTGGAATGTAGTTCAAAATTTTGTATCTGTGCGGGGAAAATCCGGACAGGTTGTCGTTGTGAGTGATGAAATTCCGTTGTGGCAGTTCAGTGGTCTCAACATGGGGAAATACGACCCGCTTCCAAAACCCGGCAAAACATGGCTTTATTCCTGGCCCATGAACAACTACTGGTTTACCAATTTCAGGGCATATCAGGAAGGAGGTTTTAGCTGGAGTTACCAAATAACTTCTTCAAAGGATACTACCAACACATTTGCTACCAAATTTGGTTGGGGAGAGAGAAATATTTTTCCAACAAGAACATTCCCTGCCGGGAAAGCTGAACTCAAAGAGTATGATTCGCAGTGCCTTAAATTGGGCGGTTCACCGAATGTTTTGCTGGTGAACAGCCGGCCTTCAACAAATGGCAAGGAAACAGTGATTCTGCATTTCAGGGAAATTGTTGGAGCAAAAGGTGAAGTCTTAATTTCCAGTGCCATCTCAGACCGACCTATCAAGACAATAAAAGTGGTTAACTCAATAGGTGAACAGGTGTCGAATTGTAGTTCATCCATTCATTTTGAGCCATTTGAGGTAAAATTTTTAGAAATTGAATTTTGATATTTGTAAACAATGAGATCAAGAACAGAATTGGCAATCACTTCTTTTGAATCAGGATACAACTGTGCCCAGTCTGTAGTTATGGCATTCCAGCAGGATTTGGGGTTCGACGCAAATCTGGCATCCAGCATCTCCATTGGATTTGGCGGTGGCATGGGCCGTTTGCAGGAAAAATGTGGTGCAGTTACTGGGGCCTTCATGGTAATTGGGATGTACAGCCCCAAATTGAACCTTGATAATACAGTCAGGAAGAACCATTCCTATGCAATGATTCGACAGTTTGACCAAAAATTCAAATCAATACATAATACGACTCAATGCAGTGAACTGTTAAAATGCGATATAGGATCGGAATCGGGTCATGCTTTTGCGGTGGAAAATAAATTGTTCGAAAAAATATGTCAAAAGTGCATCTTGGACGCCGTGCGTATTTTGGAGGAATTGGTTGTTTAATGAACGGGGAGAAATCAACTTGTCGAAGAATCGTAAAGAATTTTGTTGCAGAGATTCGGCCAGCTTGCAAATAGGACAAAGGAAAAGAAACTAATTTTGCATCCTGTGGCGTAGCTTGATCGAAAATATTTAAAATGAGCAAATTGCCACCTAAGTTTGACATCAGTATGGAAATACGAAAAAATAGTTTGGGAATGATTTTGAGTCGATTGTTAAGATATATTCCAATTGCCTTTGTATTTATCGTTTCAACCTCATGCGGCAATCCTTTTGCAAACCACAAAGGTAATTCAGTGGCTGCTGAAAAAATTGTTTCACAGCAAGATGAAAATAAAAGTGATGATGTGCAAATGGTCACGGCGGTACTTGTCTCCCCTAAAAATCCAAAACCGGGTGAGACATTCCGGGTAATTGTAGTTGGAGGCAAAAGTATCCTGAAATCAAAAATTATTATTTCTTCTCCTGCAGGCAATATTGAGTCCCTGAAAAGCAGGACAGGCGAGGGGTTGCCCTTTTGGCAGATTGCTGAATTCAAATCTAATGCGATTGGCAAATACCAGGTTACTTTAAGGACCAGCAACAGTTCAGTTGTCCAGCAGGATTTTTGGGTCGCAAATAAAGTAGTTCAAAGGGTTTCAAATTCCGTCTGGAATACTGAAAAGGGATGGGATGCTGTGGCCGAGGATCTCTATTCAGCATGGGTGAATGCATTGTTTAACCTGGCTGACGAACGTGCCTCATGGACTGCCTTGCAAGAGGTTACGCAGATTAAAGAGCGAAATTTTCTTTACAATTTTCTTTCCTTGAACGAGGATGATGCAGCCAGTAAAGATCGTGTACTGATGCAGCCAGATTGCGCCGACAATCCATTCTATCTGCGGGCCTACTTTAGTTGGAAACTGGGTCTCCCTTTTGGGTTTCACGAATGTGACAGAGGTTACGTCGGTAAAGCTCCGAAGTCTGGCCGATGGGTTACCAACGAAATACAGCTTGCTGGAACGGTGACGAGGAAATTCAATATTTTCGTTCGGATGGTGGCCAATGGAGTCCATTCGGGTACTGCACGAACGGCATTGAAAGATGAAAATTCTGATTATTATCCTGTCCCCCTTACAGCCAATGCCTTGCGGCCTGGTGTAGTTTTTGCCGATCCCTATGGTCATACCTTGATTCTGGTGAAAAGTCTGCCACAATCCAGCAACACTCCGGGTGTAT
>CAZGSQ010000077.1:0-17473 GCA_964528535.1 uncultured Tangfeifania sp. | reverse complement strand
ACCTGGATGGGTTCAACAGACACCAACTGGTCCAATGGCTCAAACTGGTGTGGTGGGGCAGCGCCCAGTGCTGCAACCAATGTGGTCATCTTATCCGGAGGTTTTCAACCAACCATCAGTGTTGCAGCAGTCTGCAACAATCTGACCATCAATGCAGGAGCTACCCTGACCATCAGCGGATCAAACACCCTGACCATCAGTGGAAATTTCACGAACAGTGGATCTTTCGTTGCAAATTCAAGCACTGTAATTTACAATCTCGCAGGCGGACAAACCTGTGGAGCAGTTACATACAACAATCTTACCCTTCAGGGAAGTGGCGTTAAAACGCTGACCGGAGCAACTGTGAACGGAATTCTTTCCATGGAAGGAACAGCCACCGCAACAGGAGTTCCCTCCTTCGGTGCAGCCGCTACCCTCCAATACAAAGGAACGGCAGTTCAAACTACGGGTACTGAATTTCCTGCAGGATTCTCGGGAACCGGTGGACTGACGATCAACAATTCACTTGGTGTCAACCTGGGGGTTTCACCTTCGGTATACGGGCCACTCGTATTGACCTCGGGTGCACTGAACCTCAGCGGGAATACGCTGACCATGGCTGCCGGCAGCAGTTACTCCTGTGGAACCGGTACAATCAATGGCAATGCTGGATCTACATTTGCTTTCAATGGAACAACTGCAACAAATTTACCTTCGGGAACTTATCAAAATTTAACCATCAACCGTTCCGGCGGTGTGACACTCTGCGGAGCAACTACCGTAAACGGGACCCTGACACTTTCCTCCGGATCTTTTGCCATAGGAAACAATACCCTGACTTTGAATGGACCAACCATTGCCGGAACACCGGGAAATCTTTCATCAACTGCCGGTTCCTCTCTGGTTTTTGGTGGGACTTCAGCCGCAGTGTCCATTCCATCCAGTGTAACCACGCTTAACAATCTGACCATTGGCAACACAAATGGGATAAGCCTGAGCGGAGCACTATCCACGGCAGGAGTTGTAACCTTGACAGCGGGAAATCTGACAACTACCTCCTCCAATCTGCTGACCCTCTCCAATACTGCCACAACTGCGATCACGGGAGGTTCTACCTCCAGTTTCATCAACGGACCATTGAGTTGGACACTTCCGGCCAGTCTTGCGTCAGGTTCTACCTACAGCTTCCCGGTAGGGAAAGGTGCTACCTTTTTCCCTTTTGCCCTGGTTAATCCAACAACAGGTACCGGAACCATCACTGCCAAGGCCGAATCCTTTGCGGCCAATTCCGGAGGGACATTTGATGCGACTTTGGCTTCTCTCAGCACCAGTGAATACTGGACTTTGGCCACAACTGGCAACTTCACTTCCGGACCTGTATCCCTGACCAGGCAATCCGCCATTGCTCCGTTGGATGCCATCGCAGGCAGTACAACCTTCAATGGTACGTATACCAGTCTGGCGGGTACCGCCGGAGCAAATGGAGTAACATCCTCCAATGTCATTGGTAGCAATACGGCTTTCGTACTTGCAGGAATGAAGCAGACAATTACGACCGGAACCGTTACCGGATCACCATTTTGCTCTGGTACGACAGGTGTATCCATTCCATATACCATATCAGGAACCTTTACTGCGGGCAATACATTTACGGCCCAACTCTCTGACCCGACAGGTACATGGGTTTCTCCGACCACCATAGGAACAATTAGTTCAGTTCTGGCAGGAACCATAACAGCCACAATCCCTTCCTCTCCACTCAATGGAACGGCCTATCGGATAAGGGTTATTTCCAATACTCCGGCAATAACAGGAAGTGACAATGGAAGCAACCTGACAATAAATTTGACTCCTACGGCTCCTGCTGCTATTTCTGCCTCACCTACTTCCCTTAACTTTGGAGCAGCCGGACCAGTTTCACTAACAGCCGGCGGCGGGGGTGGAAATGGTTCAAATCTGGTTTGGTATGCAGGTGGTTGTGCTTTGGGTGGATCCATTGGTTCAGGAAGTCCTTTGAGCATTGCAACTCCATCTACCACAACAACTTATTATGTCAGATGGGAAAATGGAACCTGCAATTCGGTCTGTTTGAACACCACAGTCACCATTGTACCGCCTACCACCATGTACCGGAGCAAAATTTCTGGAAACTGGAATGCAACGGGAACCTGGGAGAGTTCTGTCGACAATGGTGCAACCTGGAGTAACGCCGTTGCTACACCTACCAATGCAGATGGAGCTATTACCATCTTAAATACACATGTTGTTACAGTTACAGCCAACGTATCTGCTGATGAACTTACGATTTATACAGGAGGGCAAATTACAGTCAATACCGGTATTACCCTTACCATTGCCAATGGTCCCGGCACTGACCTGACCGTTAATGGAACACTAAACAATGTAGGAACGGTCACGCCAACCGGAACCATTGCCTTCGGAAGTGGAAGCAACTACATTCATGCCCAGAATGGCGGAGTGGTTCCGACAGCAACCTGGGATGTTGCCTCTACCTGTCAAATCACAGGAGTAGTTGCCACTTATCCTACCGGAATCAACCAGACCTTTGGAAATCTTACCTGGAATTGTGCGTCACAAACTGCCACAACTTCTTATGGGGCCTTTGCAATTACAGGCAATCTAACTATACAAAACACAAATACGGGTTCATTTACCTTTACTACTGGCAACACCAATACTGTTGGAGGGAATTTTTCCTTGACAGGAGGAACAGTGCGTCTGGCCAATGGAACTGCCTCGGCCCTCACTGTTAGTGGAAATGTCAGTATCGGAGGGGGTACTTTGACGCTTTCCTATGGAACAGCCGTTGGAACTTTGAATGCCGGAGGTGATTTTTCGATCTCAGCGGGCACGATTACCCGAACCGGCACAGGAGCAGGAGCCGTCGTATTTAACAAAACGGGGACACAGGTCTACACAAAATCAGGTGGTACAATTGCAGCCCAAACCATCAACTTCACAGTCAACAGTGGTTCCAAGCTGGACCTGGGAACCAGTATCATTGATGGCAGTACCGGAACTTTTAACCTAAGTGCAGGTGCAGGAATTGTTACTGCACATTTACAAGGACTTTCAACGACAGCAGCCACGGGATCAATTCAGGTAACCGGAACTAAAACATACACTTCTGGTTCTAACTTTACTTATGATGGAGTTGCTCTTCAAGCAACCGGAAACGGTTTGACGACAGCAACCAATCTTACCATCAACAACGCTGCCGGCGTAACATTGACAAGTAATACCACCATAAGCAGCAATTTGTACCTCACCAATGGTATTCTGGCACCTGCTGCAGCACAAACTTTGACGATCACCAACAACTCAACTCTGGCAATTGTCGGAGGATCCACTACCAGTTTCTTTGCAGGCGCACTCATCTGGACACTGAACCCCACCGGTTTCTACAACTTCCCGGTAGGAAAAGGCACCACTTATCTTCCATTCTACATCACAGGTGTAGCAGGTACGGCACCACAATTAAGGGTCGAAGCATTTGCCGCTTCAACCGGGAGTGTTACCTACACGAGTCCGTTGTATGCTTACAGCACGTCAGAATATTGGTATGTTACCGTACCGGGTGGTACCTATACGGGTGGTTTGGTGCAACTTACCCGCCAAACTGCGCTTGGGTCGCTGAATGCCATTGGTAAGAGTACGACGCTTACCGGAGCCTACACCAATTTAAACGGAACAATTTCTGGTAATTCAATACAAGCCTCAGACACTAATACAGGCACTGTCGCATACTATTTCGTGATGGCAGCCAAGTTATCTGTTTCGGTAGGCACAATTTCACAAACTTCCTTCTGTCCGGGTTCAAGTGTCAGCATTCCATACACCATTACCGGAACATACACCGGAGGTAACGTGTTCACGGCACAATTATCAAATGCAAGCGGATCCTTTGCTGCTCCGGTCACCATAGGCACTGCGACATCAACCACAGCGGGAACTATTTCGGCCACCATCTCCTCCGGACAAACCACCGGTACGGGATACCGGATCAGGGTCGTATCAAGCACACCTGCCATAACCGGTGCCGACAATGGAACCAACCTGAGTGTTGGTTCGCCAACCGCTGTTGCATTCAATGGAAGTCTTTGCGGTCCAGGAGGAATTACACTGAGTGCTCAGTCCTCATCAGGTACAATCAATTGGTATACAGCATCTACGGGAGGCACCTATCTTGGATCAGGATCTACTTATCTTACGCCAAACCTTTCTACCACTACAATTTATTATGTTGAAGTAATCGATGGAAGCTGTTCGTCTGCGTCGAGAACGCCGGTAACTGCTACCATCATTACACCACCTTCGGTAGTTGCAGGTGGAGGAGGTACTTATTGTGCCGGAACTTCCATTACCCTAACCAGTACCCTGACCAACGTAACTGATTATTACTGGACAGGACCCAATGGATTTTATTCGTTGCTGCCAAATCCGCAGATTGCCACGCTCAATGCAACTTCGGCCTTAAATGGAGTATACACACTAATTGGCAGTTCGCTTAGTGGAATTAATCTGGTCACGAATGGTAATTTTTCTTCTGGCAATGTTGGCTTCGGTAGCACTTATACTTATGACTGTTGCGATTTGTACATTGAAGGGAAGTATGCAGTTGTTACCAATCCATTCTCGGTACACCCTGGTTTTCAATCCATGGGTGATAAGACGTCGGGTACCGGCAACATGATGGTGGTCAATGGTGCAGGGGTCGCAGGCGCCAATGTCTGGTCCCAGACGGTCAATGTGACGCCTAATACCTATTATCAGTTCACCTATTATGAAGCCAGTGTTGTCCTCGCATCTCCCTCACAATTGCAACTGGAGGTGAATGGCACAACTGCCGGACCAGTGTACACAGCATCGGGGACCGATTATTTGTGGCACCAATATACCTACAACTGGTATTCAGGAGCCAGTACTACTGCTTACCTCTCTTTGGTGAACCAAAACATTGCACTTGGTGGGAATGATTTTGCGCTGGATGAAATCGTTTTCCAACAGGTTTGCACGACAGAGCAAGCTTCACCACCGGTTCCTGACCCAACTGGACCAGGAACCGAATATGCCAGCCAGGGCATCATCCGGATTACTGTTGCCGATCCGACAACGGCCGGGGCCATCGGTACCTCTCAAGCGGTCTGTAGCGGAAGTACTGTTTCCCTTACTTCTACGACAGCCGGAACTGGCTCAGGTACGGTTACCTATGAATGGCAGACCAACGCGAGTGGTTCCTACGTAACGATACCCGGTGCAATATTGGCCACCTATACCACCCCGGCACTTACAGCAGCCACAAGCTACCAGCGGAGAACTGTCTCTACATTGAATGGATCTATCTGCTATTCTGCCTATACAACACCTGTCGCAATCACCATCAATGCTGCTGTAGCCACTGCAGGCGGACCGGACTTCACATGCCAATCTGCAACTCCTTCAGCCATGACGCTCACCGGCGCAAGTGTAAGTGGTGGTGCAACAACCGGTGCCTGGTCGTATATAACCGGTGGAGGAACATTGAGTTCGACGGCTCAAACAGCAACACCGGCAACAGTTACTTACACGCCACTGGCAAACTACTCCGGAACTGTTGTGATTCGGCTGACTGCAGCAGGGGGTTCCTGCCCAGCCACTTCCGATCGTATCATAACAGTCGACCAGTCAGGTCCATGGACAGGTGGTACCGACACGAACTGGAACAATGCTGCCAATTGGAATTGCAATTCCGTTCCTGTCATCTCCACGGTGGTCAACATCAACAATGGAAAAGCCAGGTACCCTGTACTCTCTACAGGTGCTGTTGGGACCTGCAAAGATTTAAACATTCAAAGTACCTCTTCACTGACTGTCTCAGGAAATACCCTTCAAATTGCAGGAGCCATTTCGAACAGCGGAACCTTTACAGCCACCAACGGAACCATTGAAATGAAAGGAAGCAGTGCACAAAACATACCTGTCAATACTTTCTCAACGAATACCCTCTTAAATTTGATTGTAAACAATGCCGCAGGTGTAACGCTTGGTGGCGCATTGAACGTCACCGGATATTTACGGGCAACCTCCGGAAATCTATCCTCTAATGGTTATTTGACACTCATCTCCTCTGCATCACAAACTGCATTAATTGATGGAGCCGGGTCCGGAAACGTAACCGGGAATGTAACCGTGCAAAGGTACCTGGCGAATGCATTTGGCTACAAATACATCAGTTCTCCATTAACTTCTCTAACGGTGAACGCTTTTTCTACTTACGTAAACCTTGGAGCGACCTTTCCGTCTTTCTACCAATACGATGAAAACCAGAGTCAGGGTGGTTTGGGAACCAACTTCATTACAGGATGGGTTAAATACACCACTCCTTCAAATGCCTTGTCTCCGATGGTAGGATATTGTGCCAATTTCGGTGCTGCCGGTGGGATCAAGACAATGGCCGTGACAGGGAGTGTCAACAATGGATCCTTCTCTAATACACTTTACAACCACAACAGAACCTACTCCCTCGGATTTAATCTGGTAGGAAATCCATACCCATCTCCTATTGACTGGAATGCCTCCGGCTGGACCAAAACCGGCATAGACGATGGGATATACTTTTTTGATGCATCTGGTGCTGCGGATATGTATTCCGGAAGTTATGGGAGTTATGTCAATGGCGTAAGTTCGGGTGCAACAAATATCATCCCATCCATGCAAGCCTTCTTCGTGCATGTTGCCACTGCATCGGGCACGCTTGGGATGACAAACAGTGTACGAACTGTTGATTATACAACTGGGTACAAGGCTGCGATCGTAGATCCAAGGACAATTCTCCGGTTTTCTGCAGCTTTCGATGGTGCCAATAGTTTGGCTGATCCATTTGTGATCTATTTTGATCCGCTATCTACGCTTCGGTTCGACGGCGCTAAGGATGCCCTGAAATTGATGAATACAGATGTTCAAATTCCGAATATCTATGCCATTTCTCCTGATGCACAAAAACTCTCCATCAGTGGCATGCCGATGCCTGATACAAGAACTGATATCCCTCTTGGAATAAAGACTGAACAAGATGGATGGATCAACCTCAATGCAAAAGATATCAGCAAGCTCTCATCCAATCTGTTCATTTACTTGACTGATTCTGAAAATAGTGTTTTGTTGGATCTGAAGAAATTATCAACCTACCGGGTGTTTCTAAAGTCCGGAGATTACGACCAAAGATTTTCCTTGATTTTCTCTCCTGTTGAAATTAAACAATCGGTTCTTGACCAGACCAAAATGTTTACACTTACCAAACTGGCGAATCTTGTTCAGGTAAACATCAATCTGCCTGCAGGCACACAAGGTGACCTGATGGTTACAAACATGCAGGGTCAAATCATCCTGCAAAAAAATGTGATGGGCCTGGAGAGCGTTCAGCTCGACTCAGGACTGAGCAGTGGGGTCTATTTGGTTACATTGGTTTCTGGAAAGACCAGAGGTTCAGAAAAAATATTAATACGAAAAGCACATGAATAACCTCGTACAATATCTCCTTTCAAAAAGGATCCACCTGCCGCTGTGCATTATTTTCGCGGTCTTGCTCTCCTTTGGAGAAGTTTGTGCACAGGAAAAACCACCGAAGCCAATCAGCATTTATGTGAATCCTGCACAAGGGTTGATGTTTGGTGCTTTCTGCACGGGAGCCATCGGAGGTACAGTGACTGTTACTTCGGGAGGAGGTAGAAGCTCAACTGGTAGTATTATCCTGGTAAGTTTGGGATATGCATTTTCACCTGCCATTATCCAGGTACAGGGGAATGTTGGAACTCTGGTAAATATCAACAATGGAACTGACGTTTCCATGACAGGCAGCAATGGTGGCTCTATCAATCTTCATTTGGAAAGTTCGTCAACTGGCACCCCTTTTATCATCAATACAGTAGCCTGGATGGACATTCGAATAGGCGGAACATTGACCATTGGAGTTCCAGGAGCAAATCCTGCCGGATCCTACAACGGATCATTTAATGTCACCTTTATCCAACAATAGATCAGCAATTGTTAAGTAAGATTACATGATTACCACATCATAAATCAAAAACCATTCGTTTTTACCTTCCAACCAAATCAAGACGATCAACTGTCAAATTGCTACAATCATCAAATATTAACACCCCATCTACCAGGTAAGATCACATGAACACTTAGGCTCTGGTAAGAAAAGAAACAAGATCATTTTGGGATGATCTCCTGTCCAATGCCAAAGTTGAAGAATCTACCTATTCTTCAACTTTGGCATTCATTTTCATTATTACCATTTTTAATTCGGACCATTCTCTCAGTCATCTGAGGGAAGATCCGGGGAAACACCTATTTCTCCGGGCGAATGTCCACTTGCACAACAAGTTATTAACTGCATAAAGTTGATAACAATCCTTGTTGCAATTATGGCGAAGAGCTAAATAAAATTATAATCAAATAAATTCGCAAGAGTGTAACATGACAATTTACACACAAGAGAGAACTAAATTATATTCAGTTCATTTTTATATTTAATTAATTAAAGATATCGTTCTATACATCTATGAATGAATTAATTAATTAAGATTTAGAAAAAATTTTATTAATTCTATTAATATCAGGCAAAAGTCCGGATATCATGATAATACAAAAAAATTGACCCAAGTTTTGACAGCAATCTGCCAAGCCAATAGTCGCAAAAAGAGTTGGTTCGAATTATCCAAAAATTTATGGATGCGGATGGCTGTCCTCGTTATTTTGGTATGCTCCTCTTCTCTGGCCAAATCGCAAAACGAACAATCCTTCGATGAATTATCAGTATATTTTCAGGTTCAGAACATTGGTACAAAGGAAATATCTGCCATCGTCAGAGACCAGGAAGTGTTGCTTCCTGTTGCCGATGTATTTGATTTTCTGAAGATAAAAGCCAATATGGCGCAGTCGATGGATTCCGTTTCGGGCTTTTTTATCTCCCCCGAATCAACCTACCTGGTAGACAGAACACACACTAAAATTGTCTATCTGGGGAAGACCTACCAACTGAAACCAACAGATATCATTCGAACTGAAACTAACTTGTACTTGCTTTCCAAGTACTTTGGTGAAATTTTTGGGTTAAATTGCACCTTCTCGATGAGAACACTTGCCGTGACCATGTTCACCAAGATCGAACTTCCAGCGTTAAGGGACATGAGACTCGAACAGATGCGCGACAATGTCAGCCACTTAAAAGGTGAATCGAAATCGGATACTACGATCAAACAGAGTCATCCGTTTCTTCATTTTGGAATGGCCGACTGGTCTATTATTGCTTCACAACCAATCGGTTCAAAATCAGATACACGCATCAATCTGGCACTGGGATCCATGTTCGCCGGCGGTGAAGCCAATTTCATGCTGAATTACAACAACAACGAACCCTTTAGTGAAAAACAGCAATTTTACTACCTTAGGTATGTCAACAATGACAACAACTTTTTAAGGCAGACCACTTTCGGTAAGATTGCGTCCAATGCTACATCTTCCATCTACAACCCAATTGTCGGGGTCACCCTTACCAATTCCCCCACCACATTCAGACGATCCTTTGGTACCTACCCGCTTAGTGACTACACTTCCCCCGGGTGGATGGTCGAATTGTACGTAAACAATGTACTTGCTGATTACAAGAAGGCAGATGCATCAGGTTTTTTCACCTTTCAGGTTCCTCTTGTATATGGTGCTTCCAACATTAAATTGAAATTTTACGGACCATGGGGCGAAGAACATTCCAAAGAGCAACTCATAAATATACCTTTTAATTTTCTACCTGTCAATGATATAGAGTATACCTTAAGCGCAGGTATGATTGAAGATGGCAAACAATCCATGTTCTCAAGGGGTATATTGAACTATGGTCTAACCAGAAGCATCACATTAGGCGCCGGCGTGGAGTATAACTCTACCATCCCGACTGGAAATCTGTTGCCTTTCGTTACACTGGCAACCCGACCATTCTCCAACCTGATACTTTCAGGTGAATATACCCATGGTGTGAGAGGCAAAGGGGGAATCAATTACCAATTGCCCAAAAACATTCAGTTCGAACTTAATTATACGAAGTATGTTCCTGGGCAGAAAGCAGTTAATTTCAGTTTCCTGGAGGAACGAAAAGCAATTATTTCACTTCCGGTCAAGTCAAATAATTACTCCTTTTACAACAGGATGACCTATACCCAAACAATCCTGCCGCAAACACAATATTCAAATATGGAATGGCTCCTTTCAGGAGCTGTACTTGGTGTCAACACCAATCTTACCAACTATGCCATGTTTGTAAAAGGCAATCAACCCTTCATATTCAGCAATCTTTCTTTCTCCTTAAGGCTTCCCAAAGGATTTATGCTTATTCCACAGGCTCAATATGAATTCAGCCACAATGAGTTGATTTCATTCAAGGCAGGTATCGAGAAGTACCTTTTTAAAAACGGATTCTTCACCCTTTCTTATGAAGACAACTTAAAAAGCAAATTTCAAAGCACACAATTCAGCTTCAGATATGATTTGCCTTTTGCGCAAGCAGGACTCACGGCAAGGAAAACCAACAACACCTATACCATGATGGAAATTGGACGAGGCAGTTTGATCATGGATGCAAGTACAAAATATTTTGGCATCAACAACAGGGTTAATGTTGGAAAGGGTGGGATCGTATTTTCACCATTTCTGGACATGAACTGCAACCACAAGCGAGATCCGGGGGAACCAAAAATTCTGGGTCTAAGCGTTAGGATGAATGGAGGAATTGCCATTGACAATCCGAAGGATTCGACCATTCGAATCATGGATCTGGAGCCATATGTCAATTATCTTGTTGAACTTGATCCAAACAGTTTTGACAATGTTTCCTGGAAAATCACCAAGAAAACCCTTAATGTAACAGTCGATCCCAACGATTTTAAACTGATCGAAATACCTATTTCTGTAGTTGGTGAGATTTCAGGAACAATCAATCGCATCAAGGGTAAAAATCAGGAGGGGCTGGGCCGTATTGTTGTCAATATTTTTGATTCCAATTCCAGGTTGGTAGGCAGAACCCTCAGTGAACAAGATGGGTATTACAACTATTTAGGCTTGGCTCCGGGAGATTTTGAAGCAAAAATAGATTCCATTCAGCTGTCCAGACTACACTTAAGTGCTTCACCCGTGAAATACTCTTTCTCCATAAAGAAAATTAGAGAAGGTGATATACTTGAAGGTAAGGACTTCCTTCTGAAAAGTACTTTGCCAAATGTTGTTGATACTACGCACCTGGAGATAAATAAGCCGGTTGATACAAAAGCTTCAGGTACTAAAACAGAGGAGAATAAACCTGCAATAAAGTCACCGGATGAAACAAATCCTGGGGAAGAGAAAATTAAGGAACCTACTTCCGGCAATCTGGGAACAGGTAAATTGGAAACAAACGACTCAAATTCCAAAGGAACAAAACAGACCGGACCCAAGGTTCCGACGAATGCACCTGATACCAATAAAACAACGAACTTGAATACAAGCAACAATGCTCCGGGTGCTGCAAAGCCAACCGACGCGAAGCCTCCAGTATCTCAACTTCCTGCCAATGTACCTGCTGATCAACCTGCACAATCTTTATCTAAAAAGGTTTCCGTATCAAGTAATGCCACGAATCCATCGGCAACCTCCATTTCTGACCAGATCTTCCTCCAGGTAGGTGCCTTCAAAGACCTCAGAAATGCCGAGAAGATGGCCAGATCACTCAAGGCACTTGTCAACTTCCCGGTCGATGTTGTTCAGGAAAACGGATGGTTCAAAACAAGGTTCGGTCCATTCACCACTGGCAAAGAGGCTGCCGACTGCAAGACGGTGATCGTCGAAAAAGAGATCTTGGCCGCCAATCTGATCCGGGAAACCCACCAGAACAAGACGGAAAAGACACAGCCCCCACAGACACTGGCAACTACCGTTCCCATTGCCAAACAAATCGTTGCACCAAAACCATCTGCCAAACAACCTCCTGTTCCTAAGATTTCGTCTAAACCTGAAATAAACCAAAAAGAATCCGTCCAGGATCTGGCCAACAAGACCGGCTTCGGCATTCACAAGCACTACTTCGTGCAGATCAGTGCCTTCATGAATGCAAGGAATGCTACCGGCTATGTCAAAAACATCTACAAACTCGTTCCCTATACCCTCGGGATATTTTACCGCGATCAGTTCTACAAGGTGCGGTATGGTCCATTTGACTCGCAGGAAGAGGTCAACGACTGCATCCTTCGTGTGGTAAAGGCCGGCCTGATGACCAAAGAGCTGATCAAAGTCGATTTCGAAGAGACCGGATTTACCCCTGTCGCCAATCTGCCTTTTATACTCAACGGATTTGATGTATAGGGGAAAGGGTGCTGAGACGTGTCTGCAAGGCATGTAAGGATTTTTCGGATTTTGATCAATAAATCGGCTCTTCCTTGCAATAAATGAAGTTATTGTGAATTCATTTCTCCGGTCGTGGCATTTTGTACTTCCGATTCGATACATTTGTTGTTCCTATTTCTGTTTCCTTTCCCGGTAGGAATTGCCATTCTTTTGTGAACCAACGTCAAGATTTGTGATTTTGTGAAATATCTTCCTTTCAAACGGTTACTTGTCCCATTCTTTCTGTCAATACTGTTTCTTACAACCGTAGGTCCTTGTTATTCACAAGAATACCAGGAACTTAAAATTACCGGAAATTTTGTAAAAATCCTTCCGGTAGATTTGTTGAGCTCCCTGCAAAAGAGTTATGGAATCCGTTTCATCTACAAGGAACAATGGATGCCTTCTACCGAAATTACCCTCTCGGTTAACAATACGCCGCTGATACAGCTGCTCAATCAGATTTTTCAGAACAGTGGTTTGACCTTCAAATTCTTTCAGCAAAATCTTGTCGTCATCTATCCAAAAGGAGCCGATGGACGGTCGACATTTGGCGGAAAAGAGTCTCAGGTGGTGGTGGTAGGCGATCCGCTCAACGAAGGTCGTTATGCCAGGGCCAAACTTCAGGGGCGCATCCTGGATGGAAAAAGCGAGGAGCCGCTTACAGGGGCAGTCGTGTACCAAATGGAGACGGGTTTGGCAGCCACTACCGATGTGAAAGGGAAATATTCGCTCGATTTGCCAACAGGCGCCATGCACCTGCGCATCTCCTTCATGGGTTATGAAAATCTAAATCAAAATATCCATCTGATTCAGAGCGGGAAGGCCGATTTTGAACTCTTCGAGAAGAGCCATTCCATCGAAGAGGTGACTGTGGTTGGTGAGGATGCCAAGGCAACAAGGGCCCAGATGAGCATGATCCGAATGAATTCTATCACGCTCAAGGAGTTGCCTGTCCTAATGGGTGAAGCCGACCTGATTAAGAGTATTGTCATGATACCTGGCGTCCAGAGTACCGGGGAGATGTCATCGGGTTTCAATGTCAGGGGCGGAAATACGGATCAAAACCTGGTCTTGCTGGATGGCGCTCCAGTCTTCAATACCACCCACCTGTTTGGATTTTTATCGATGATCAATCCGGATGCAGTGAAAGATGTTACCCTCTTCAAGGGGGGCACACCTGCGGCTTACGGGGAAAGAATAGCCTCTGTCATGGATGTCCAGTTGAAGGAGGGAAGAACTGATCAGGTAGGGTTTAATGGTGGGATTGGCTTGATCAACAGCCGGCTAACCGTTGAGGGTCCTTTCGTGAAGAAGAAAAAGAGCAGCTTTACAATTGGTGGACGAAGCACCTATTCCGATTGGTTGCTGCAAAAAACAAAAAATCCCACCTTCATGAACAGTGTGGCTCATTTCTACGACATAAATGGCACCGCCAACATCGAATTTGGGCCAAAAAATCACCTCAAGATGATGGGGTATGTCAGTTCAGACGTATTCAACCTGAACTCGAATTCCCTCTATTCCTATGGCAACATGCTTGGCTCCATCAACTGGAAATTGAACTTGTCTAAGAAAATCATCTCCAATTTAACGCTGGCTTATAGCAAATACGATACAAAAACGGATCTCCACGATCCCATTCGCCCGGCCGATGATTATCGCTTAACTTCAGGCATTCAATATCTTAACCTGAAATACGTCCTCTCCTTCTTTCCCATCGACAGACAAAGGATAAATACTGGATTTCAATCGGTTGGCTATACTATCTTCCCCGGTAAAATTGCACCGGCTGCCTCAACCAGCAACATCCTTCCCGAAGCGATGCGCACAGAAAAATCTGCAGAGTTGGCACTTTTTGCAGATGATGACTTTGATTTGTCTGACAGGCTGGCCCTCAACCTGGGATTGCGCTTTACACGGTTTAACAACTATGGACCCGGAGTGGTCTATCAATATTCAGCCAATCTTCCAAAGAGTACGGGTACCATGCTGGATTCAACAACTTATCTGCCAGGCAAGACCATCAAAGCCTACGATGGTCTGGAACCCCGCTTGGCCATGAAGTTCAACCTTGGCAAAGGAGGCTCCTTCAAGTTGAGTTACCAACGCATCCACCAGTTCGTGAGTCAGATTTCAAATACGGCTGTGATCTCTCCTACAGATTACTGGAAATCGGCAGATACCTACATCGCCCCCCTTGTCAACGATCAAATTGCCTTCGGATTCTTTAAAAATCAGGAAAAGGGCAAATTTGAGTTTTCTGCAGAGCTCTATTACAAGCAGCTTCAAAATTTGCCTGAATACAAAAACGGTGCTCAAATCATCATGAACCGGCACATTGAGACTGATCTGCTGATGGCTCAGGGCTACTCCTACGGTCTCGAACTCTATGCCAAAAAGAGTTTGGGGAGACTGAACGGGTGGGTCAGTTACACCTATTCGAGGACCATGCGAAAAACAGACAGTCAGTTTGGAGATGAAACCATCAATGGCGGGAAGTATTATCCTTCGGCCTATGACAAACCACACGACCTTTCTGCCATCATGAATTATAAGATAAGCAGACGCTGGCGGTTCTCAGGAAATTTCGTCTATTCGTCGGGCCGGCCCATCACACTGCCTGAACAAAAATACATGGTAGGCAACAACCAGGTGGTTTTCTATTCCGACAGAAATAAATACAGAATGCCTCCTTATCACCGTATGGATGTGAGTATTACCCTGGATGAAAATCTTCGGAAAAGAAGAATGTGGAAGGGAAGCTGGACCCTTTCCATCTACAACCTTTACGGCAGGAAGAATCCTTATTCTGTATTTTACAGGAAGGATGCCACTGTCCAGAATACAGGTATCGGTCAGTATGGGATCTACAAGCTTTCCATCATTGGTGTGCCGGTTCCATCGCTCACCTATAATTTTAAATTTTGATGCGTAAAAGAGTCATGTACTTCTCCTGGATACTTTTGCTCCTTGCTTCGTGCGAAGAGTATTACACCCCTGCCATCGACAAATTGGATGGTCTGCTGGTGGTGGACGCACAAATCACGAATGAGCCTTCCAAAAATTATGTCCGTCTGACAACCTCTCTCGATTTTTACGCGAAAACACCTGTTCAGCCTGTTTCCGGCGCAAAAGTGGAATTGATTCAATCCACGGGTCAGGTGAATGCTGGAACTGAGAATGGCACAGGGATCTTCAATTTCAGTACGCTCCCCGTTTCAGGCAAACAATACAAATTGAGAATTACTGTGGCCAAGGATGTTTATGAGTCGGAAACTGTCACCATGCCGCCACTTCCCACCATGGGTTCCTTGTATACTGAACACAAGGAGACAAAGCTCTACAAAGTAGATAGTTATGGCCAGCCGAGTGCTTACACGACGCTGGGAAGGGAGGTCTATACCGATTTGCCAGTCACACCTGTTTTGTCGAATTACAGATTTTACATACGCACCGTCATCGAATGGGCCTATTATGCCCCAAGTACAGGAGGGATGCCCCCTCCACCATTGTTTGGCTGGCAATCCTATTTTTACAATGAAGCCTATAATTTGGCAGGCGCCAGGATTTTAAGTGCCGCAACAAATAATATTAACAAACATCCGTTGGTAACCATCTCCTACAATGCCCAGGATTACCTGCATGCCGACTCATTGACTTCGGCCGGCTGGATCCTCCTCATTGATCTTTATGGAACTTCAACTGGTTCCTTCGACTACCACCAGAGGCTGAACAGTCAATTTGCCGCGGCAGGAAGTTTGTTCGATCCGGTACAGACCCAGATCTATGGAAACATCACCTGCAAAACGGATCCTGCAAAAATTGTTTTCGGCTATTTTGATTTAAATTCGTATCAGCAAGTGCGTTATTATATGAATTTGTCGACTCCCCAGGCACCCGTGGTGTTAAGACAATTGTTCCGTTTTCCCGCTATTCCCGAAGATGGAACCACCAAGGGATATCCGCCCAACTGGTGGGAATGAGTCTTCGAAACATGCTTTATCAACAAGTTTAATAATTTGATATTTAAACAATTGCAATCTAATTTAAACCTATTCACTTTACTTCTGTTTCTCCTGACATCTTTTTACAGCCAGGCACAGGTGAAGGAACACATGGCGCTGTTCACTGACCGGGAGCTGTATGTTGGTGGTGAAACACTCCTGTTGAAAATTTTGGCTCCGATGGAGGAGCAATCGGGCGTTGTAACGGTCGATCTCATCAGCGCTGAGGGGAAAAGAATCTCCGGAATGAGTCAAAAGTTAACCAACAAACAGGCAAATGGCGTTGTTTTTTTGCCCGACTCTCTTCCATCAGGTTCCTATCTGCTGCGGGCCTCTACACGTACCAACCCCTGGATGACCATTCAAGAGATCTACATCGTCAACAGATTCAATGGCTTACCGGAATCTGACAGCCGTGTCAGACCTTCCGGGATTCAGGTTGTTCATGAAACAGCCCAGCAACAAATAACTGTTGATGGATTGGCAAGCTCTTTCCTTATTAGGGAGAAGGTGAAGGCCAATTTTCACCTGCCTGCCGAATGGAGACAACAGCTTAGCGGGGATTTGCTGGTTTCAGTTGCTGAAGTTTCACCCGACCCTGTTTCCAACTCATTTGTTGCCAAATATGCTCCGCCACCAGGACCTGCCATCTACCCTGAGGGTATTGTCCTGGAAGGAACTGTCAAGGATTTAAAATCGTCGCTGCCATTCAACCATGCCACCGTATACTTATCTATTCCAGACTCTGTACCTGAGTTTAAGTATTTTATCACAGGAGCAGATGGCAGGTTCTACTTTCAGATCAAGGACTATTTTGGAAAAGTTCCTGTCGTCATCCAGTGTTTTTCGGCAGATCAATCCAGGTTGTTGAAGATAGCACTTGCAGCAAAGGAAAACTTTAAGGCTTTGATGCCCGAATTTGAGACAAAACCGATTTCTGAAGGGATGAAAAAATTTGCCGGCAAGTGCATGGAGGCGGTCACATACCAGAAAGTATTTGGACAGCAGCTTGTTACCATTGCCCCCAGATCGGAAGAGCGTCGTGTAGGGAAAGAGTGTTCAGAGCCGTG
>CAZGSQ010000076.1:0-17520 GCA_964528535.1 uncultured Tangfeifania sp. | reverse complement strand
AGATAGCTTCAGGTGACTGGAGTTCAGACGTGTGCTCTTCCGATCTGTGAGCCTTCTGCAGATGGAACGTTATGTCACCCGAATTTCGGATGCAAATGAAGCTTTCAAACTCCAGTTTGGGGGACGAATGACCACCACTGCCATGACCGTGACCCGCAATTTGAAGAGCATCCGGGCGGAAATGTTTGGCACCTACAGCGAATTCTGCAATTATGTGCTTGCCATGGCCAAAGCACAAGAATTACCGCTTTTTACAACCATGCTTGACATCCTCAACACCGCCCGCAAATACTACGCCGATCTGTTGGCGCGTCGCACTGCCCCAAAAAAGACCGCAGTTTCCCCAGCCGTCTAATCGCTGTTTAATCTCTGAAATGACAAATCCGTCAAGCCCTATCAATGGAGCAATTTGGCGGATTTGTAGTTTTAATGTTGCAATGGATAAATCATAAAATCATCTGCAAAAAAAGAGATTTTTAAAGAGAAATATTCGACTCCGGCCGGGGGTCGAACTTCCCAGTCGCCCTGCAATAACAAACAGCGTCCCACGAACCTTTGTTGCGTTCTTTGCCGACAACCGGATCGAAAAATGGATTCGATGCATTCTACCTATCTAATATTTTTCATTTATGCTGCCAAAAAATCAGTTAGGGAAATTATCTTTGCCACACCACGCAACCATGAATAAATACGATTTTGGACAATTACCTTGAAAATCTGAATGAGGCTCAGCAACAAGCCGTCGTAAACTTCTCCGGTCCATCGCTGATCATTGCAGGCGCAGGATCAGGAAAGACAAGGGTGTTGACCTATCGGATCGCCCATTTGCTGAAGCAAGGCGTTCCCCCTTCCTCAATACTCGCCCTGACCTTTACCAACAAGGCTGCCAGAGAAATGAAGGAGCGAATTGCCGGAGTGGTTGGACAGAATACTGCGAGGTACCTTTGGATGGGTACATTTCACTCCATCTTCTCCCGCATCTTGCGTGCAGAATCAGCACTTATCGAATTCCCATCCACATTCACTATTTACGATACCCAAGATGCCAAGAGCCTGCTGCGAAGCATCCTAAAGAGCCTAAATCTGGATGAGAGTACCTACAAGCCCTCTGCAGTGATGAACAGGATCTCAGCAGCCAAAAACAACCTGGTTCTTCCGGCGGCATACAAAGACAATGCAACGATTCGTGAAGCAGATCAGTCAGCGAGGATACCTCGAACCGGAGAGATCTATGAGGAATACGTGAGACGGTGCAAAAACGCAGGAGCCATGGATTTTGACGACCTGTTGTTAATGACCAATTTGCTTTTTAAACGTTTTCCAGAGACACTTCAAAAATACCAGCAGCTCTTCAGGTACATTCTTGTCGACGAGTATCAGGACACCAATTTTTCGCAATACCTGATCGTGAAAAAATTGGCTGAGCTTCACCACAACCTCAGTGTTGTCGGGGATGATGCGCAAAGCATCTATTCCTTTAGGGGAGCCAGAATCGAAAATATTCTCAATTTCAAAAACGATTATCCCGAATTCAAGGTATTCAAATTAGAGCAAAATTACCGTTCCACGCAAACGATAGTCAATGCGGCCAACAGCATCATTGCTAAAAATAAAAATCAACTGCAGAAAACAGTCTACAGTGAAAACGATGCAGGTGCAAAAATCAAGGTACTTAATGCTCTGAATGACCAGGAAGAGGGATTTTTGGTAGTGAGCGAAATTTTTCAGAAACGGATGGCGGACCACGACAACTATGCCGATTTCGCCATTCTTTACCGAACCAATGCCCAATCCAGGGTCTTTGAGGAAGTATTGCGCAAACGAAACATCCCCTATAAAATTTATGGAGGCCTCTCGTTTTATCAGCGGAAAGAGATCAAAGATCTGCTTGCTTATTTCCGTCTGATGATCAACCAAAAGGATGATGAATCTTTCAAAAGGGTGATCAACTACCCGGTGCGGGGAATTGGTGCTACCTCCATCGGAAAAATTGAGGAATTAGCCTCTCTTACCAATAACAGTATGTTTTCAGTTGCAAGCGATCCTCTATTGCTGAACAAAGCCGGATTGAATGGAGGCGCCTCCAAAAAAGTAATTGATTTTACAATGCTTGTCATCTCTTTTTCGGATCGTTCCCTCACCTTGGAAGCATATGAGATGGCCCAAAGAATCGCCTCTGAAACTGGTATCCTCTCCGAATTGTACCAGGACAAATCGCCTGAAAATATAAGCAGGTATGAGAATACCCAGGAACTACTGAATGCAATTCAACAGTTCACACTTGGAGCCATTGAAGAGGGACATTCGCCGCTGCTGGCCAATTTCCTTGAAGAAGTTTCCCTTCTTACCGACCAGGACAACGAAAAAACTGAAGATTTTGACAAAGTAACCCTGATGACCGTTCACTCTTCCAAAGGACTGGAGTTTAACAATGTGTTTATTGTCGGACTCGAAGAGAACCTTTTCCCTTCAGGTTTTACCGGAACTTTGACCCTATCAGAACTGGAGGAAGAACGCAGGTTGTTCTACGTAGCCTTGACCAGGTCTAAAAACAATGCCTTCCTCTCTTTTGCCCAACAAAGGTTCAAATGGGGAAAGACTGAATTTTGCCACCCAAGCAGATTTATAGGTGAAATAGATGCTCAATACCTTAACATTCAAGAGAGCAGATTCTTTCAACACCAACATGCCAATCCCTCAAGAACGGAAACAGGCTTTGACCGCAGCAATTTCATCCAAAACGAAAGGAATCCTATCTCCACTTCAAAATCTTCTGCAACACTTGGCAATAATTACCGCAGAAACGTCGATTCAACCCCATTGCCACCCTTTGATGCAGACGATCCAAACTCATTGCAGGTTGGCATGCTGGTTGAACACCAACGGTTTGGCAGGGGGAAAATCATTGATTTAGAGGGATCCATGCCAGAAAAAAAGGCGAAAGTGTTCTTTGCCAATGCAGGTGAAAAACAGTTGCTGCTCAAATTTGCCAAGTTAAAAATAGTGACTGAAGCATTCTGATTTTTAGGTTTGAAGTAAGCTGCTATTTATGTACCTTTGCCACATCCAAAATATATTCTCTCTTAGAAGCACTTAATTGAAATTCACGATGTTCAAAGATTATAACACCCAACGTACCAAGATGAAGCTTCCGGAATACGGAAGGGCTCTTCACAAAATGGTAGAACATGTTCTCACCATCGATGACCGCGAGGAGCGCAACCTTGCGGTGAAATCCATCATCGATATCATGGGTATGATGTACCCCTATCTAAGAGATATCAACGATTTCAAGCACAAACTTTGGGACCATATTGCCATCATGTCAGACTTTAAACTCGACATCGATTATCCATATGATCCACCAGTCCCTGAAACTTTCACAGAGAAGCCAAAACACATTCCGTACAACCAGTCAGACATCAGGTTCCGTCACTACGGGAAGATTATGGAACAACTGATCGACAACATCGCCAAAATGGATGAGGAGAACCCAATCAAAGGGCAAAATACCGAACAATTGGCAAACCAGATGAAAAAATCGTACCTCACCTGGAACAAGGACATGGTAGAAGATGAAAAGATTCTGGATGATTTAAAACTGATTTCGAGAGGTCGGTTGAAATTAAGAGAAGACATTCACCTTCAAGAGGTCACAGATATTATCAAGATACAGAAGAAAAAGGCGAAAGTTGGTTCCGGAACGAACCGAAAACACAAGTAGCTCCTTTCTAAGGCCATGGCACGATTCATCATCGAAGGAGGAGTATCCCTATCAGGAGAGCTAACACCTCAAGGTGCCAAGAATGAAGCTTTGCAAGTTATTTGTGCCACATTGCTCAGCAGTGAAAAAATCACACTTTCAAATATTCCCGAAATCAGTGATGTCATTAAGTTGATTGACATGCTGAAGGATCTGGGTGTAGAGGTTGAACGGACTGGAAAAGGAATTTTTACATTTTGTGCAAGAGCTATTGACATTGATTATCTTAGCTCTCCCCTCTTCTTTCAACAGGCATCTGCACTACGTGGATCTATCATGATCATTGGCCCAATGCTGGCGAGATTTGGCAAAGGAACAATACCTCAGCCCGGAGGTGACAAAATTGGCAGAAGAAGATTGGATACCCATTTTCGCGGATTCGAATCTTTGGGTGCGACATTCATTTTTGATGCAGATAAATCCCTCTTTAAAGTTGAAGCAACAAAACTGAAAGGATGTTACATCTTGTTGGATGAAGCATCCGTGACGGGCACTGCAAATCTCATTATGGCTGCAGTACTTGCGGAAGGAACCACGACCATGTACAATGCTGCTTGTGAGCCCTACATACAGCAATTGTGCCACATGCTCATCAAAATGGGTGCTAAAATAGATGGCCTTGGATCCAATTTGCTGCATATACAAGGAGTTACTTCGCTAAAGAGCTGTTCTCACCGACTACTCCCAGACATGATTGAAGTTGGCAGTTTCATCGGTTTGGCAGCCATGACCTCCTCTGATCTGCTGATCAGAAACGTGTCCTATGAACAATTGGGCATCATACCGGATTCGTTCAAAAAGATGGGAATTAACCTTCAAAGAATAGGTGACGACATCCATATTCCAGTTCAGGATCACTATGAGATTGAGTCATTCATTGACGGTTCCATCATGACAATTTCGGATGCCCCATGGCCTGGCTTAACGCCTGATTTGCTAAGTATTTTCCTTGTCATTGCTACTCAGGCGAGAGGGAGCGTACTCATTCACCAAAAGATGTTCGAAAGCCGTTTGTTTTTTGTAGACCGACTCATTGACATGGGATCAAAAATTATCCTTTGCGATCCACACAGGGCTACAGTAATCGGATTAGACCGTTCACATCAACTTAGAGGAACACGTATGTCCTCCCCCGATATAAGGGCAGGCGTTGCCTTGTTGATTGCAGCTCTTTCTGCCAAAGGGATTTCGGTCATCGACAACATCGATCAAATAGACCGGGGCTACGAAAATATTGACGTAAGGCTTAATGCCATCGGGGCAAAAATCAGAAGAGAATAAATTGAAAGGCTGTCAGTTCACAGCTTTTTTTTGTGTCAAAATGTCCGAATGATGGCTGGTGGCAAGCTATTTGAAGGGAGATAAGAGAATAGAATAATTGTATTTATGATGACAAAAAAGAAGGACGAGCACAAGCATATACCGAAAGATAACTCCATTACCGACCTACCGATGGACTCAGGTACTGAACAGGGAAATTCCCAAGATGTACCTCTTGGCAATGAGGTCTCAAGTGAATGTATTGACAAACAGAAAGATTTGGAAGATAAAATAGCCGAACTCACAGCCAATCTAAGCTTTTCCAACGACAAATATCTTCGCCTTTCAGCTGAATTCGATAATTTTCGGAAACGTACCCTCAAAGAGAAAATGGATCTGATGAAGAACGCTTCCGAATCTGTTATGGTTAGTTTTTTACCTGTCCTCGATGATGTAGAAAGAGCGATGCATGCCATCGAGATTTCGGATAACCTTGAAACAACAAAAGAGGGAATTGGTCTGATATACAACAAATTCAAAGATTTCACCAAACAACAAGGGGTTGTCGAAATGGAAGCAAACGGATTAGAGCTCAATACCGACCACCATGAAGCCATCACCAAGATTCCCGTATCTGCAGATGCATCCAAAGGGAAAATTGTGGATGTGGTTCAAAAAGGGTACCTATTGAACGACAAAGTGATACGCTTTGCCAAAGTCGTAATAGGCGAATAAATATTGGGCTACTAACCACAAAAAATGCAAAAATGTCAAAGAGAGATTACTACGAAATTCTTGGTGTCCCAAAGAGTGCTGCCGCTGATGAGATAAAAAAAGCCTATCGAAAGAAAGCCATTCAGTTCCATCCTGATAAAAATCCGGGAGACAAGGCTTCAGAGGAAAGATTTAAGGAAGCCGCCGAAGCCTATGAAATACTTAGCAACCCGGAGAAGAAACAGCGCTACGATCAATATGGACACGCAGGAATGGGCAACCAGGGTGGATTTAGTGGGCAGCACATGACCATGGAAGATATTTTCTCCTCTTTCGGCGATATATTTGGCGGAGGTGGTGGTTTCAGCGGGTTTGGCGGGTTTGGCGGCGGATCACGAGGTCAAAGAGTGAATCGGGGTTCTAATCTCCGGATCAAGGTAACCTTGAATCTAAGTGAAGTTGCCAACGGCTGTGAGAAAAAATTGAAGGTTAAAAAATATGTTTCTTGTGAAACATGCCATGGTACCGGGGCAAAAGGAAGTGGAGGTCATACTACCTGTTCAACTTGCAAGGGGAATGGACAAGTTACCAGAATCAGCAACTCCATATTCGGACAAATTCAGCAATCGTCAACTTGCCCAACCTGCAATGGAGAGGGAAAGATCATCACCCAAAAATGTGAGTCTTGCTATGGAGAGGGATTGGTTCAAGGGGAAGAAGTAGTCAATGTTAAGATACCTGCAGGTGTTGGTGAAGGAATGCAACTATCAGTAGGTGGGAAAGGCAATGCAGCGCGGCGTGGAGGCGTTGCCGGTGATTTGCTTGTTTTGATTGCAGAGGAAGAGCATCCAGAACTTATTCGAGATGAAAACGACTTGATATTCAACCTCTTTCTTTCATTTCCAGATCTCACCCTGGGGCTGACAGCTGAAATACCCACCATCGACGGGAAAGTGAAGGTAAAAATTGAAGCCGGAACCCAACCTGAAAAAATTCTGCGGTTACGCGGGAAAGGGATTCCTGATGTCAACGGATATGGGAAAGGAGATCTTCTAGTTAAAATTCATGCCTGGGTACCTCAAAAACTCACTTCAGAAGAGAAAAAACAGCTGGAGCGGTTGCAGCAACTCCCAAATTTTCAAGTACCGGATGAGACAAAAGAACGTAATTTCTTCGATCGGGTAAAAGGTATGTTTGATTAGTAGCTGTTCAACGAAGCACTTTGCCCATTTTTGATCAGTTTGGAAATTGCTGAAATATTTTGCGATTGTCCACTTTTTGTCCCAATCCATTGTGATTCCACCTCTTAAAACAATGATACATTTGTTGGGTAACTTGATTGGATCATTTTCCATTTTCAAGTGCATCCAAGTAAATGTAGAATAAAGTGGTTCTTTTCTACATTCTCCCGGAAAAACGACTTATCAAAGAACCCATCCAATTAAAAACAGTTCAGAAGATGAAAAATTATGTGAAAATTTTGTGTGCTACCATCTTGTTGTTTATCTGCCAAATCCATTCCCAGGCCCAGGTGCAGGATGCCAAAAATTCTTCCGACAAAGCAAAAAACACAATTAACAAAGGTAAAGAGACTGTAGAAAAAAGCAAAGCAACAGTTGAAAAGGGTAAAGCCACTGCAGAGAAGGGAAAAGCTACTGCAAAAAAAGGAAAGGGAGTCTTGACAACCGCTAAATTTATGGTTACCAATCCAAAAGCCTTTCTTAAAAATCCCAGGGCCACTGCCGAGATTGTGAATAGCACAGCAAAAGACGCCAAAAGCACAGTAAATGATGCAAAAAGCACTGCAAAGGACGCCAAAAGTACAGCCAATGATGCCAAAAATATAGTAAAAGGGAAGAATGGTACCCAAAATGGCGGAAAAGGTTCAACCATCCCTGAAAAAGGCAAAGCATCCACTGAGAAGAGCAAAGTCAGCGCTGATAAAGGCAAAGAAAGTGGTGCAAAAGGTTTGTTAAACAAAGTAAAAAGTGCTACAAAAGGTTCGGATCAGAAACTGGACGAATCACATTGGTGATGCCTCTAACAGACGGGTTGAATATTAAGCAACCAGTCTGTCAGAGCCCCACCAACAAAGGAAAACGCTTTCGCTATGATAACATAACAAGAAATATTTTGTTAAAGGAAAGTTAATTATCTTGATATCTTCCTTTTTATTTGTTTATTTGCAACAATTAGCTACAATTTCTGTTTACAATTGTTGATGAGAAAAATTATTTCCATACTATTTGCATCGCTTATCCTAGTTTCAGGGTTGCACATCTCAATTGCAAGACATTTTTGTGGTGGAGAAGGTGAAGCTTTCAAAAAGATATCTCTGACCGGAGAGCTTGCTTCGTGCGGAATGGAAGATGATCATGACCAAAGCACTTTGCCGGGTATAAGAATTAAGGCGCATTGCTGCGACGACGAGGTATCTGTTCTGGCTGTTGACAATAATTATGCTCCTTCCTTTTCGGAATTTAGGATATTCTCTCAACCAGTTTCACAGGCTTATTTGCTTCCAGTAAATTCCTGTGTACCGACGGCTTTAGTGTTCAATCGCTTCGGCACAAATGTGTTTCCGCCAGGGAATTCTATGGCAAGTTCAGTCAACTTGGCCGATATTTGTGTATTTCGTATTTGATTTTTTGTAAACACCTACTCTGTAGAATATACTTTGTATGTTACTCCAGTTGAGGTTTTCTAAGTATTCAGATTCTTAAATCCAAATACTTGACAATATTTCTTTGTTACAATAAAATTCAAATACAAATAATCATGAAAACTGTAAAAATCATTATTTCTGCAATTCTGGTAATAGGATTAATCTCAAATTCTTATTCCCAAACAATGGATCATTCAAAAATTGACATGTCCAAAACAAAAACTGATCCAAAGATGGAAATGGCCTCCACCAAAACAGAAACCATCAAAGTATCAGGTAACTGCGGCATGTGCAAAGACCGAATAGAGGCTGCTGCAAAGGTGGCTGGAGTTTCAAAAGCCGATTGGAACAAGGATATCAAGATGCTAACACTTGCTTACAATCCATCGGTAGTAAAGGTCGACGACCTCCAGAAGAAGATCGCCGCAGTAGGTCACGATACCGAAAAATACAAAGCCACAGATGCAGTATATGCCAAATTACCAGGTTGCTGCAAATACGAACGGAATAAATAGTATTCCTACTCAAATTTCTCTCTTTTATGGGATAGCCATGATCTGTCCATTGTAACCAAAATGATTTTTCATTTCGGTATCATGGCTATTCCATTATTTCCATGTCGGTAGGATCTAAAAGATCCCATTTAAGAGCTTTCGTGCTTTTAAGCAGTGAATTAATCTTGGATTTATTCAGAAATCACTGTCAGCATACTCCACCGCTTGTTAGATTTCCATTTACAAATAGATCAAACCTTTGACCATACTTTGATACTACAAAAGTCAAAATAATGGACCTGAAATAAATATAAAAACATTTTACAATTGAATTGAATTATGTTTAACCGACTCGTCAAATATTTTCTTGAAAACCGTTTGATTACTTTTATGTTCCTGATCACTTTTGTGGTTCTGGGAATGGTATACATGCCCTTCAGCTGGAAATCTAACTATTTACCACGCGATCCAATTGCGGTTGATGCCATACCAGATATTGGTGAAAATCAACAGATCGTTGCAACCGAATGGATGGGGCGTTCCCCAAAAGATATTCAGGATCAGGTAAGTTACCCATTAACAACAGCTCTTCTTGGTATTCCCGGCGTGCAAACAATAAGGAGTACTTCTATGTTTGGGATGTCGTTCATCTACATCATCTTTAAAGATAACATCGAATTTTACTGGAGTAGATCACGGATCTTGGAAAAGCTCAACTCGCTTCCATCTGGCACGCTACCTCCCGGTGTACAGCCAGCGCTTGGACCGGATGCGACAGCTTTGGGACAAATATACTGGTATACGTTAGAAGGACGTGATCCCAAGACCGGCAAACCAAATGGTGGATGGAATCCACAGGAATTAAGGTCTCTTCAGGATTTCTATGTAAAATATGGACTTTCGACAGCTGAAGGAGTTTCTGAAGTAGCATCAGTAGGCGGATTTATCAAGGAGTACCAGATCGACCTCAATCCTGAAGCATTGAGAGCATTCAATGTTTCGGCCATGGATGTGATGAATGCTGTGCGAAAGAGCAACCTTGACATTGGTGCAGAAACAATAGAACTCAACAAAGTCGAATACATCATCCGTGGCTTGGGATATGTTAAAAGCCTTGAAGATATTGAACTATCTGTTATTACAGTCCGCAACAATATACCAGTTCGTATCAGGGATGTGGCCCATGTGGCATTCGGTCCTGCCACACGCAGAGGTGGGCTTGATAAATCGGGCATAGAAGCAGTAGGCGCGGTAGTAGTCGCTCGATACGGTTCAAATCCAATGGATGTGATAGGGAATGTAAAAAATAAGATCAGGGAATTAGAACCCGGATTGCCACAAAAAAAATTGCCCGACGGAACGATTTCCAAAGTTACGATTGTGCCTTTTTACGACCGTACAGGTTTGATCATGGAAACAATTGGCACGCTCGAATCGGCTCTCTCACACGAAATTCTGATCAGTATCATTGTCATCATTGTTTTGGTGATGAATTTGAGGGCGTCACTAATTGTAGCAGGATTACTTCCAATAGGTGTCTTGATGACTTTCATCCTGATGAGGGCTTTTGGCATCGAAGCGAATATTGTAGCCTTATCAGGCATCGCCATTGCCATTGGTGTAATGGTCGATATTGGGATTGTAGATGTCGAGAATATCTTGCGGCATCTGGAGATGCCTGAAAACCATGGAATAAGGGGCAAAAAGTTAATGTTGGTAATATACAAGGCAACCACCGAAGTGCGTGACGCTGTAGTTACTTCCATTGCAACCACCATTGTAAGTTTCCTTCCCGTTTTTGCCATGCAGGCTGCCGAAGGAAAGTTGTTTCACCCACTTGCATTTACCAAAACATTTTCACTCATTTCAGCATTTCTTCTTGGAATTATTGTTTTGCCAACTTTGACGCATATCTTTTTCAGCATTAGTTTTGATACCAAGAAGATCCGTAGAATATGTAACGGTAGCTTGATCCTTGCAGGTGTTCTGTTTGTCATTTTCATGCACGTCTGGCCTGCTTTGGCATTAATCGCTGTAGGTATTAATAATTTATCAGGTTACCACTGGTCTGAAACGCGCAAAGAATTTCCCAATTACATCAATATCGCCACCACAGTGTTGGTGGCAGCCTGGTATCTCACTATCGAATGGCTCCCTCTTGGTGCTCACAACAGTACGCTCACAAACTTCATTTTCGTGGCTGGCATTATTGCTGTGATTCTGGCTGCCCTGATGTCCCTGGTCCATTTTTATGAAAAGATCATGAGATGGGCGCTGGAACACAAATGGAGATTCCTCATTATTCCTGCAGTTACTTTATTATTTGGATTGTTGGCCTGGCAGGGATTTGATAAAACTTTCGGGATTATTGCATCCGGAGCGGAAAAAGTGGGCTGGAAAAATTTTAAGCAAACCGCCATGTGGGAAGGACCCTCAGGATTATTCCCGGGTACGGGCAAAGAGTTTATGCCCTCACTAAACGAAGGTTCATTCCTGTTGATGCCCACCAGTATGCCACATTCCAGCATTCAGAAGAACCTCGAATACATCGAAACACTTGACAAACGGCTTTCAGTCATTCCTGAAGTCGAAATTGCTGTGGGCAAATGGGGCCGCGTTAATTCGGCGCTCGATCCTGCTCCGGTACAGATGTTCGAGAATACAATCAGTTACCGGTCAGAGTACATCCTCAATGAAGATGGACATCGCATGCAATTTAAAGTTGACCAGGATGGCAATTTTATCCTTAAAAGCGGATCTAAATACAATTTGGAGAAATGCGGGTTCAGGTCAATTCCTGCAGACAGCCTGATCCCTGTTGAAAGTGGAGAATATTTCCGCCAATGGCGGCCTGAAATAAAAAGGCCAAATGACATCTGGAATCAAATTGTGAAAGTAACCAATATTCCGGGATTGACTTCAGCACCTAAATTACAACCAATTGAGGCCCGTCTTGTGATGCTCTCAACCGGAATGCGTGCCCCAATGGGACTGAAAGTATTTGGGCCCGATCTGGAAGCGATTGAAAAAGGTGGAATGTTGCTCGAACAGGCGTTGAAAGAGGTGCCATCTATCAAAGCTTCAGCTGTATTTTACGACCGTGCAGTTGGCGCACCTTACCTTGAAATAAAATTGAACCGAGAAGCAATGGCCAGGTATGGGATGAGTGTGAGCGATGTTCAGGAAATTCTTCAGGTAGCGGTAGGTGGAATGGCACTCTCAAGCTCAGTTGAAGGTCGCGAGCGGTTTCCGATTCGTGTGCGTTACGCGCGTGAATTGCGAGATAATCCCGACGACATCAAACGCATCCTGATTCCGGCGATGAATGGCGTTCAAATTCCATTAAGCGAAATTGCCGATATCGATTACACCCGCGGTGCGCAGATGATCCGAAGTGAAAACACCTTTCTAAACGGCTATGTTATTTTCGATAAAAACGAAGACCTAGCCGAAGTTGATGTTGTGGATCAAGCGACTAAAGTGTTAAAGGACAAATTAAGCAATGGCACGATCCTTCTGCCTGCCGGTGTGTCTTACAAATTTGCCGGAAATTACGAAAATCAAATAAGGGCGACCAATCGTCTGGCAATTGTCATCCCAATCAGTTTGCTCCTGATTCTCTTGTTGCTTTACTTTCAATTCCGAACCGTCACAGCCTCTTTGATTCACTTTTCAGGCGTCTTCGTTGCCTTTGCCGGAGGATTTATCATGATATGGCTCTATGGACAGGGTTGGTTTCTGAATTTTTCAATAGACGGAATCAATTTACGCGATCTTTTCCAAATGCACCCCATCAATCTGAGTGTGGCTGTATGGGTTGGATTTATTGCCTTGTTTGGGATCGCGACCAACGATGGGGTAATTATGGGTACTTATATTCACCAGGTATTTGAGCAACGTCACCCCACAACCGTTCACGAAGTGCGCGAAGCTCTTGTTTCTGCCGGACTGAAACGTGTACGACCAGCAATGATGACAACAGCAGTTGCCGTTATCGCACTATTGCCAGTATTGTCATCGAGCGGCAAAGGCTCCGATATCATGATCCCTATGGCAATACCAATGTTTGGAGGTATGATCATTCAGGTCATGACCATCTTTGTTGTCCCGATGTTTCAGGCCATGTGGAGGGAGGGAGCAGTAACCAAGTATAATCAATTAGCTATTAATAATCCTCATAATCAAGATGATGAAAAATCAGGCACATAAAAAAATAATATTATTGTTACTTGCTCTTGGAAGTTGGGGAATTGCGTTTGGTCAGGAAAAGACTGATTCTTTGTTCAATTATCTTGAAATTGCAGCCAAAAACAATCCAACTGTACTGCAGTATTTTGCTGAATACGAGGCTGCTTTGCAAAAAATACCGCAAGTGGGTAGCCTACCTGATCCGGATATTAGCGTCGGGGTTTTCCTCAAGCCTATGGAACTGGTTGGAGGGAATCAATTGGCTGATATAAAACTGATGCAGATGTTTCCCTGGTTTGGGGTTCTAAAATTTGCAAAAGATGAAATGAGTCTAATGGCAAAAGCCAAATTAGAAACTTTTCGTGATGCCAAATTGCAAGTATTCTATGAGGTGCAACGTACCTGGTTCGAATTGTACAAGGTCAAGCAGAGCATTCGTGTTTCTGAGAAGAACATAGCACTACTTCATACCATTGAACGGTTGGCTGTTGTAAAGTTTAAAGCGGGTCCTTCAGGAAACAACCCGTTACCAGCCAGCCAAACAACCATTCAGTCCTCAGCAATAAATTCATCTTCCAGGACATCCGGTATGAACATCATGGGAAGTGTTGCGGGCAATTCTGACAAATCGGCTTCAAACCAGGCGGCTTCACCGATGGGAGGTAGTTCAATGGGTTCCTCCCCAGGTGGCTCCGGACTTTCGGACGTATTTCGGATTCAAATTGAAATTGGCGACCTTCAGAATAACATTAATCAGTTAAACAACCAGTTAATTACCATTTCTGCACAATTTAACAGTTATTTGAACAGGCCGCAAGCGGCAATTGTCAGCTTACCTGATTCAATAAAACTTGAAAGAATTGAACCTGCAATAGTTGCTGTTTCTGACAGTATCCTGAAGAATAACCCTATGTTGGAAATGCTTCTATTCGAACAACAATCGTTGGAGGCACGCAAGCAAATGGTGACCAAAATGAGTTACCCAATGATTGGGGTAGGATTGAATTATTCGCTGATCAATAAAAGTGAAATGTCTACATCTCCGATGAATGGTAGAGATATGATCATGCCCGAGGTCAAGATTACTTTGCCTATTTACCGTAAAAAGTACAAGGCCATGCGCGCCGAAACTGATTTTTTGAAATCGGCGAATACTCAAAAATACAAGGCTGTTGAGAATTCGCTGCAGACTGAGTATTATCAGGCATTGCAGTTGTACCAGGATGCTCAGCGACGAATAAAACTTTATGCCAGTCAACATCAGTTAGCTTCACAATCGCTCAATATCGTGTTGAAAAATTTTGCTTCATCGGGTAGCTCACTCACTGACATCTTGCGTATAAGACAACAAACACTCGATTACGAGTACAAACAAATAGAAGCAGCTGCCGACAATAACACATCAATAGCATGGTGCAACCGATTGATGGCATATTCGAAAACTAAGTAACACAAATATTATTATTAGATGAAACGAACATGTTGTTTCACAACATCCAAGAGAATGATTTTAATTTCTGCAACATAGATTTCCATACTAGCATTAAAAAACAAATTAATACAATATGAAAATATTTAGCAATCAATACGTGCGCTATAACATCATCCTTATTGGAGGGATTTTGCTTGGTTGGATATTCTTCCATTCATCTCCTGGGACGGAAGAAAAACATGACCATGCCATTGAAACCGTAAAATCTAAAATCTGGACTTGTGCCATGCACCCGCAGATCAGAATGCACGAGCCAGGTAAATGCCCTATTTGCGCCATGGATTTAATTCTGCTCTCCCAATACAGCACTGAAACAATTGATCCGACATCTGTGCATTTGACGAAAGAGGCAGCCCAGTTGGCAAACGTAATGACTTCGGTTGTTTCACGCCAAAATCCGCAAAAAGAAGTACGTCTATACGGAAAAGTACAAGCGGATGAGCGATTGCTTCAAGATCAAGTGTCGCACATCTCAGGCAGGGTCGAAAAACTATTTGTTAATTTTACTGGCGAGGCTGTCCGTAAAGGACAAAAACTGGCACTTATTTATTCGCCTGAACTCGTAACCGCCCAACAGGAATTACTCGAAGCTGCCAAAACCAAAGAGGCACAGCCCGCAATTTACGATGCCGCCAAAGAAAAACTTCGCCAATGGAAACTAACAAATTCGCAAATTTCAACAATCGAAAATTCAGGAAATGTTGAATCCAATGTAGAGGTCGAATCGGCTACATCAGGCATTGTTACCGCAAGACGCGTCAATAAAGGCGACTATGTGAGCCAGGGTTCAGTACTCTACGAGGTTTCAGATTTGTCGAGTGTTTGGGTGTTGTTTGATGCTTTCGAAAGCGACCTTCCGTTCCTTAAAATTGGCGATAGAATTGATTTCACTATTCAGGCGTTGCCGGGTTCATCCTTCTCTGGAAACATCAGGTTTATTGATCCTGTGCTGGAGCCAGTTAACCGCGTCGCTAAAGTACGTGTGGAAATCGGTAATCCAGGCGCCAAACTAAAACCTGAAATGTTTGCCACTGGTATTGTAAAATCCAATCTCATCGAATTCATTGACAAGTTGATCGTGCCACAGACAGCAGTTCTTTGGACTGGCAAACGCTCAGTTGTTTATGTTAAACAACCAGATTTGGACGAACCGGTATTCAAAATCAGGGAGATTGTCCTCGGACCATTGCTCGGAAGTAGTTATGTTGTTGACAATGGGTTGGACGATGGTGAAATTATCGTGACTGAAGGTGCATTCAGCGTGGATGCAGCAGCTCAACTGGAAGGCAAACCAAGTATGATGAATCCTGCACAAGGCAATTTGCTACCAACCAGTGCACTGATTATTGGGGAAAGATCGATTGACGGGGTGACTCAGAGTCACCCCGTCAAATTGACAAAATTAGATCCAAATTCACAATTCAAACAATTGATTATCAATGTTTCAGGAAATTGTGAAATGTGCAAAGACCGAATCGAAAAAACAGCGGGATCCATAAACGGAGTTTTGTACGCTGAATGGAATATCAACAGCAAAATGCTGTCATTAAAAATTGATGATAAAAAAACCACATCTGATATAATCCAGCAAACAATAGCGCAAACTGGCCATGATACTGAAAAATATTTGGCTACAAATGATTCCTATAACAAACTGCCAGAATGTTGCCTGTACAGAAAAAAATCAAAATAGTTATTTAGCTCTTCTGTCATTATTGTTCAGTTTTACAACTTATCTTAGTCAAAAAATTAAATGACTTCAATAATTAAAAAGAGTTTTCCAGTTGCTGGATTGGGATGCGCCTCCTGTGCCATTCATGTTGAAGAAGAACTCAAATCTCAAAAAGGAGTGATACATGCAGTTGTCAATTACGCAAATTCCTCTGCCATGGTCGAATTTGAAGGTAGTGAGACTTCCTCTGCTGACTTGAAATCCGCAATCCAATCTATTGGTTACGACCTGCTTATTGAAATTAAAGCAGAAGAACAACAAGCCGAAATCAAACAATCCCATTATAAAAAATTGCTTGTTGACACTATTGGCTCAATTTTCTTAGCTATTCCGGTTGTTCTAATCGGCATGTTCATGATGGATATGCCCTATGCAAATTGGATCATGTTTGTTCTGGCAACACCAGTAGTTGGCTGGTTTGGGAGAAGATTCTTTATCAATGCCTTCAAACAGGCCAAACATGGAACTGCAAACATGGATACGCTTGTCGCTTTAAGTACAGGCATCTCCTTCTTATTCAGTACTTTCAACACGCTCTTTGCGGGAATTTGGCACAACCAGGGCATTCATCCTCCAGTCTATTTTGAGGCTTCTGCTGTAGTTATAGCTTTTATTCTGCTTGGAAAAGTACTTGAAGAACGCGCTAAATCGAGCACCACCTCTGCACTTAAAAAATTGATTGGACTTCAACCCAAAACAGTAACTCTTCTTCAGCATGATGGGTCTAATTTTGAAGTCCCAATCTCCTTCGTAAAAAAAGAGGATCAACTGCTCGTTAAACCGGGTGAAAAGATACCTGTTGATGGTAAAGTCCTTTCAGGTAGCTCTTTCGTCGACGAAAGCACCATTACCGGAGAATCATTTCCTGTAGAAAAGGTGTCTGGAGCCAATGTATTCGCCGGAACCTTTAACCAGAAAGGAAGTTTCGTAATCAGCGCAGAGAAGGTTGGTGGCGAGACGCTACTGGCTCAAATTATACAAATGGTTCAGGAAGCACAAGGTAGCAAACCCCCTGTTCAGAAGCAAGTTGACAAAATTGCAGCTATCTTTGTTCCCGTAGTGATGGGAATTTCTTTCCTTACTTTTGTGGCATGGATGCTGGTTGGAGGTGAAAACTCCCTTAGCCATGCACTACTGGCTATGGTTTCAGTATTGGTAATTGCCTGTAGATCGGAAGAGCGTCGTGTAGGGAAAGAGTGTTCAGAGCCGTGT
>CAZGSQ010000075.1:0-17622 GCA_964528535.1 uncultured Tangfeifania sp. | reverse complement strand
ACACGGCTCTGAACACTCTTTCCCTACACGACGCTCTTCCGATCTATCCGGAAGAAGCGCGCTGCAGCCATTTATGCCGAAGACCTCGGAAAATCATTGCGCAAATCGCACGAGAATCCTGAGGTGATTAAAATTTACAACGATTTTCTTGGTCATCCATTGGGAGAATTGTCACACAAACTATTGCATACTTCTTATCAATCACGCGAAAGAACTTAGCCTTTAAATCCTTTTTAGCTTATATTTGCAGTTCAAAATGACGACATGGGATTTTCAAATATAAAAGACTGGAAGGAAGGAATCATCAACAACGCTGAGATCGATAAATATCTGGTTAAAGGGAAGGATTTTATTGACAATGATGCGGTACTTTCTGCCCTCGACAGGAACAAACAACCTGATCAGAAGTTTGTCAGGGATATTTTACAAAAATCACTGTCTATTGTCACCTTAAATCCTGATGAAACCGCTGCACTGCTCCAGGTAAAGGATCCCGAACTCTGGGAAGAAATCAACCAGACTGCCCTCGAAGTCAAAAAGAAGGTCTACGACAACAGGATTGTATTCTTTGCACCGCTTTATTGTGCCAATCACTGTGTCAACAACTGTGCCTATTGTGGCTTCAGGGAAGCCAATAGCTTGGAAAAGAGGCGAATTCTTTCCATGGAGGAGGTAAAAAAAGAAACTATTTCTGTTTTGAGGGAGGGTCACAAACGGTTGATACTGGTATTCGGAGAACATCCTTCCACAGATGTGGATTACATGGTGGATTGCATCAACACTGTCTATTCAGTGCAGGAAATTGCACCCAGGTCGGGTCAGCCAACCAATATCCGGCGCGTCAATATCAATGCAGCTCCCATGGAGATGGCTAAACTCAAAAAACTTAAAGAGGCCGGCATTGGTACTTATCAGGTATTTCAGGAGACCTATCACCGCGAAACGTTTGAAAAAGTCCATCCAGCCAACACCTTGAAAGGAAATTACCGCTGGCGACTCTATGCGCTTCACCGGGCCATGGAAGCGGGACTGGACGATGTGGCCATCGGAGCACTTTTCGGTCTTTACGACTGGAAATTCGAGATGATGGGGTTGCTGCAACATACCCTGGATTTAGAGCGCCAGTTTGGCGTAGGGCCACATACCATCTCATTTCCTCGTATGACACCAGCCCTGGGGTCGTGGCTGAGCGACCACTCGGATTACATTGTTTCTGACTTAAATTTCAAAAAACTGGTGGCAGTACTTCGCCTGGCAGTACCAACTGCCGGGCTGATTGTGACTGCAAGAGAAAAGGCAGACATCAAACGTGAAGTTCTGCAATTGGGTTGTACCCAGACAGATGCCTCTACCCGCATCGGCATTGGAGCATACAGTGACCAGCAATCTGATGTAAAGAATGACCAGGAACAATTTACCATCGGCGATCCGCGCGATCTGGACGATGTGATTCAAGAAGTCGCAAAACTTGGATACATCTCCTCCTTCTGTACAGCAGGATACCGATGCGGACGCACCGGTGAAACGATCATGGGTATGCTGAGCCATTGCGTGGAAAGCAAATTTTGCAAACTCAATGCAGTACTTACCTACCGGGAATACCTCAATGATTACGCCTCACCTTCCACCAAAGCCATTGGTGAAGAGGTGATTGCAAGAGAACTGGCAGAAATTGAAGACAATGCCTACTTCCTGAATAAACCGCATCTTTTGTCAAGGTTCCGTCAGGATTATGGAGCAATTCTTACAGGAAAAAGAGATCTTTACCTATAAATCATTAGTTAATTGGTACAATGGAAACACCACTCACAGGATTTTCAAAATTTCAAAATCTGTTTGCCGCCCTGGTTATACCCGTGGCATTTGTTATTGCCCTTTTCGTCTATTTTGTTCTGATGGGTGCCCCCTCCAACTTCCAGGGCAACAACTCAGACAACCTTCCTCTTCAACAAAATTTTCTTGGTCTCATGTACAAGGGAGGCTATGTTGTTCCAATTCTGATGACATTGTTACTAACAGTGCTAACCTTTTCTCTGGAGAGGTATTACACCATCAAAAAAGCATATGGAAACCTGGCCCCCGTTAAATTTGTGGCCAGACTCAAACAGTACCTTGCCAAGGATGATATCGCCGGGGCAAGGGCTGAATGCGACAGGGTTCAAGGCTCTGTAGCCAATGTTGCCAAATCCACGCTCGACAAATATGAGCAGATGGAAAAAGATTCAAACATGACCAAGGAGCAGAAGCTCCTTGATATTGAGAAAAATGTGGAAGAAGCCATCTCACTCGAACTTCCAGGCCTCGAAGAAAATCTTCCTATTCTGTCGACCATCTCTTCCCTTGCGACCCTGATGGGGCTTCTGGGTACAGTACTCGGCATGATTCGTTCCTTTGCAGCCATGGCCAATGCAGGGGCTCCTGATTCGGTGGCTCTGGCAACCGGTATTTCAGAAGCTCTGGTTAACACCGCATTTGGCATTGCAGCAGCAGCAATGGCTGTTGTATCATACAGCTATTTCACTACAAAAATCGACAAGCTTACGTATGCCATTGACGAAGCCGGATACAGCATTGCACAGACTTTTGCCGCAAAACATTAAGAAATGTGATAAGTTGCGGGTAAAAAGTGAACATCGAAGGGTTGGAAGAAAAGCAGGTAAAAAGAGTATATGCCAAAAGTAAAGATACATAGAAAGAGTCCGGTCGTTGACATGACTGCAATGTGCGACGTTGCTTTTCTGTTGCTTACCTTCTTCATGCTAACTTCAAATTTTACCAAAAAAGAGGCAACATTGGTTAACACTCCCTCTTCCATCTCTGAAATCAAAATTCCTGAGCGAGACATCATGCTTGTTCTGGTTGACGCCCGGGGAACACTCTTTTTTGGTATTGATGGTCAGGAGAACAGGATTGCCTTGTTGGAAAAGATGGGCAAAACCTACAATATAAATTTTAACCAAAAGGAGCTGAAAGAATTCAGCCTGATCAACAGCTTCGGCGTTCCCATGAACAAGATGAAAGATTTTCTGGCAATGAAATCCGAAGAGCGTGAAAACGTCACCAATGCGTTGGGAATACCTTGTGATTCAGTGGATAACCAGTTCAAGAACTGGATCAGTGCTGCACGAAGTATCAGTGCCGATTACCGTATCGCCATCAAGGCTGACCAGGCCACGGCTTTTCCGGTGATTCGCAAACTCATGGGCACCCTACAGGATTTAAAAGAAAACAGGTACAACCTGATCACCAGTCTTGAAACGGCCTCTGATTTGGAAAATAAACATTAAATATTCATGGCTGAGATAGCGCAAAATCACAGGAAAGGCCGAAAAAAAGGGCGGGCAAAAAAATTGTCCACCAGGGTCGACTTCACCCCTATGGTCGATTTGGGATTTTTGCTGATTACTTTCTTCATGCTTGCCACTACCCTGAATAAGCCTCAAACAATGGAAATTGCCTTGCCTTCAAAGGACAAAACATCCGAAGAAGAACAAACCAATATCAAGGCATCCCGTTCGGTAGTAATTCTACTGGGAAAAGACAATGCGGTTTACTATTATGAAGGTACCCGGGAAAATGGGGTCGATCCTCTGTTGAACAAAACTAATTTTTCTGCCAACGGATTACGGCAGTTTTTGATGAAACGGAATTATGAGGTCATGGCCAAGATCAGAGAGCTAAGGGCCGAAAAAGAGAAAAAAAAGATGTCGGCAGAGGAGTTTGAGAAGCAAAAATCGGAAATTGGCAAAGACAAGAAGGCCCCAATCGTCCTGATTAAGGCCACTGATGACTCTGTTTACCGTAACATGATAGATGTGTTGGATGAGATGGCCATCTGCAGTATTGAGCGGTACGCCATAGTCGACATCTCTCCTTTCGACCTGGACCTGATCGCTAAACTAAATGCTGAAAAATCGGGAACCAATGGCACAAAATAACGATCTTTTCTCCCGCGAATGGTGCGATCTCGTTTTCGACACCAGGTACCGCGAATATGGCGGGTATGAATTAAGAACGAATTCGTCGAAAAGGCATTTCAAGGCTTTGGTAATTGTGGTCCTAATTTTTGTATTGACCATGGCGGCTCCTTTCCTGATCAAACAAATCTTCCCAAAAAAAATAGGAATTGAGAACTCTGTCAGGATGTTAACGGTGATAACGCTCGACCGCCCCAAGGAGGATGATATCCTGAAAGAGGTACCACCGCCACCTGAATTGTTAAGAAATACAGTCAAATTTACACTTCCCGAGATCAAACCTGATGAGCAGGTATCGGAAGAGCAACCCCTTACTCAGAAGGAGGTACTCGATCAGAAGACATCCATCGGCAGTACTACTTTTGACAAGGGAACGGATGATATTGCAGCTCCAGCTGCCAATGCCGACAATGCCAAAATTGCGCAGGATTCAGACGTTCCGCTGGTATCTGTAGATCAGATGCCTCAATTTCCCGGTGGAGAAAGGGAGATGCTGAGATTTATCAAGAACAACCTGCGCTATCCTTTGTCTGCCCAGGACAACAGCGTTCAGGGTACTGTAATCCTGAATTTTGTCGTCAACAGGGAAGGAAGAATCATCAACCTCAAGGTTGTGAAAGGCATAGGTTTCGGATGTGATGAAGAATCAATTCGTGTCATGGAAAAGATGCCTGCCTGGACACCGGGGAAACAGCGGGGACAGACGGTACTCGTCAGTTTTACCATGCCAATTCGGTTTGTATTGAATTAAATGTTGATTGATAGATTTATCGGATGAAAATCTTTGGCCTTTTGCTGTTATTGACATTTTTAGTCGGTGGATGCCGTTTTTTCAAGGGAAATCCATACCAGAATACAACTATTTCGGGTAGTACCAGGATTGCCGTAGATGAAACCCTTCGTCCGGTACTGGAGGCTGAAATTGAGCTTTTTAAAGGAATTTATGGCTATTCCGATATCAAAGCGGCCTATTTGCCAGAGGAGAAAACATTTGCCATGCTAATCCACGACAGTGTCCAATTGATTGTAGCAGCCAGGATGCTGAGGTCTGATGAAATTGCCCGTCTAAAAGAGCGCAAACTTTTCCCACGTCAACTCAAAATTGCAACAGATGCAATAGCACTCATCGTTCATTCTTCGAACAAAGATTCCATCCTCACCATGAAGGAGGTCAGAGAGATCCTTGAAGGTAAAATTTCGAAGTGGAATCAGTTAGACCCCTCACTTCCCGACAGGGCCATCAGGGTACTGTTTGACAACCAAGAATCGGGAATTGTGAGGTTTTTGGCAGATTCTATCTGCGATGGCCATTTATCAATTGCAAATTTGTCTGCCCTTGACCACAACCTTGATGTCATCGAATATACGGCAACACATCCCGATGTGCTGGGATTTATTGGCGGCAGTTGGATCAGCAACAAGAATGATTCTGTTCATTCAACTTTTTATAAAAAAATTAAAACCTTATCTATTAGCAATTCTGACAAATCTAATTCAAGTAATAGTTACAAACCATACCAAGCCTTTCTGCTCGAAGGAAGGTACCCTTTGACAAGGTCAATCTACCTCATCAACAGTGAACCCAGGAATGGACTATCCACAGGATTTGCCTCTTTTCTTGCAGGTGAAAAAGGACAACGACTCATCCTGAAAACAGGAATTTTACCCGCAGAAGTACCTTCGAGAGTAGTTAACGTTCGTCCAAATTTGTAGTAGTTTTGCCTGACATGAGAAATCACATCCTGCTTTTGTTGTTTTTTGGAACCATGGCCCTCGCCTCCTGGTCGCAAAATTCAGGCAGAGAAGCCTCCTTTTACCTCGAAGAACAGCAGTTCAAAAAAGCTGGCATTTGTTTTCAGTCTATTCTGAAAAATTCACCCAATGACCTTTCTGCTACAATTGGCTTGGGCGAAACCTATTTGTCCCTCCAAAAAACAGACAGTGCCCTGGTTCTGTTTCAGAGGGCATTGGCCATAGATCCAAAGAGTCCCTTCGCCATGGTTGGCTTGGGAAAGGTGGCCTTGCTTAACAATGATTTTTCGCTTAGAAAAGAATATTTCGACAGGGCCAGGCGCACAGACAAGACGAATCCTGAGATATATTGTTCGATAGCAGAGGGTTGCATTTCGCTTTCCATCCAAGATACTGTTACTGCACTAAATTTCCTCAGTCAGGGATTGAATGTCAACCCGAGGTATGCAAGGCTTCACCTGGTTACTGGGTGGCTGGAAGCGCTTAAGAAGAACTATGGTGCAGCTGCCAATGCCTTCGAAAGGGCCATTTTCTTTGATCCCAAAATGAGTGCAGCTTACCGCAATTTAGGGACAATTGACCTGATTTCAGGCGCCTACAGAGAAGCACTTGCCGCCCTCAGCAAATCGGTTGAACTAGATCCGCTTCAGATTCTGGTGTACAAGAGCCTTGGAGATTTGTATTATGCCACAGGGAAATATGCCGAAGCAGAAAAAGCCTATCAGACCTACTTTGCACGCGCCGAAGTGAGTCCTGAAGACAAGGAACGTTATGCCATCGCACTCTTCTTTAACAAAAAATACAAGGAGTCTGCCGAAATGGCCGAACAGGCTAATGAAATGCATCATAATTTTTCGGCACTGCAACGTATCAAGGGCTATATTGCCTATGAAACAGGAGATTACCAAAAGGGTTTGGAACAAATGCACCTCTTTTTCAAACAGCAAGACCCCAAAAAATTGATAGCTTTAGACTTCATCTATTATGCCAGGATGTTGCAGAAAACGGGTAAGGACTCTCTTGCACTGGAGAATTACAAAAAAGCCACCAACATGGATCCATCCAAGATGGAAATATGGGAGGAATTGGCCAGAATCTCTACAAAGAATCGGTTGTTCAAAGAAGCTGCCTCTTACTATTCGAAGATGATTGTATTTGGTGCCGATAAAGTATTGTACAACTTCCAGGTAGGAAAAGCATTTTATTTTGAAGGAGACAACTGGAAATCAAGGTACGATTCGCTTCTCAAAATGCAGCGGATGAACAAAATTCAATTTACAGACAGCAACCTGGTCAAAGCAAGCATGGTGAACTATCTCAACAAAGCAGACAGCGCATTCTCAATTGTAAATCAACTTAACAGAGATTATGCCGGAGCTTACTTGTGGAGAGGAAGAATCGGCTCTATTCTTGATCCTGAAGCGACCACAAAGGGTGCGAAGGAGATGTATGAAAAGGCACTATCCTTGCTGGAAAAAAATGGAACCGGCGCTAACCGCAGGCAGATTATCGAATGTTACAGATATCTTGGCTCCTATTTTTATCTGGGTTACGAGCGAAACCTCAAGACCGACATAAAATTGGCCAATGGGAACAGATCGATGTCGCTTGACTGTTTTGCCAAGATCAGAGAATTAGATCCTGCTGATAGTCAGGCAAAAGAGGTTCTAGAAAAATTTAAATCCAGGAAATAATCAACTATTACGCATGGGTCAAACACAACTTAACACAGTTCTTCGCAGCCGTTAAAAAATAACAGAAATGGACATTAACAGTTTGGAATGCAAATCCAAACGAATATTCAACTGCACCAAAACTTGAAGGTCCTCGGAGCGAATTCAAAGATATTGCACCCAAAGAGACCAATACTTACGGCTCGCAACCTACCATGCTGATCAAAGTTGTCGGTACAAAAAAGACTACCGTGATTTTTATGGGCGACATCTGGAGACCCAAGACCCAATTTGACCCACGGTATTTGTGGATACCACTTGAAATAGGGAACAGCAAGTTGTGACTTCCCAAACCAAAGCCGTGGAAATTTAACGTAAAAAATAGAAAAACATCTTATTAATCAATTTACTGCGTACCTTAAATTAAACTGATACATAATATACAAGACACTCAGTTCAAAAATTCGACAGAAGATCACACGCTCCAGACCCGCCGCTTTTGATTTTAAGGCCACAAAACGGCATGATTAACGATCAGACCGAGTCAGACATCATGAAGAGACAAAACACTCTTTATCGCCTCTTAAAGCACCTCTTGTTACCAAGGGTTCAAAATTAATTAACTTAGTTCCGCCGTTCGAACGAGATTTTCAGGTGCTAAGTATGCAGGAATCAAAAAATAACCAATTTAATTAAGATCAACAGAATGAAAATACGAGCCAGAATTATTTGTGCCTTTGCCACAATCTGTGTTTCAACCTTCCCGGTAGGTTTTGAAGGAGCGTGTCTGCTTGCACAATCGCATTATCCGGGTCAGCATTCAACCAAGATGGTAGTCATTGATAAAGTTCAGGCAAAGGCCTTGTCTTTTGATCTGAAAGAGGTTAAACTTCTTGATTCCCCCTTTCTTGAAAATCAAAAGCGGGAGATCAAATGGCTGCTTGCCATAGAAAACAACAGATTGTTGCACACCTTCCGGTTAAATGCAGGAATCCCTTCCAAAGCCAAGGCGCTGGGCGGTTGGGAGGAGCCAAATGTGGAGCTTCGCGGCCATTCAACTGGACATGTTTTATCCGGATTGGCTCTGATGTATGCCGCTACAGGTCAGGAAATTTTCAAGTTGAAAGGAGATAGCCTGGTCTTCGAATTGAAAAAGGTTCAGGATGCCCTGGATCAAAATGGCTACCTGAGCGCATTTCCACAGCACTTTATCAACAGGGCTATCACTGACGGCAAGGTTTGGGCACCCTGGTACACTTTGCACAAGATTTTTGCAGGTTTGATCGACATGTACCTTTGCTGCGACAACCGGATGGCGTTTGAGACTGTGAAAAAAATGGGTGACTGGGCCTATCTGAAACTCTCCATGCTAAATCAGTCCGAATTGGATCAGATGCTTAAATGCGAATTTGGCGGCATGAGCGAAGTGCTCTGCAACCTTTATTCACTCACAGGAGATGAAAAATACCTGAAAACTGCCGGATTTTTCTACCATCATGCGCAACTCGATCCTCTGGCAATTCAAAAGGATGTTTTGCCAAAACACCATGCCAACACCTATATTCCTAAGATTGTAGGTGCCGCGCGAGCCTACGAAATTACCGGGCAAGACCAGCAGAAGCAGATTGCCGAATTCTTCTGGAATACTGTCATTCAGCACCATACCTATGCGACTGGTGGAAACAGCGACAACGAATACTTCTTCGCACCCGATAGTCTGTCCAAACACCTCTCGCACCGAACCACTGAAACCTGCAATACTTATAACATGCTTAAACTGACCAATCATCTCTTCAACTGGACAGCTGATGTCAGGTATTCGGACTTTTACGAACAAGCCTTGTACAACCACATCCTGGGAAGCCAAGATCCTGAAAACGGAATGGTCTGCTATTTTATGCCTTTGAAACCGGGAACTTTTAAGGTCTACAGCACACCTGACGACTCCTTCTGGTGTTGTGTAGGAACGGGTTTTGAGAATCATGCCAAATATGGAGAATCAATTTATTTCCATGATACTAACAACCTGTTTGTCAACCTTTTCATTCCATCTGAGGTTACATGGAGAGAAAAGGGCGTTCAACTCAGACAGGAAACACAATATCCTGAAAAAGATTATATTAGACTTACTTTATTAACTAATACTTCAGATAAATACGCTTTACTTTTGAGACATCCCTCCTGGGCCACTTCGGGGGTGAAGGTAAAAATCAACGGAAGCAACCAGATTGTCAAGAACCTGCCAGGCAGTTTCATCAGGCTTGAGCGGAAATGGAAGAAAGGTGATGTAATCGAACTAACACTTCCGATGTCATTGAGATTGGTCCCCACAAACGACAATCCAAATTTGGCAGCCCTGGCTTATGGCCCGGTGCTTTTGGCCGGTGCCATGGGTAAAGAAGCAATGAATGAGCAAGCACCATTCGCCGAAGATCAGGATGATCTGGCGAAGAACCCAATTCCTGAAAACATCAAAACCATTCTCAATACAGCAGGTAAACGACCAACCGATTTGGTAAAACGGATTCCGGGAAAATCTTCATTGACTTTTGAAATAAAAGATGCACTTCAGGAAAAAGTGACCCTCCTTCCCTATTACCAGATCTACAGAGAACGATATGTGGTTTATTGGAAAATTAAATGAAGCTATCAAACGATGGCATTGTAAATACAAGAAATTAAATTCACCAAATATTTCTATCTTGTGCAGATCCATTCACATATTTAATAACTTAATTATCAATACGATGACACAAAAAATACCCATCAACCTACTGGTTGCATTTTGCATTTTTGCCATTTCCTATTCCTTAACGGCTCAAACGAAATTCTCTCCCCCACCAACTCCAATGTATCCTGTGGTGGACACCCTTCATGGAATGCAACTAACCGATAATTTCAGGTGGCTGGAAGAGAAGACCAATCAGAAGGTGATTGACTGGACGCAATCGCAGCACGATTATGGTGTAAAATACCTCGAAACAACGCAAAGTCTGCACAAAGGATTGCGTGAAGAGATCACCTCCTTCATTGACCTGGATTTTGAAGGACCATACACAAAGGAGGGGTCCAGGATTTTTCAAACCATCAAAAGAAAGGGCGACAAGCAAGGAAAGATTTACACCCTGATAAAAAGCAAAAAATTGCTCATCTGGGATCCAGTGAAACTCGATTCAACGGGCAAAACCTCCACCCAGGGGGTTCAATATACGTATGACGGCGAGCGTGCTGCCATCAGTGCACAGAAAAGTGGTGCAGAAGTTTCAACTACTTACATTATCAATACCAGAACCGGCAAGGCCATGGTTCCCCCGATCGAAAACACAGGATCCTTCAGCTGGACCAAAGATCAGCAACATGCCTACGTTACCTTTCGTTCAACGCAGGATATCAGGGATCAAAAGCCCTTGAGAACCTATTTGCTTAAAATTGGCGATAGTGCCGATAAAGCAACCTTCCTGGGCACAACACTGGATGCCAAAAACAGTTATTATGTGTATGACAACCGGTACAGTGATGTGTCATTTTATGGTGAATCAGACTTTTACACCAACAGTTGCAAAATAAGAAGCACGGGTAGTCTCGAAGAGGGGAAGCTGGTGTACAAGAGTGACAAATACAAAGCATATCCTGAAGCCATTAATGATCAATTGTATATACTAACAAATGACCATGCATCCAATTTTAAATTGATGGTGGCTGAAAAGTCCAATCCATCTTTTGAAAACTGGAAAGAGCTGATTCCGGAGGGAAATATGGTATTGCAGGATTATGTGGTCACAAAAAACAACGTCATAGTCCAGCGAAAGATGGATACCCAGAGCAAACTGACCCTATTCGACTTAAAGGGCAACAAGATCAAAGACCTTGAACTGCCAGATGTTGGAAGCGTTGATGGCATCTCTTACAAACGTGAGGAAGATTCCATTTATGTTCAATTGTCGACCTTCACCTCAACCGCCAAGACCTATGTTGCTTCACCGAATGATTTCAAATGGAGGTTGTTTTTCCAGAGAAAACTGCCCATTGACATGAGCAACATTGTGGGTGAAATAAAATTCTACACCTCCAAAGATGGGACCAAAGTACCGGCCTTCGTCGTACACCGAAAAGAGATGAAGCTCGATGGAAAGAACCCCGTGCTTCTGACTGCCTATGGCGGATTCAACTATGGAATTTCACCCTACTATTATGGTTATTGGGCATCGTTTATCAACAGGGGTGGTGTAGTGGTTGAGGCTGGGATCAGGGGTGGCGATGAATATGGCGAAAAATGGCACGAAGGGGGCATGCTTGTCAACAAACAAAATTGCTTCGACGATTTTAACAGCTGTGCCGAATGGCTGATTAAGGAGAAATATACCAATCCTTCCAAGATTGTCGCAGAAGGCGGAAGCAACGGGGGATTGCTGATGGGTGCTGTCGCCACGCAAAGACCCGACCTGTACAAGGCCATACTTTGCGGCGTACCCCTGCTCGACATGCTCCGTTACCATAAATTTCTGATTGCCAGGTATTGGATACCGGAATATGGGACGGCCGACAACGAAGCTGACTTTCATTGGCTGCTTGCTTATTCTCCTTATCATCACATCCGGTTGGGTGTTAATTTGCCAACGATGCTGGTTACTGCAGGGGCGAATGATTCACGCGTGGATCCCATGAACGCAAAAAAATTCGTTGGTGCGGCACAGAATAACCCGGGACAGATCAACCCGGTTATTCTGCACATGGATTATGATAGCGGTCATGGCAGTGGCCAAAGTACCAAACAGCAGATAGACAACATTTTATTTTCCTATGAATTCATATTAAATCAGTTGGGAATGTAACATAGCCTCCCATACACGACTGAAAGGCCCCTGAATCACAATGAATCAGGGGCCTTTCTATGGTTCTTCCTACCTAAGACAAAATGCCTGCCTCCTACTTCTCGGCAAGCAGGGAATCAATTATACCATCGAACTCCGTTTTAAACTCCGTATAAAATTTTCCGGTGGCTGGACCGTTGAATCCGGAATGTACCTTCCTGACATTACCTTTTTTATCAACAAATATGGTCGTAGGAAATGAGGCAATGCCATTGAGTTGTGGCAACGCTTTCGAGGCATTGTCCTTGCCGGATTGTCCGGCAAAAAGCACCTCATACTGGATGTCCAGACGTGCTTTCAGATTGCCCAATGATTTTTTTGCAAAATCAAAATCGTTTTTGCGTTCAAAACCAAGTCCGATAATTTCAACACCTCGATGCCTGTTTCCCTTGTACCAGTCAGCAAGAAAGGCATTTTCATCCAGACAATTTGGACACCAGCTTCCAAGAATTGTTACCACGACAACTTTGTCCTTGTATTTTTTATCCGCAAGCGAGATCTGTTTGCCTTCCAGATTTGGAAATGAGAATTCGATGGTTTTAAAGCCCTCTTTCAGTTGGGTCACCTGGTAGGCATCCGGCAAGGTTGCCTTTGCATTCTTGTGCCCCTTGAAGGGAGTGGTGCTGCGTGGGGTAACAAACTCACCGGTCAACGTGCTGTCAGAATCAAATTCCCCTTTAAACAGGTAAGGGGTTGATCCGCCAAATGCTGACAAGTTGAATTGACGGCCTGCAATTGCTCCATCGAGAAACCTGTAGTCACCGGTAGTGGTCAGAATAGAACCTGTAATCCTGGACTCCACCTGTTCAAAGTTGCCAACGGTCTTTTCGATGTTTGCTCCGGTTCCCATTTCAAAATCCCAGCTGCCATTCAATGAGACCAACGGTTTTTCGGTACTTGCAGGGAATCTTGATTGCTCACCATATTTTGCAGAGAACGGAACTCCAGCAACCGGCTTAGGGCCTCCTCCAATTTTTACCAGGTTTCCGGAAAGCGAATGATCAGAGATTTTTGCCTGGATGACTTCATCGTAGAGTTCCAGGGCTATAAAAATCGAATCATGCTGATAAGTAATGTTCTTAAGTTCAAAACGGTCAGACCCGTTGATGAGAACGATCGAAGTACCCAAAGCTGGATTTCCTTTCACTTCAAACAGAAAAGGTATTTCATTGGCTGGAAGGGTAAAAACACCACGCCACAGACCCTCTTCCAGTGGCTTAACGAGAGGTTGGCAAGAAAAGTTGCTTGCAAAAACCAAAACTAATATCAAAAATCTGAGACCATTGTGATTATTCATGCCCAAAAGTATGTGTTGTGTAAAAGTATAAAATCGGGCCGATAAATCATGCAATAACAATTTCAACAAGATAGACTACCTCTGCAATTCTCCGTTATCCGGATTTCCTTTTTCATCAAGGAGTTGAATGTAAGTCGATGGGCCCAGATCAGGATGATCCCACGAAGACAACGCCCATACCACTTTTTTGTCTGGTGTAACTTCGAAGACCTGAACTGTACCCTTCCATTCTGCGGTATTCTTGTTGCCAGCACACCAGTTGCAAATCACCGTGTTTCCATTGGTCAGCCGGTTGGCTGTCTGGTTGTTGTATAATTTAAAGGGAGCATCAGCCTGTGTAAATTCCCAAACGGTCGCACCTTGAGGGTTGACCTCTCGTGTATAACTCTTTCCATCCCCCGAAATCAAAGTATTTCCGTTGTGCAAGCGGATGGCTGACCAGGCAGATTTAGCCTCAACAGACCAAACCTCTTTGCCATCCATTGTGTATTCAACTACCTTTCCTTCAGGCATCTGTGGAACCATAATGGTGTGTTGCGCCGTGATCCGTACATGACGAAACTGGCCATGCCTGTTGGTTGTAGCAGTAGGAATAATGATTTCGTTCAATAGTTTATTCGTAGCAGTGTTGTATATCAACACCTTACCAGGAGTACCGTTCAGTGCCATAAGCACACTGTCTTTCCCGATAGGTTGGCAGGAATGGGTTTCTGTGCCTTCCGGACAGTGAAATTCCCAGATTAAATTCTTATCGGGAGTGATGATCCCTGCACCCGACATGCAGGCAAAAACGATATTTCCGTTCGAAAGCATGGTCACATCGTCGAACTCCTGGATATTTCCGTTGGCCAATTTCATGGGTATGGAATATTTCCAGACTACCTTACCTCCCCGCACCAGAAACATGGACTGGGCCTCCGGATGTCTTGTATCCCATTCTCCGGCATACAAGAATGAATGCTGTTTCAATCCCTTACCAGGAAGTATGTATGGTTGGGTTGTACTTTGGGCTTGGAGTAGCAAGTTTCCAGCTAAAAGAAGTAAAATCAGTTTACATTTCAGTTTCATTGTTTGTGAATTGTTTTATTTAGCGTTGAACCATTGCAGGTCATCTACACAAAGGTAATTGTCATAGGCTGGTATTGCACCGCCACCACCGGGAAAAGATTCAAATGCCAGTCTGGTAATCCGGTTGGCCGATTCGAACCGAACGAATCTCAGCTCTTTCACATCAATCTTCTTTTTGCTGTTGCACCACACTTCGATTCGTCCATCTCTCGCATTTTCAGAGCTTTGCATGGTGACCGTCAATCTTATTTTGTTCCATTCCCCCTTTCTAAATGCGTACTTTTGCCCGCCTGGATTATTCCCATATGCGCCCTTCATCTCACAGGAATAGACATAGAGTTGGTTAGAGATTGAGTCCCCATGAGAGTCAAACTGAATCCTGACACTTCCTCCATCACCGTTCTGCCGTGCCTCTTCACCTCTTCCCCCATCATACCCAACGCCAATATTGAATCCAAATTGCTTGCCATGAAGGCCTTCCTGAAAATCTTTGTCATATTTTATCCGGTACTGCAAGGTATATTGCCTTGCCGGAGGTATCTTTATCTGCACGGCAGCCCCTGTTTTTGAAACTTTTTCCCCTTTGTTAAAAGTGATTTTGTAAACTTTCTTTTCGATCGAAGCAAAACCGCGACCATCGGGAAAGTTCCCGTTGCCAAAATCCTCCCTTAGCATATCATTCGTGTAAGACCCATCGACATGATTAAAATTAACAGCTCTTTTGGAATATTCATTCGAGATCATTTGATCTTTTCCATCTAAATCACCCGTGCCTGCAAAAACCTCAACCTCGCCAATGCCGAATGGTTTACCTGTGGTTGAAACGATACGAAGATAGCGACCTGAAGAATTTACTGCAAAAGAGGTAGGAAAGCCCGGGGGTTCGTTCAAAGCAATCGATTTCACTCCCTTCTGCAGTTGTATCTTGGAAGGATCGTCCGATTCAAATGGCTGCTCCGAGATAAAAATCAAACCCTGCGCAAAAACTGCATTTTTTACAGCAGCCCTGTTCCAGATATGTATGCCTGAGAGTTGTTGGATTTTCCCAAGATCAATTTCCAGCCATGCTTCGCTTCCGGTTAAGTCAACTGCGGTGTTTGGATTCCCGTCCACGAGTGCAGAAGCCGATTGTATCTTTTGAGAAGAAGGAAACCGCACGGGCCGCTCTTTGGCAATGTTTTCTCCTGTGTAGCGTTTAACTGATGCTGGTACAGGCCAATTTTTCCATGAGTCAGGTATTGCCTTCAAAGGTGTTGGCGGTAGCCAGACTTTTCCGACCTCTGCCAAACGAGCCACAACATTTGAATCAAGCATGCCATCCCTGTTGGGTGCACAATTCAATTGGAACACTATATTTCTCTGATTGTCAGGAATTAGATTACTGTTTACGATCCAATCCACAGATTTTAGCGTAGAGGTTGTATAGCTTGTGCGCCAGAACCAGGTAGGATAAATAGTATTGCCTCCTACAGCCGGCCAGTCCGCTCCTGTTTGAAGGCTCATGCCGGCATTCAGTTCAATTTGTGGTACATCACTGACACCTCGTATGATTGAATGGTTCAATACCAAACAGTTGGGCTGAAGTGATTTGATATGGTCGTAAATTTCCTTGTAAGGAATGTCGTAAAAGGAGGGACTTTCGTGCCAGTTGTTGCCCCAGGCATCAAAAACGATGTAAAGGATATCGCCGTAATTGGTAAGCAGTTCAGTCAGCTGGTTTTTGATCAACTGAATTTTTTCGGGAGAAACCCCACCGTGCTGCGCATCACCGGCAATTCTCTCTGTCCTGTCGCGTATCGAATAATAGAGGCCAACTTTTAGTCCCCGCTGACGAAAGGCATCCACAAACTCGCGCACCACATCGCGCCCGAATCCCTGGGCCACCGTATAAGCGGAATATTTACTCGGCCACATGCAAAACCCGTCGTGATGTTTGGTGGTAAGCACGCCAAACTTCATTCCGGCGCTTTTGGCAGCATCCGCCCATTGACCGCAATCCAGCTTTTTGGGGTTCACCAGGGCCGGACTCAAATCATCAGCGGTTCCAAGGATTCCATCCTTGCCCTGATGGGGTGGAGCATGATCCGGCATCAGTTGATCAGGCAGATCCAGGTAGGTAGTTGGACTGAAATGTATAAACATGCCAAAACGTAGGTTCACCAAATCCAGTTGCAATTCGGGCAATGTTTTGGTCTGGCTGATGGCCGGGAACAGGACGCCTGTCATCAAGGCTAGAATGAAAACGGAAGTTCTTATAAAGTTCATATTCATTTGTTATTGAATAATTTAATTCGTTGGTTGACTATTTTTCGATTCAATAGTATTCTATCATGTTAACGTGGGAAAAGAAGGTTGTATTCGTGTAGTTTCAGTCGATCGGGATCGATTGCCGGCAAGATCAATTCCTGAAAAACTTTCTGATGTTCTCCCCGCAAATATTTGGAAGAGAGCCAGAAAATATCGAAAGCCTGATTGGGTTTCAACGGGTTCTTGGCCACATTCCCGTAGGTCCATTTCATTTCTCCTGCATAAAAGGGGATCAACCATTCAATTGCTTCCCGAATGCTCCGTTTATCAGCAGACTGGCTGTTCCTGTTCCACAGGTCGATGTCAAATTTTGAGGCGATCAGGGCAAGTATCTCAAAGCCTTTCAGGCACATGCATTCATACCCTGACGCATTTGGTCGGGGAAGCTCTTTGTACATACCCCCTGCGGTATCAATTTGGTACAATATCCTGTAGTCAGGCACGATTTTGTCAAGATAAAGCTTCGCACTATCGTTCCAATTCACTCCACCATATTTCCCCAGGAACATCCAGCCGGTCGTCAATTGTATATCGTAAAAGATTCCATGGTTGTTGTTCCCCTCTTTCCTGCCCTCTTTCAAAGCCAGCTCACTTGTTCTCAGCCATTTTGTCCAATCATACATGGAAAAAACGGTGAAAATGACCACCTACTTTCAGAGTAAATTGACCACCCATTG
>CAZGSQ010000074.1:0-17817 GCA_964528535.1 uncultured Tangfeifania sp. | reverse complement strand
TACACGGCTCTGAACACTCTTTCCCTACACGACGCTCTTCCGATCTCTGCCGGGTTTTGCCGGGTGGCCTGGCGAATCAGTGCACGACTCTTCTTGTCTGCCGAATCTGTCACCGAACAGGTGTTAATTACATAAATATCAGCATGCTCTTTGAAATCAACCCTTGTGAATCCCTTTTCCTGAAATGAGCGTGCTATCGTGGAAGTCTCCGAAAAATTGAGTTTGCATCCAAGCGTACCAAATGCGACTCTCATAGCAGATCGCTGGCAAGCTCAGCCAGATAGCTTCTCTCGCCTTTGAGCAGATTGATGTGGGCAAAAATATCCTGGCCTTTCATTCGATCTGTCAGGTAGGCCAGGCCATTCGACTGCATGTCGAGATAGGGGGAGTCTATTTGTTGGATGTCGCCCGTAAAGACCATTTTGGTTCCCTCTCCGGCGCGGGTGATGATGGTTTTCACTTCGTGCGGAGTCAAATTTTGCGCCTCATCGATGATGAAGTAACAGTTAGAGAGACTTCTTCCCCGGATAAATGCCAATGGACAGATGACCAACCTGTCGTCTTTCTGCAGATCTTCGATGACATGGTGTTCGTGGGTATGGTTGTCGAAACATCGCTTGATCACTGCCAGGTTGTCGAAAAGGGGCTGCATGTAAGGCGAGACTTTCTCTTCGGCATCTCCCGGTAGGAAACCAATATCCCGGTTGCTGAGGGCGACGATGGGTCGGGCCAACATGATCTGATCGTAGACGCCATGCTGCGCAATGGCTGCCGCCAAAGCCAGGAGGGTTTTCCCGGTTCCGGCCTTGCCGGTCAAACTCACCAGTTTGATTTCCGGATCAAGAAGTGCCTGTAGAGAGAAAGTTTGTTCCGCATTGCGAGGTTTGATTCCGAAGGCAATTTTCTTGTCGACTCGCTCCAACCTGGTGCGAAAAGCGCTGTAATGTGCCAAAACGCTCGCATGTGGGCTCTTGAGTATAAAAAACTCATTCGGAAAAGGTTGTTTCTCAATTCCGGATTCTTCGACAGATAAAAAATTGTTTTCGTACAATTTGGCAATCAGAGGATCATCATAATCCCTTATTTCCCTGATTCCCTGGTACAAGACCTCAATGTCTTCGACCTTGTCATTTTTGTAGTCTTCTGCCTCGATGTGAAGCGACTTTGCTTTGATCCGCAGGTTGACATCTTTGCTTACCAGGATGACTTTCCTGCTGGTGTGTTTGTCGCGCAGAAACTCTGAAATAGCCAGAATCCTGTGATCCGGAATGTCCTCCCTGAAAGAGGCCCTGAGCTGATCGGAGTAGGGTTTACCCAGTTCAATGTATAGTTTGCCTTTGCCTTGTCCCAATTGTATCCCCTTGTCGATGGGACTCTTTCCAACAAGTTCATCCAGAATCCGAACAAACTGACGTGCCTGAAAGTTGATTTGATCGTCCCCTCTTTTAAATTTATCCAACTCCTCCAGAACAGTAATGGGAATGACAACATCATTGTCTTCAAAGTTGTAAATGCACTCGCTGTCATGTAAAATTACATTGGTATCCAGTACAAAGGTCTTTGCTCGCTTCATGTCAATAGGTACTATTTTAATAAACAAGAATCAGGTCTTCAAATAGTTAACTGTTATGGATCCATCTTGTCACGGGGAACAATCCGGATATCCGGTTTCTATATGGTACCGGCTAAAGATAATATTAAAACATGGTGGTGATAGTTTAGGAAAAAGGATTTTTACATCTTTGTATCTACAATTTGTTAACAAGACTCAGGAATGAACTACAATGAGGTTCTCGATTATTTATTAGAGCATTTACCATTTTACCAGCGCAAGGGAGCGGTGGCCTACAAGGGAAACCTCGACAATACCCTTGCCCTGGATGCTCTTTTCAGGTTTCCTCACCGTCGGTTCCGTACGATTCATGTCGCAGGAACCAATGGAAAAGGATCGGTCTCCCACATGCTGGCCAGTATTTTGGCAAAAGCCGGCTACAAGACCGGATTGTATACCTCACCCCATCTGATGGATTTTCGCGAAAGGATCAGGGTGAATGGGGAGGTGGTTCCGGAAGCTTTTGTGGTGGATTTTGTAGAACGGTTTCTTGGGATGAACAAAACCACCAAGTTGGAACCCTCATTTTTTGAGTTAACTGTCATGATGGCCTTTGATTATTTTGCAAAAGTGGAGGTCGATATAGCCGTCATCGAAGTTGGATTGGGAGGAAGGCTTGATTCTACCAATGTTATTCTTCCGGAATTGTCTGTCATTACCAACATCAGTTTGGACCATACGGCTTTGTTGGGCGACTCACTCGGAAGGATTGCACTCGAGAAAGCAGGTATCATCAAACAAACAGTTCCTGTTATCATCGGGGAGACACACCCACAGACTTCCCAGATTTTTATAGGAAAAGCCTTGGAAAATAGGTCGACCATTCTCTTCGCCGACCAGCTGTTTTGGGTTGGCACTTCGATGGTTTCGACAGATCATAAGCAGATTTTCAACCTCAAAAGCAAAGGTGGGATGTTGTTCGAGAATCTGAAGTTGGACCTTCTTGGTAAATACCAGTCTAAAAATATCTGCACATTGATTTGTACGGTATTGGAATTGCAAAAGATGAACTGGCGTATTTCTGAAGCCAACATCAGGGAAGGATTGGAAAATGTGACAAACTCCACAGGATTAGCCGGGCGCTGGCAGACAATCGGGGCAAATCCGGCCATCATCTGCGATACCGCCCACAATGAAGCAGGAATTCGAGAGGTGGTTTTGCAACTAAGAGAGATGCCGTATAAAAAATTGCATCTCATTGTTGGGATGGTAAATGACAAGGATGTAGGGGCAGTATTGGCACTTTTACCCAAAGATGCTATCTACTATTTTACAAAAGCATCCATTCCAAGAGCCATGAATGAGCATCAACTCATGCAGATGGCTTCCTTCTTTAGTCTGAATGGGGCTGCTTATGAGGAAGTTAACATGGCTTTGTGTGCAGCAAAATTGTGTGCCGACAAGGATGATCTGATCTTTGTCGGTGGAAGTACATTTGTTGTTGCCGAAGCACTCAATTGAACACGATTTTGAGTTGGTAGATAATTGCCATTATTTTTTTATATTTATCCATCAATAATTTGCTCTTTAACTGTAGGTTGAAGGCCTTCAAGTCCAAGCATGCACTTTACCCGCGATTCTATCAGCTTTCTGACCAATTCTTTTTTTGCAACTGCCATCTATGAACAATTCACTGGAAATTCTGGATCATGTCCGGCTTAATTTTTCTCCTGCAGGGCTTCTTTTTTTAAATATTGCCTTGGCCTTTGTCATGTTTGGGGTGGCCCTCGACATCAAGGTGGAGCACTTTACGAACCTGCTAAAAAGACCTAAATCTGCAGTCACAGGCTTCGTTAGCCAGACATTTTTGCTTCCGGCATTTACCTTCCTGATTGTCATCCTAATCAATCCGACTCCGACAGTTGCCCTTGGGATGATCATGGTGGCAGCCTGCCCTGGCGGAAATATCTCCAATTTTATAAGTTCACTTGCCAAAGGAAATGTAGCACTGGCTGTCAGCCTGACAGCCATATCGACACTGGCAGCCATCTTTTTTACCCCATTTAATTTTGCCTCTTGGGGCAATATGTACATCAATTTCTACAATGCGCATGGAGCAGCTGGTTTGGTAAGACCACTCGAAATCGATAATTTTCAGATGTTTCAGACTGTATTCATCCTTCTTGGCATTCCGGTTATGACAGGTCTGATCATCGCTAAAAAATTTCCTAAGCTTACAGAGAAGATTAAAAAGCCCATCAACAAGGGCTCACTCATCTTCTTTGTAGTGATGGTTGTAACGATGCTTGCTGCGAATTTTTCACACTTCATGGCCTATATTCATCTTGTCTTTTTCTTTGTACTGTTGCAGAACGGAGTAGCCATGCTTACGGGGTATTTCTTTGGTGCATTGTTAAAATGTTCACAACGTGACAGGCGTACCATAGCCATCGAAACAGGGATCCACAATTCGGGACTGGCACTTGCCCTTTTGTTCAATCCCAAGATTTTTCCTCCTGAAATGGAGTTGGGAGGTATGGCAGTCATCGCTGCCTGGTGGGGTATCTGGCACATCATTAGCGGACTTGGTATCGCCTGGTTCTGGTCGCGTAAACCTATCCTTGAAAATCATGCCACAGTCGAAAGGATATGAGGTCCTGCGGACCTATGTACGGTTTGCATTCTGGTTAACGCACAAACGCATTGTCGTTTTAGGTACGGAGCATATCCCGGATGGGAAACCGGTTGTCTTCGCTGCCAACCATCAAAATGCGCTGATGGATCCTCTGGCACTCTCCTGTACCAATCGGTTGCAGATTTTGTGGCTTGCCAGGGCCGATATTTTCAAAAGCAGGCTTGCCCGTCCGATGCTTAAATTTATGAAGATGATCCCCATCTACCGTATCCGGGATGGAAAAGAGAACCTTTCCAACAACGAGCAGATATTTCAGCAGGTGACCCAGGTGTTGGAAAACAGGGAATCTGTTGCGCTCTTCCCTGAAGCTGCCCACTCGGGTAGAAGACAGATGTTGCCTCACAAAAAGGCAATACCAAGGATAGTCCTTGAAGCTGAGGCTAAAAATAATTTTTTACTTGATTTACAGATAGTTCCTGTTGGCATCTATTACGACCATTACTGGAATTTCAACCGAAGCCTAATTGTTCTTTATGGTCAGCCGATCGAGGTTGACAGTTACAAGGAGCAGTATGGAATCAATCCTCAAAATGCCATGCTGGCGCTTCGCGATGAAATTCACGACAAACTGCTGCCACTTACCATGCAAATTCCTGGTGATCAAGACTATTCAGTTTACGAAGAGATGAGGTTGGTGTTGGGATGTGAACATGCAAAAATGAATTTCTTCAGCAAGAATCCAGCCTTGCAAAGATTTTACTCCGATCAGGATCTGATGGTTAAATTGGAGGGTTTGGAGGTGAACCGCCGCGATCTTTTTGAGCAGGTCAAAACCAATACAGCGGATTATTTGGCCAAGCTTAAGCTGGCAGGAGCCACCGACAAGCAATATTCACAAGCCGTCAACACCCCTTTGGCCTGGCAGCTGGTACATTTTTTGGGTGCCATCCTCACGCTGCCATTGTTTGTCTTTGGATTTCTGTTCAATGTACTGCCCTATTCAGTCCCAAGGATCATTCTTACCAGGAAGGTGAAGGATCCTGCCTTTCTAAGTACCTTTGTTTTTGTCGCCGGTCTCGTGTTATACCCTTTGGTCTACCTCGTAGAATCGGGGATCATCTGGTTGGGGTCAGGCTCTATTGCTGTTGCAATGGCCTGTTTTGTGGCGATGCCATTGGCCGGAAAAATTGCCTTTCAATTGCTGCAGTTCTACCAAAGTTCGCTTGTCGGACTAAGGCTTAAGATATTCCAGAAAAGACGTTTCAGAAGTATTCTAAAATTACGAACGGAATTGTTACAGACAATGACCTCCTTCAGGCTTTGATTGCCCATCTCAGTTTGGCGGAGCGTGCACGCGAATTCGCTGCGCATTCCTCAGCCGTAGCACGAATGGGGTCGGGTGCGACTTCACGGTAGATATTTTCCCTGAAATAGTATTGAAATGATTTTTTTACGCGTCTGTCTTCTCCCGAATGGAAAGAGAGAATAGCAACTTTACCACCTGGGGCAAGCGTTTCAGGCAGCTTATCCAAAAATTGATCCAACGATCCAAATTCATCGTTGACCTCAATGCGCAAGGCTTGAAAGCATCGTTGGCAGGATTTTTTAATCTCCTCTTTGCGAAGCTCTTGCGGTAGAAATTCCAATGCCTCACTGATGATTTGCCTCAATTGAGTGGTGGTCTCAATGGCCGATCCTGTCTCGATTTTTGACAGAATGGATTTTGCAATAATTTGGTAATGAGGCTCATCTGCATTATTTAAAAATATTAATTGGAGTTGATCCAGGTTGGTGGATTTCAAAAAGGCGGCCGCGGACATGCCGGTTTTAGGGTTCAGTCTCAGATCCAATGGACCGTCAGCCTTAAACGAAAATCCCCTTTCGGGATTATCGATCTGCATGGAAGAGACTCCCAGATCGGCTATAACAAAATTGAAGAGACCCGATTCTACGGCAAGTTGGTCAATCTCAGAAAAGTTCATTTTCTTGATAACCAAAATCTCAGGACCATGGCCCAGACTGGCCATTCTTTCCCTCGTACGCATGAGTTCAATGGGATCGACATCAATGGCAAATAACTTTCCGCCTGGGGCTAAATATTGCAACATCTCCAGACTGTGTCCACCGTAACCAAGCGTAGCATCCAAACCGGTCTGACCGGGAACTATTTGCAGAAAATCCATGATCTCCTTCACACAAATTGAACGGTGCATTCCAGCCGGAGTGCGGCCTTGTAACAGCACTTTCTCAATGTCCTCTTTGTACTGTTCAGGATTTAGTTCCTTGTATTTGTCCTGAAAATTTTTTGGATGCGTGCCCTTGTATCTGACCCGACGAACTCTTTTGGGTGCTTGTTCCTCCATGTCAATTAAATTTTTAACAGGCGTTGCAAATCCATATTCTTCATTATTCCTTCCATGCTAAAAATTTATCTTTCTGAACAACAATCGATTGTGGTGCTATTGGGTTTAGTTTTTCGTTCGACAGGACACGAGTATATTTTTCCAGGTAACCTTCAGCCATCTTCTTGCTGTTGAATTCTGAAAGTGCATATTCATGACAGCGTTTCTTGTTGAAGGTGTCGCTATACGCCAAGGCATTTGTCAATTCATGAAGGTGGCAAGAAAGAAGGCCAAATTCTTTCTGAACTATTTCAGGAAGTGAACCATATGGCGTACCGAAGACAGGGCAACCAAAATAGAGACTTTCCAGGATGGCCAATCCGAATGGTTCGTGCCACAAAACAGGGAAAATGAGCCCTTTTGAACCGTTCAAAAGATGGTCTTTGTTTGCTCCCCCCACCATGCCGTGAAAACTTATCCTGGGCGAGAATGTAAATCTTATTCCCATCCTGACATTGAACCTGACACCACCCAAAACTTTCAACCGCTCCGATTTCGTATTCAGGACTGTTTGGATGGCTCCTTTTACATTTTTCAAACGCCAGGCTGCATTTCCCAGAAAATGGAAATATTTGCGCTCTTCAGCCAATTGGGGTTTGACATAGTCGTCCCAATCCAGGCCATTGTAAACAAAACAGGAAGAACCATATCTTTCTGCATGATTTTTGGATACAAAAACGGTATTTAAATCCAATTTCTGCTCTTGCCGGACATTTCCGTGCAGGGTGATCAGGTAAGGCTTTCTAATTTCATTTAAATTTTCAGGTATAAAGTTAAAATGCACCAAATCAATGTATTCAGGAATCTGTTTTGCAAGACCAACACTTTTATCAAGTGGAATAACATGCGCAAATTCACAAGTAGAACCTTTCGCAACAAGGTAAGTAACATTGTGTCCAAGTTTGACAAGCTCCTTTCCCAGGTACCAAATGACCCGTTCCGTCCCGCCATACAAGCTTACAGGGATGATTGTGTTGTTGACGATTAAAATATTCATGCCACATATCTGTTAATCTCAAAAATGTCTCCACGACTGTTGCTTCCAGCTTCGTATGTTACCATGAATGCTGTTATTTATTACTGAAAATCAGTTTGTAAAGGCTATTGAGCGAGACACCTATCAAATGATTCAAAGATTGAGTAGAAAGGCCCTTTTTTGAGCAGTAAGTGCCAATTCTGTGGCAAGAAAGCAATGATCCTGCGACATGGCAGTCTCGGTGCGGTGAACAATATCACTGACAAGTTGCTCACCATATGGCATATAAACTTGAGAACAATCGAAATATTTTGTCTCTTTCTGGTTGACAAGAAACAGGTGATTGCCCCCCTTGCGACCTGCAATATCGATGTACTTTCTCATTTCGATGAAACCCTCAGTACCCAGAATGAACATTCGGCCATCTCCCCAAGTGTCGAGACCTTCGGGCGTGAACCAGTCGATGCGGATATAACCTGATGCATGGGAGCTGCGGACGTTCATGTCACCGAAATCGGAATATTTGGGATAATTTGGGTTGTTGAAATTTCCGACTTGCGAGAAACTTACCTCAGCCTGTTTGGAGCCTGTGTAAAATAGAAACTGGTCGCACTGATGTGAGCCAATGTCGCACAAGATACCTCCTGCTTTTTCCGGATCAAAGAACCAGTCGGGGCGCGTTTTGGGCCGCATTCTGTGCGGGCCGATGCCCAATGTCTGGACTACTTTCCCGATTGCACCCGATAAGATTAATTCACCTGCGTGCACAGCAGCAGGATTCCCCAGGCGTTCGCTGTAAACAATGGAATAGATTCTGTTCGTTTTTTTCTGCACTTTTTTTACCTCCTTGAACTGATCGAAAGTGACGATTCCGGGCTTGTCTGTCATGAAATCCTTCCCGGACAGCATGACACGAATACCCAACGGAGCCCTGTCAACAGGTATGGCAGCACTTGCAACCAATTGAATAGAGGTATCATCAAGTATTTCCATTTCGCTGCGGGCAATTTTTGCATTGGGGAAACGCCTGGTGAAATTGGGAAGTAATTCCGGCTCTTTTGAAAATATCGAAACGAGTTGTCCGCCTCCTTTCAGCAACGAATCAACCATGCCATAAATGTGGTCGTGGTTGATGCCTATTACTGAAAAACGGATGGATTCTTTGGGTGCCGCACGTTTTTCCTGTTGTAGAATAATCTCTTCCGGCCGGTTTGTAGCATGAAAATCTTGACCAAATAAGTCAGCAGGTAACATGGTAGCTGCAGCCATGCCTGAGGCAGTGGCAAAAGAGTTCCTCAAGAAGTTGCGTCTGTTCGATTGCATAGGTTGTTATTTTTGGATGAATATCAATTTATTTTTATGAATATAATGGTAATGAAAAGTAAAATGTGGTACCAACTCCCTGATCACTATCTACCCATAATTTCCCGTTGTGTTTTTCTACAAATTCTTTGCAGATCAGTAACCCAAGTCCGGTACTTGGTTCGCCTTCGGTCCCGGCTCTTCTTGATTTCGAATCGAGCCTGAATAAATCCTCTATCATCTCTTTTTGGATGCCTATACCGGTATCCTGAACAGCTATTAGAGCAAAATTTTGGTCGGTAAATTTGGCTGAAATCTTGATGCTACCACCTTTTGCCGTAAATTTAACAGCATTTGTCACCAAATTGCGCAAAATGGATGCAAGCATGTTGGCGTCTGCGCAAACATGCAATTCCTCAGGGATTTCTGAGACAATAGAAATTTCCTTTCTGATGGCAGCCTGAGCCAGCAGCACATTGACCTCCTCAATCTTTGGCGCTAACAGAAAAATCTCTGGTTTAAAAATCGAAAGACCACTGTTCATCCGCGACCATTCCAAAAGATTTCCCAGCAAAAGGTTGAGGTTGATCAGCGATTCATTCATGATTCCAATCATTCTCTGAATCTCTGCAAGTGTCATATCCGACAGGTCATCTGTCATTAACTGAGTCAATCCAAGTATGGATCCCAATGGTCCGCGCAGATCATGGGCTACAATTGAAAAAAATTTGTCCTTGGTGGCATTGAGTCTGATAAGTTCATCGTTTTTTTCCTGCAGACTAAGTTCTGTCTGCCTGCGTTCTGTAATGTCCAACGAGATTCCCCCAAGGTAAGGTTCTTGTCCTGGTCGTGGAATGATGAATTTCTGGGTTTCAAAATAGTGTAATGTGCCATCGAGTAGCAAGATATGCTCGTCTAATTTTTCATAACCTTTCCTGATCACATTCAGGTCGCCTTCCAGAAATTTGGCGCCAAATTCATTTGGAAATATTTCAAACATGTTTTTGCCCAACCATTTTGATGCACCTAATGCGTTGTCCATAAATGCATTGACAAAAAGGGCCCTGCCCTCATTGTCCTTCAGGAACACAATAGCGGGCAAGTGGTCCATAAACAATGAAAATCTATTTTCACTCTCATTTAGCTTTGAGGCCAATTTGTCGGCTACTTGTGAAGCCCTGAAATTGGTATTGTAAAGAGACAGGTACAATGAAAATAATAAAAAACTGATTATTAGGCCACTAAATAAAATTGTAAAAGTAATGCCTTGATGAAATGAGATTTGCGAATTCAGATGCATAAATTTTAAGGTCCATCTTTTGCCATTGAACTCGATTGGGATTGTAGTGGCCGGTTCAGAAGATCCCTGGAGAGCCATTGAGTTAGGTCTTTGACTGTCGAACAACAATGAATTTTGAGAAATCTGGTCGTTGTCGTAAACCTGCAACCGAATTTTATAGGTTTCATCCAAATCCCAACGTCCCAAAATCCCATTCAACAAATCAAACATCCGGTACGGACTATAGACCCAACCCAAAATAGCAGCCCGGCGTTGTTCAATTGTATTAGTTGGTTTATCTTTTTGGTAAACAGGTACATACATCAAGGTTCCTGGCTGTAATTCCTCCCCGGTTTCCTGCATAAGAACAACTTTTCCCGAAAGCGTGGCTAAATCATAGTCACATGCCTGATCCATGGCTTTTTTGCGAATTGGCTCGGCATACATATCGTAGCCGAAAGCCCGGAGATTCCTATCGCTAAAAGGTTCAAGAAACAGGATAGAGGTGTATTTCTCTCTGTCTCCTGCAGGGAATATATGGTAGTCAGGAAAGCCCTCCATTCTGATACGGTGTATGTGAGCATCCAACTGCGCTTTCTTGATGACTACTGAAAAGCCAACTCCCTGAATACCGGGTAAGTTTTTGCTCAATTTGGAGGACTCAATAAACGAGTTCCATTTTTTCCTGGTGACCGTATCTGCTGCTTCAATAAATGAAGCTCCACTTCTCAAAAGCTGTGCGTGTGTATATAGTCTGGCGGTAATTTTTGATTTAATGTCGTTGCATACCAATTTAAATTCTTGGTTCAAACGCAAGTCGTTGTTGGTTTTTGTGTAAAAAGCCACCAAAATGGTCAAAGAAATCCCAACAATCAAAATGGCAAAAGCTTTCCAATTCGATTTGAAATAAATGCTTGGGATCATGTACTCAGTTCTATTTTTGATATCGACATGGTGCTTTTATGGACATTTTTTTGGTACTGACTTAACCTGAGAGAAGCTTAGTAAGGACGATTGAGAAAGCTTGGTTTTTCCAGTACGGAAAATTTGATTGTGCCACAAGGTAAGAATTATTTACCAATATGGTGTTGGTAAACAGTATATTTAAATTATATTATTTCAATCTTCTTGGCCCAAACTCTGCATCATCTCGCTCGATAACTGGTTAACAAGCGTCTTAACAGATACAATTTCAGTACAACGGTAAGCGTTGGCCCCAGCGAAAACAAAAGAGTTGAGAAGCCTGCCTTTGGAGGCATCGGTAAGCACCTTTGCGATGCAGTAGGGTGCCGTCCGCGGGTTGCAGGAGCGGAGGCAGTGGTGGGGACATTTGAATGGGATGGTTTCCCCCTTGAAAACCCTTTTCGTAAAATCATTCTGGATCACCCTTCCCGGTAGGCCTACCGGACTGTTGATAATACCAATGTCCTCTTTTTTGGCTGTAAGGTATGCTTGCTTGAAATCAGGGTGTACATCACATTCGTCAGTACAAACGAAACGGGTGGCCATCTGCACCCCTGCCGCACCAATTTTTAAAAATTTGGCAATGTCGTGACCATCAAAGATCCCTCCGGCGGCAATGACAGGGATCTTCTCTTCGAGCGTATCTACAAACTCAATCAGCTCCTTCACCAACTCTTCCAGGGTTCTGGCGGTGTTGTTGGCAATGTCGTCGTATGAGAATCCGAGATGGCCTCCTGCCATTGGACCCTCAAGCAAAACTGCGTCCGGGATTTTATTGAAATTCTGCTTCCACTTCTTGTAGATGATGTTGAATGCCCTCGCAGAGGATACGATGGGAATCAGCTTGATGTTGGATCCTTCGGTTAGCTTGGGGAGATCGAGGGGAAGTCCGGAACCACAAATGATCATGTCAACTTTTTCTTCGACACAGACCTTGATCAGCTCCTCATAGTTGGACAAGACCACCATCACGTTTACGCCAATGGTGCCATTCGAGAGTGTGCGGGCCTTTCGGATGGCCGTTCTTAAACCATCGTTGTTGATTTCAACAAATTTCGAGGCCGATGCATCTTCATAACCACCCAAACCAACACTTGCGATGATGCCGGCACAACCTTCATTCGCTACTGCTGAAGCAAGATTTGCCCCTGAAACCCTTACTCCCATTCCTCCCTGAATGATGGGAGGGCAAATTTTCAAGTCCCCAATCTGAAGGGTAGGCAAATTTTGTTTTGACATTGTTGACAGATATTTAAAATTGTTTTTAAATATCTTTAATATTATTCATTGTTGCAAATATTGTCATATGTTGTTAAATCTGTTGGGCGATAGTACAAATATGCTCTTTAAGGTGCTAATTAACAGTGATATAAATAGTATCTCAAATATAAAATTTAGGAGATTCTACAAAAGCGATATCTTTTTGGTGAATATTTTCCCTGAGAAGGAGAACCGGCACAGGTAGATTCCCCTTGGATTGGACGCAACCTGACCATCAAACGGATTCCAGATGAGCGAATATTCGCCTGGAAATTGGAGACTGTGAACGAGTGGTTTGATCTTTTGACCCTTCATGTTGAAGATAGCTATCTCAACCTCCTCGTTGGTTGCAATTTTATAGGAAATGGTCACCTCATGGGCGACAGGATTGGGATAGATTTGCATCGTTGGGTTGTAGTTCGACTGCAAAATAATCGGCAAATTGGTGGCAGTGGAGTTGTTGGCAACCAAAGTGTCCTTGTTGGTCAGGCAGATGTTGTCGAACCAAAATGCTTTTCCTTTCAGATCACCTTGTTCGGCAACGATCAGGAAATTATCGGTTGCCTTCCAGTCGTAGCCACCGATGGGGTTGAACCAGCCATTGTCCCATGCACCCTGGTCCTTAAAATTTTTGAGGGGAATGTAAACTTTGTGCCATTTCCCATCCCAGGGAGCTACAGCCTCATCGATGGTGTAACCCATCCGCCAGGGATGATCCTGTGGATCTGTTGTTTTTGTATCTACAAAACGAACGTCAAATTTAGTGCCTGGGGTGTCTCCCCTTACCAGGAAGCTGATGGCGAAATTGTTGGCCACCAATTTGGAAAGGTCCTTGTTGGGAACAAAATCAAAGCCAATGTAGCCGTATTGTGCCGTCCCGGTCCAGTAAATACAGTATTTCCCGCTGTTTGGCGAGGTGGCAGAGTAGTAATCAATGGTTCCTCCGCCTGCATTGTCCGATGCAAATATTTTCTCACCAATGTAATCTGTGTAGAGTGGAAAACCAATTGAATCTGGTTTGAGGACATAAGTTTGTTGCAATGGAGCATTCAGTCCAAGTGCTTTGACCATCGGAATGTTCAGGTTGTAGTCGAAGAGTGCATCCGTTCCGTTTTGGAAAAGCCCGAAACCACCCTGGTAATCCCAGATTGTCCACGGAATAGCCTTCTCTTCCAGATATTTGCGCACTTCATTGTACCACGATACCCTGAATGCATCGTTGCTGTTTTTCATGTAAACACCGAATTCACCGCAAAAAATGGGTACCTTTCTGTTGTTTCTGAAGGTGATGGCTACATCAATAAGTTGTATGATTTTGGCAACGGTACCATCATTCTGGTAGTTGTTGAATGCGCTGTTAACCCAAGAGCCAATCAGTTCTGTCGGCAACAAAGGCATGGGTCCTGCCCCGTAGGGAAATGGAACATTGGCAAGCGAAGCCATGGTTGGGGTGACCCATGTTGCACCCTGGTGTGTAAACAGAAAAGGGTCGTAGAAGTGAAAGGTGTAAAGCAGGTTGTTGTCTGTATAGACTGGCAACTGGCTTAATTCATTGTAGGTGTTGAAACTAGATGATCCAACAACGATGGTGTGCTTGGTGTCCGTACTTCGGATGGCATCGATGGCAGTTTGCTGAATTTTGCCCCAGACAGCAGTTGTAATGCCGTTTGGCTCGTTCATAATCTCATACAAGAGGTAATCTGAACGACTCTTGTAGTGTCCAGCCATCTGGCTCCAAACCTTCGAGAGGATAGTTTCAAGCTCGGGGTTTTTACTTGCCAGATCATCACTCGTATGGTTGTCAAGCAGGAGGTAAATCTTTAGCTCCTCGGCCCATGTAACTGCCTGATCAAGAAAATCATAAAAGAGGGGATCGATGCGATACCCAGGCTTCCCATCCGTCATGTAAAACAAGTTGATTGGCAGCCGGATCACATCGCAGCCAAGCATCTTGATGTTCTCAAAATCTTTTTTGGTAAATTTGGTGAATTGGATCTGTTTGGTGCTTGTCGTTTGGAACCAACCGGTCAGATTCACACCGCGTTTGAAGGGAGTTTGCGCCGGAAGCGGTTGAAATGTAAGAAGCAAAAGAAAGAGGGTAGTAAATGGGATGATCCGTTTCATGTACTTTTCCTTGCGGTGCATAATTGGTGACAATTTACTATTTTTTGACATACAATTGGCTGGGTTGGAATCTGATTTTTTTGACGATTAGTACATGTGAACTGAATTGTTAACGTGCTATTTGTATATTTGTTTGGTCAACCATGTGCTTGCTGGCCATCCGGGGCATCACTTTACTCTTAACTACTACCACGATGACACCAACAAAAATTGGGCGAATGAACCTTTTTTACGGTTCCCTCCTGAAAAGCGGCGTAGCAACCGCCTTACTCACAGTCCTCTTTCTTTACTACCTCGCTGGAAGTTGTTCCTCTGCAGAATTGCTCATAGCTTTGCCATTTTTTATTTTACTTTACCTGACACAATTCGTCATCGGCCAGAAGGCTGTTGTAGAGGTATTTCAGCAGTGGATAGCAAACAACAGGTTTAAAGTTCTGATATTTCCTACCGTGGTATCGGTTTTCTATTTCCTATACCTGACGCTCAACCGATCAAATATCCTGGAAGGAAATCCATGGTTGCTGCTCTACATCATCTATTTCCCATCGATTCTCTTTTCGCTGCCCCACGATCCGGCTCGAAAAGTAGGTTGGCTCGACTTCACAGTTTTTGTTCTTGCTTTGCTTCCTACGGCAATTTTCAATATTGGTCAAAACAGTGATATCCCCTTCAGGGGAGTCGGTTTCGATTCAATCTCACATGTACTTATATTGATTTCAGGTTTCTATGCTTTTGGCATCGTGCGGGGAATCAGCGAGATTGGTTTTTTTGTTGAGCCAAAATTTAAATCGCTCAGAACTGCTTTGTTGGTTTGGATGGCCTATTACGCTTTGGTGTTCATTTTTGGGCGATCAGTCAATTTCATTGCCGTCATCGGTTACAGTGAAACTACCGGAGTACTGATCAAATCAATCCTGTTTACCATGGTAGGAACCTTCCTGCATACGGCCCTTTTCGAGGAATTCTTCTTTCGTGGAGTCTTGCAGAACATGCTGGCCAAGAGGATAGCACAGGGTAAATCGTGGCTGATTTTTTGGTCGATCGGGTTTGTGATACTCTTGGTTGGGGCCTTCCTGGTAGGTTATACGCTTGAAGGAAAGATGAAATGGTTCCCTGCACTTGTAACCGCAATCCTGTTCGGTTCGGCTTACCTAATAGAAAAATCCGGAAAATTTGGCTTCGGTGTCTATACCTCACTTGCCATCACCGGTGTTACCTTCGGTTTGGTACATTACCATGCCAAGTCAATCATTTACATTGGATTAGCCTGTGTCGCCGGCTGGGCCTACGGTTACACCTATCTCAAGACAAAGAATGTATTTTACAGTGCCATCGTTCACATGCTGGTAAATACCGGCGTACTTATCTTTGGACTGAAAATGATCAGATAGAATGTTTTTGATTGTTATTCTGGTAGGAAGAATCAAAGTGTTTCCTACGCACCAACGCAGCACCAATGTCACCAACCGATCAAATTTTACAACCACATGCCGAATACAAAAAGATCCATTCGCTGGAAAAGAGTTCTTTTCGTCGCAGCCACTGTCCTGATGTTGGTCTACTATTTTTATTTTGCCTTACCCTTCCGGGGAATGTTCTTCAACCAGCAGCGTCACGGAAATCCGCCTCTAACCCCTGCGTGGGCGCTCGAATGTTGGTTGTGGGAAGATGATGTCAATACAGCTGAACGGGTGGATACTTTGTTGAATGGTTATGCCAAATATGATATTCCTGTAAGGACCATCCTTCTGGATAGCCCATGGAGTCTAAGGTACAACGATTTCGAAATTGATACGCTCAAATATCCCCATCCAAAAGCCTGGTTCGGCAACTTGCAGGAGCGGGGCTACAGGGTCGTCTGCTGGATGACCAACATGGTGAACAGTTACAGCAACGACACGCAAATCAGGGAGTCGGAATCTTTTTTTAAGGAGGCTTCAGACAAGGGATTCCTGGCAGGAAAGGGAGAGAAAAACAGATGGTGGAAAGGCAAAGGTGGTTTCATCGATTATTCGAATCCCGAAGCGATGAAATGGTGGAAGGGACGCCAGCAAAATCTCTTCGATCTGGGGATTGACGGATGGAAACTGGATGGAACTGCTACATTGTTTTACACACAGGTGGGTCCAGTTCCCTTTCTCTACAAATCGACCATGTCGGGATGGATGTCGACGAGGAGCTACATGGACCATTACTACCGTGATGAATACGACCATGGCCTGACACAAAATCCCGAATTTGTTACCCTGGCAAGATCCATTGACAGATGGTACCACCCCGAAGGATTTGCTCCCCTGGATGCCGCACCCGTCACCTGGGTTGGCGACAAAAAGCACAGCTGGGAGTCGATGGGTCAAATGACTGCAGAAGACAAGAAGACCAAGGATTTGGCACTGGATGGTATCGATGGCATTGAAATGGCTATCCAAAATATACTTGCTGCGGCTAAATTGCGCTACAACATAATCGGATCGGATGTTGCCGGTTTTTCAGGCCAAAACATTCCTCCCAGACTCTACATGCGCTGGACGCAGCTCTCTGCATTTTGCGGATTGTTCCTCAATGGCGGGCATGGCGAACGGGCTTTGTGGCACCGAACCACGATGGAACTGGAGGTGATCCGTAAGTTTTCGTGGCTTCATACCGAATTGGTTCCTTACATGTACAGTTATGTCGTCACCGGGCATCAGGGTGGGAGCGTACTCCAGCAACCCGCCGAAGGAAAGTACCACTATTTTTTTGGCGATGATTTTTTGGTGGCGCCCATTTACAGGGATGATCTGAAGAACAAAATTACACTCCCGGCAGGGAGATGGAGGTACTTTTTCCACGATCAGGAGCTCCTTGAAGGACCGATCACTTTCGAAAAGGTATTTCCGCTGGATGAGTTCCCCGTTTACATCCGTGAAGGAGCAATTGTTCCATTCAATGTAGAGCGAAGCTACACTGGTCTGGGAACAGAAGCAAACAAGGGATCGGTTACCTGGTTGGTCTATCCCGGCGTCGACAATCGGTTTACACTCCATCATCCTGACAAGTCTGGAAGTTCGACGGTCTCGATGAACAACCATCCCGATAGGATTGAACTAACCTTGAGGGAGATGAAGAAACCCTCCATCTTTGTGGTTCATCTTGAAAATAAACCCGTAAGTCTAACTTTTGATGGAAAAAAATTGGATGAATCTACTGATTATCAGTATGATATTCAAAAATCGAGACTCACAGTCAAACTTCCCATTCCAAAAGATGGGCTCCTGATCATCCTTAAATAACTCCTAACTCCTAACTCCTAACTCCTAACTCCTAACTCCTAACTCCTAACTC
>CAZGSQ010000073.1:0-18110 GCA_964528535.1 uncultured Tangfeifania sp. | reverse complement strand
TAAAACCCCTTCTGGTGGTGAAATTATTCATCGGTCAAATTTTATAATATTTTAAAGGCTCAATTCATCACGAACTTTCAAGTTTCCTCTCTTTTCGAGACTTGTACCTTGCGTCCGAAATAATCCAAAATCTGTTTTCAAATTTGATTCGCGGACGCTCCAGATAGCTCGTATTACCAATTTACAAACATGTCGCCGCTACGCGGCTGGATTTGCCTTTGGGACTTCCATGTGATCGAAGAAGAATATAATCCATTGAATGTTAAGGTTCAATGTTGTTTTTCTGCATGCTTGCGCGAATCCATTCGAGGTCTTTTTTCATCATCCCGAAGATCTTTTCGTGGTCCATGGTAGTTGTTTTCTTGCCAGTTTCGGCACCGCCCAGGTCGTATTCGTAGTGGATACTGATGGGCGCCTCGACCTTCAGGGTACTGTATTCTTTCAGAAATTCATCGAAATTGACCATGCCTTCGCCGAGCAACACATTCTGGTGGTGCCAGGCACCTTTTGCATCTTTGCCCCAAACGAAGTCCTTGATGCAGATGGTCCGGATCCAGGGTTCAACCCTTTTCATCCCAAGCATCCAGGAGTAGCCACCTTCGGTTTGGGCATGCCGGATATCGTATTGCACGCCCAGGTATTTTGGATCTACCTCTTTCACCAATTCATAAAGATCCCAAACCGGAGCACCTACATGCAAACCCGAATGATTTTGGTAACCGCCGTGGATTCCAAGCTTTTCGTTCACCTTGGCCAATTTTTCAAAGATTTTCTTGTAGCCATCGAGGTTTTGCTGGATGGATTTTGTAAAATCGTACGGGAGCCATCCCATGCGGTAATAACGGATACCCGAATCTGCAGCGACCTGGAGGGTTTCCATCGAAAATGGCTCGGACGGATCCGTGACTGCCGTCACCATCATGGGAATTTCTATGCCCAGTTTTTGGTAAGTCTTTACCGCAAGTGGCAGTTCTGCTTTTACATTTTTTGGTTCAATCTGGCCTCCAGGCCTTACCAGGAGGTCGGCGCCGTCAAAACCGTTTTTAGCCAGTACCTTCCCGGCCTCTTCGATTGTGAGGAACTGCAGGCATTTGGTAAATGCGCACAAGGGTCTCTTCAATGATTTTCCATTGACAGGGAGGTTTGCCATGCCGGATTCTGCCAGGCCAATGCCTGCGGCCGAAAGCGCAGATGTTTGGATAAAATTGCGACGTTCCATGTTTTATAATTTCCAGGGTTTGCGGTATTCGTAATGCAGCATTTTGTTGGCCTCTTCCGAATTGGTAAACAACTCCTTCTCGGGATCCCATTGAAGACGTTTGCCGGTGGCCAGAGCGATGTTGGCCAGATGTGCGAAACTGGTTGAACGGTGACCGTCTTCGAGGGTGCACAAAGGTTTTTGCCTGGTTTTTACACAATCCAGAAAATTGCGGATGACATTGGCGGTTGCCATGGCATTGCTGCCATCTTTCAGATCCCCTGCAGGGATGCTGAACTCTTCTGCCTTGATCAGCTCCTTCTCTTTCCAGTTTTGAAACTGGCCCTTTTTCGAAGGAATAATTTTGTATCCGTCCTGGCTGGCCAGCAGATTTCCCTTGGTACCACGGAGTTCAATTTCCCCGTATGGGAAAATATCGCCACCGCTTGATTCAAATATGCTGAACGAAATCATTTTTTTGGAAGCGAATTCGTAGGTGACCTGCATCGTATCAGGAATATCCCCATCATGGTCCAGTACATATTTTCCGCCGTGTGCTGTGATGGCCACCGGTGCGACTTCCCCCATCATCCAGCGCATGGCATCCATGTAATGGACGCCCCAATTTCCCATTTGACTCGAAAATTCACCCCACCAACGGAAATAGTATGGAGCCATGTTGTACTGGTAAGGCCTTGAGGCCCTGGGCCCGAGCCACAGGTCCCAATTGAAATCTTTCGGTGGCTGCTCGGCTTTTAGTTTGCCGATCCCATTCGGGAAAAGATTGCTTACACGGGCTGCTCTGCCCATGGTGACCTGCCCAATCTTACCGGCAGGAATCTCTTTGGCGAGTTTCTGATAAACCTCATTGCCCCTTCGGTTGAGGCCTACGGCAACTACCCGGTCGCTGGCTTTCCATACGTTGACCATTGTCCGGCCTTCCCTGATTGTTTGGGTCAATGGTTTCTCAACGTAAACATCTTTTCCTGCCTTCACTGCCTCAATCATCATGATGGCATGCCAGTGGTCGGGGGTTGCAATGCAGACGGCATCAATATTTTTATCAGCCAGCAGATTCCTGTAATCGTTGTAGCGTGTTGGTGTATTGTCGAATTTTTCACCCATCTGGGGAACCTGTCCGGCAAGTGTTTGCAACCAGCGCTGGTCGACCTTGCTTCTGTCGCGCAGCAAATAGGGCTCATAAATATCGCACAGTGCGACTATTTCGACATCCTTATTTTGCATAAAAAGTTCCAGAAGTTGTGAGCCTCGGTTTCCGATTCCGATAAAACCCATTCTGATTTTGTCATTGGCGCCGGGTATCCTGCCACGTTCTGCTGCACCCATGGCATTTAATCCGACTGAAATGCCTGAGACTGACACCGCGGATTTGGCGATAAAATCCCTTCTTGTCTGGTTTGTTTTATTTTCCATATTGGTTAATTGATTATTGTACAATTCATTATTTCTTGTTCAACCATTGTTGTTTGTATGTTTTTTTTTAGTTTTCCTCCACTCTTTTACAATCGGCGACATTCAAATTTTACTGGTGAGGTCGGCAATAAATACCTGCCTCTTCCCCTCGGGCGCTCCATTGAAACAAACTTTTTTGTAATCCCTGCTCCAGACAGGATGCGGATCAATTCTGAATGTTTCGTTGTCGCTATCTACATCCGTAAAAACAGTGCACAGGTAAACTTCTTCCTCTGTGTTGAGGTTAATCAGTCTGATTGGAGCTCCATCCAGACCAAGCGCCTTATACTCTCCAACATAATAATCCGAGAGTAAATATGTAAAATCAGAATTTACACTCGGATGGCCACTGCCGGTATGTTTGCCTGCCAATACCTTAAAATCCTTCCCGGTGTGATGGAACATACAGAAGCGCATTTTGCTGTCACCCTGCCAGCCAGGCTTTATGTTCATGATGATGTGATCACCGTCTGGATGCCAGTTTGGATGATTGCCGCCGTACGACCATTGTTTTCTTGTGACCGTCTGATGAATATTGTTACCATCCGTGTCAAAGACAAAAACCATCGGGTTCCATCCTTCTTTGGTGTGGTCGGGTCTTACAGAGGCATTGGAGGTCAAATTGATTTCAGGAAAAAGACATCGCATCACCTGGAAAATCCTTGTTCCCTGATGATTGTATTTTGAATGAAAAAAATAGCTATTGCCGCCATTCAAAAAAGATGGGTCATCGGCTTTTTTTGCTGTATCTGCAAGGCTTACCAGGAGTTTTTTTTCATTGGTTTTCAGACTTGTGCGCCAGATGCCCTGATCTGAAGGAGCACCCTTGATCTGATCGTATTCCTTGAATTTCGGTACTCCATATCCCATTTGTGTAACATTGATGGTATCCAAAGGGAACCCAATTACGGCAGACTCGTCAGGTGCAATATGGTACATGGGACCGATAAAAGCCCGTATTTCTTTGGTGTCCAGATCAATTCTTACACAAACCGCCTGATTGTCAATTATGTCATTTGTGTAAATAAAACGATCTGTTTTCCCCCAGTTTAGGTTTGCACCCAATTGGTACCCCCATCCCTTGGTGGAATAGACTGTTTCGATGGTTTCATTTTCCAGATTTATGATGCAAACATCACAATGATCCCCGTATTTGGCATCCTTGCCCTGGTAAGGTAGTTTATTGACAGCAAGAAGTTTTTGAGAGGGACTGAAAGGACAGACATCGAAAAATGTATGAATGTACAAGCCATCGTCCGGGGTGACAATTTTCACCTTTCCAAAACTGGTTTTGCTCTGATAATCCCTGAATCTGAATTTTCTCGGAACACTTTTTCCCTTTTCAATCAAGTATGCTCCAGGGAGAGTCATTATGGCCAGTAAACCAGCAGAAGTCGTAAGAAAATCCCTTTTCTTCATTCAATCAGATATTTGCAATTATTGCTCAATGTTGCACAATACCGTTGGAATTCCCTTGCAGGCCACACTTGCAATGTTTTTTCCTCCTTTTGTAATTGCCCGGATAATTGCCCTTCCATTGTACAATTCAACTTTTCTTGAGCCTGAGGAGGTACCAAGGTTATCCATCAGTTTACCATCCCCTGTCAAGCCGAAAGTTACCATATTTTTTGCATCCAGACACAACACTTTGTTGGCATCCAACACCATGACCTCGAGCGTAGCAATTTCACCTTTCTGATCAATTTTCTTGAGGGTCATCTGCGCAGGAACTCCCCATTTTTCGGTCTGATAAGCTTGTTTGATTTCGTCCGATACCGTGGTTTTACCTTTTTTTGCAACAACTTTGAGTTGATTATCACCCTTCTCGTATTTGACATTCCACCTCAGTCCGGCAGCGGGGAAATCCTGACCATTTCGCTTTTTGATGCCGCATGATTTTCCGTTGAGAAATAGTTCGGCTTCGTCGCAGTTGGAATATACCTTGACCATCTTCAATTCACCCTCTTCACCCCAGCGAACGGGCCAGCTGTGACCGTAAATATGTGCCATTGGCACCTGAGTCCACCAGGATTGAAAGACAAAATAGGCCTCTTTTTTGGTCAGGTCGCGTTCCACCACACCTTTTTGGTTCATGTAGGGGATGGGATTATCCGGACGGATGGGAGTCGAAAAATCCTTGAATGGCCAATAGGCCGATCCTGTGAGGTAGGGCATGTTCTCCTGCTCCTTCAGGTGCCAGTCCACCAGGTTGCAAAGATAGGACTCGCTCCAATCGCCATCTTTGGATACCCTTGCCGGACCCCCAAAAAGCGATGCATCGCCCTTGCGTTCATCCGTACCAACTCCGGTTTCCACTTTTTGAAGGATTTTGTCAGGGGCTTCTGAGTGGCGTCCGGCATGGCTGTCGCCACCCCATTCGGCATGGAAGAAATGTTTTACTTTTTGTATTTCCGTCTCAGTAGACTGGCGGTATTCGGTGTAAATTCCCTTGTACCAACCTGCCCAGATGGAAGGAGAGTAGACATCCGGTATATCTTTGCAAAAATCGCATCGTCGGATGGATGTCATCCGCGTGGGGTCAAGCTGGTGGGCCAAGGTATTCAGTTCAGTCATAAAGGCCCTGATTTTTTCCTTGTCAAATTCGGGAAAGTCGCCCGGCCAGTCGTTCTCGTTGCCGAGTCCCCAAATGATGCAGGCCGGATGGTTGCGGTGCTGATCAATCATGTCTGTGAGCATGCTTTTTGCCTGCTGCTGATATTTTGCTCCTCCCAGTCCACCTCGGCACCAGGGAATTTCCTCCCAGGTAAATATGCCCAGACTGTCGCAAAGGTTGAGAACGATTCGCGATTGCTGGTAATGACCTAACCTGATGAAATTGACACCCATCTCCTTCATCATCTTCATCTCCTGGCGAATCATCGGCTCGGTCATTGCAGCGGCAACGCCTGCTTGATCTTCATGTCGGTGAGTGCCCCGGAGCAATAATCGGGTGCCATTCAATTTAAACGGCCCTTTTTCGACAAATTCGAAATTGCGGAAGCCAAATTTTTCCGTAACGGTTTGGGAGCCTGAAGCAGTTTCGATCGTCACGCTGCAGGAATACAAATTGGGTTGGTCGGGTGACCAAAGAACCGGTTTTTTGAAAGATTGGCTGAGAAGTGAGTTTTCTCCAACAAATGATTCTGTTTCAAGTATTTTACCAATCAGCAACTTCCCTGATGGGTCTTTGATTTCAATTTTGAGCCCAGCTTTGGTCAGTTGCGATTTATTACTGAATTTAAGACTCAGGTCAAGTTTCCCTTCCAATCCTTTTGCATCGACCGATGCATTGATATGAAGTTTTTCCACCGAGAATGCCGGAACATAGACCAGATTCAAGTACCTGTAAATTCCTCCGTACACGTTGAAATCAGACATGCTGGAGGGGATCATTTCCAGGTCTCTGGAGTTGTCGCAACGGATGGCAAGCGGAATTTTCCCCTTATAAACATCCGCGACTTTCTTATTCTGTTGAAAATCCTTGACGGCATCGGTGATATCTACCGTCCATTCGTTGTATCCACCGACATGTGAACCTACCTTGGTGGTATAAACCCATACTTCGGTTTTTTGTCCGGCGCCTTCGAAATGAAGGAGTGTGCGTCCATTTGAATAAGGATTGTTGAGGGTGATACGGTTGGTGTACCATCCTGGACCCTGGTAGTAGTTTACATCCGGATCGACGGCATCGGTGGCGTTGAAACAGTGGGGCAGGGTAACATCTTCCCACAGTGGAACGCTCTCGGGATCACCGGCTTTATAGGTTCTTACAGCTTCCCAAATGCCACCAAGGTCGCCTTTGAGGTATTTCCAGTTGTCGATGAGCCGGACAGCGTTAGCCGGTTGAGCAGGCAAATCATTGGAGAAGCTAATCCCCAGAAAAAGAAGTGACAGAAGGATATTTTTTCGCATTTGTGCAGATTTTTATGGATGAAGCGAAGCTCGGATGGCTTTGATCAAAGGAGCCGCGAGCAATTGGTAACCTTCGGGCGTATAATGCACATTTCCCGGTTTTGAATTTATTGGATGAACTGTTAGTGAAAGTGTGTACAAATCGATGACTTCAATGCCGTTTTTCTTCATGACTTCCAGCGCTACCTCGTTGTACCTGGCCGGATCTTCCACCTTTCTGCCTGCCGAATTTTCCGGTACCACGGTGGTATTGATGAACTTCAGGATGGCCGTTGTTTCTCTCAACTGAGCCACAATTTGCTCCAGATTTTGACGGTATTCTTCCAGCGGTACCGAAACTTTCCCGGTGAGGACATCGTATTTTTTCTGGTCATCCTTGTAGACCAGGTCGTGCAATCCAAAATTGAAAGCGATTAAGTCCCACTGTTTGTGATTTAGCCAGACCTCCAAACTATCTTTTCCCCTAACCGTAGAGCCTCCGTTTCCCGGATTATGGGTTACTATGATACCTGGTGCGAGGGCTTTTTCAACAAATGGGGTATAGCCAATCGAGATGGAGTCACCGATAATCAATACATTTTTGGTGTTGTCGGTGGCAGCACAAAGGCAGAACAATGAGAGAACCAAGGTAAGCAGACGGTATTTCTTCATTTGCAGGACTTAAATGTTATTTTTTTTCTAAAACCTCTTTTGTAACGGTGCCGACCTCTTTGAGCAACAGTGGAAATGCAGGTTCGGCCATGCCACCGTGGTTAAATCCCTGCAGTTCGTAAAGGGTCGTTTTCGAATGGCCGGCCAGCTTCATCATCCTTGCCATGTAGGCATTTTCTTCATACCTTCCAAGGAGTTCCTGCTCTCTGTCTCCGGTGATGAGCAGCATTCGGGGTGCATCGGCGCGGACAAAAAAGAGTGGGGCATATTTGTCGACAATGGGTTTGGTATTTTCGATGCCATTTTCTTTTCGAATGGTAAAATGGGTAATCGCCTGTCCGCTGAAAGGGACCAGGGCAGCAATGCTGTTTGAATCCAGATGGTATCTTGCCAAATAAGTTTTGTCAAGGGTTACCATCATTCCCAGGTATCCACCGGCGGAATGACCTGAAACAAAAATCAGATTTTTTCTCCCTCCATATTTTTCGATGTGGTTAAATACCCACGCAACGGCCGCTGCCGCATCCTCGATATATGCCGGGGCTTTGGCCTTTGGAGACAAGCGGTATTCCACGCCAATGACAGCGTAGCCTTTGTTTTTGAGGGCTTCCGGGATTTGCTTTTTACCACCGGTAAGACTTCCACCATGGAACCAGATGATGGCCGGAAAATTCTTGGTATTGGTTGGATAATAGATGTCCAGTGTGCACTGAGAAGCCAGGTATTCATCCTTCGCCTGAACCGAATCGCTGTAATAGTGAATGTTGCATTCTGTAAGGTATTCCTGCTGGGCCATCAGAGCCGATGGACCCAATAGAAATAAGATGAATGTCAGTTGTAAATTTTTTTTCATAATCTTATGATAATCAAACACTATTTTGAATTTCAAATGTGATTCTCTTAATTATTCACTTTTCACTTTTATTTTTTCGTTGGCATTCCATGGCCATGGTTTGGCTTTTGTCCTGAGGGCTTCGGCTTCCCATCTGTCGGCCAACTCTTTTACCTTACCAGGAAATTTGTTGGCCAGGTCGATGGTTTCAGATGGATCTTGTGCCAAATCATACAATTCCCATGCGTTTTCATCTGCCGGTGTGAATTTTTTCTGGTTTTTAACCCTGGCCACCAATTTCCAGTCGCCCATCCGGATGGCCCGGTTGGCCGAATGTTCCCAAAAGAGGAATTCGCGCTTTGTAGCTTTGTTTTTGAAGGCAGGTACCAAACTTATCCCCTCCATGGGTTGAATGGCGTTGCCAGTAAAAACTTCAGGGTACTTTCCTCCTGTGATTTCCATGCAGGTAGGAACGATGTCGATCAAGTGAGACAATTGTTTGGTTAGCAATCCTTTGGCCGAAATTCCATTTGGCCAGTGGACGATCTATGGGGAGGCAATTCCACCCTGGTGCACATATTGCTTGTACATCCTGTAGGGAGTGTTGCTGACGTTTGCCCACTCCGGCCCGTAAGCCATCCAGGCATTGGCATCTCCGGCCATGACACCTCTTCCGCTGCGGACCCAGCGGCCATCGCGGGTATAAAGAGGTTTTTTGTTGAGATTGATAGAATCGTAGGAAGATGGTTTCAGAAGGAGTTGTTCGGCTGTCAATGGAATTTCAGGTGAATCCGAACCCTGGGGTTCGGCACAGCCCCCGTTGTCCTGCATGAAGAAGATGACGGTGTTTTCGAGTTCGCCTCTCTCTTCCAAAGCGGTGATGATTCGGCCGATTCCCTGGTCCATCACATCGATCATGGCGGCATAAACTTCCATCCTTCTTACCTGCCAGGCTTTCATCGGTTCATCTTTCCAGGCAGGGACCTCGACACTCCTTTTTGAAAGGAGGCAATTGTCGCTGATGATCCCCAATTTTTTTAATTTGTTGAAGCGTAGTGTTCGCAAGGAATCCCATCCTATATCATATTTCCCTTTGTATTTGGCAACCTCTTTTTCGGGGGCATGCAAGGGCCAGTGTGCTGCAGTGTAGGCCACATAAAAGAAGAAAGGTTTCTCTTTCGGATGTTGTCTGATGTATTTCACCGTAGTATCACTGATGGCATCGGTGTAATAGAAGTTTTTACCAGGTGCCACGAAGGTGTTGTTGCGAATCAGCGTACCCGGATCGTAATAGCTTCCTGAGCCATTCAAAGTGCCAAAATACCTGTCGAATCCGCGTTGCAGAGGCCAGTTTTCCTTGTTCCCTGTCGGCGAAATATCTTTGGCAATGTGCCATTTGCCTGTCATGTAAGTTGCATAACCTGCCTTTTTCAGGATCTGTGCCAAGGTTACCGAACTTTTGCTCAAATCGTCGCCATAACCGGGTTCGGTATAGTTCTCGGAAGCCAGATTGCCCATGTTCGCCTCATGCGGATAGAGTCCGGTTAGCAGAGATGCCCGGCTGGGGCTGCATCTGGCAGTATTGTAAAACTGGGTAAAACGTACGCCGTTGTTGGCCAACCTGTCGAGATTGGGTGTCTTTATTTCGGAACCGAAACAACCAATATCAGAATAACCCATGTCGTCACTCAGGATGACCAGGATGTTTGGTCGTTTCGGATGTGCTTCGTGAATCTCTGAATAGAGAGAGACAGGAAGCACGCTGAATAATAATATGTTGGCTGCTTTTGGGAGAGAATTAGTTCTCATGACGGATCATTTGTCGGGTGTAACTATTGCGCTTCTTTGCTTTTCTTTTTTGCTGCTTTTGTAGGGTCGCTGGCCTTCTTTGCTGCCTTTATGGAATCCCTTTTGGCGCTTTTGTTGGCATGACGACCACTACCATCTCCCTGGTCAATGAACCCGCCCTTTGGGTTTAAACGATCGAGTTCTGCCTGCAGGCTCTTTCTTGTAGCCATGGCAACCGGATCTTTGGTGTCCGCAGGAATGGCGATCTCTTCGAATGGCGCCTTGCTCATGTCGAAAAGATTACCGGATTGATCGAGTTTCCAACCTGAATTGCGCACCCAATAGTTGTTGGCGAGTTGAACAAAGAGGGAGGTTCGCGGATTTCCTTTTTGGCCATGGATTTGTGCATTAAAGCTCTGGCCATCCAGGATGATATCTTTCGGCAGAGTGGCTCCGGTAATTTCGGCAAAAGTGGGAAGGAAATCTGTCGAGCTGATCAGGTCGTCAGAAACTTTACCTTTTGGCGTAACTCCCGGCCAGTAAACGATCAGCGGCTCAAGGCTTCCCCCTTCCAGCATCGATCCTTTTTGTCCGCTTAGTCGGCGTCCGCCAATGGTGGCCAAATCGGAATGACCGCCGGCAGTTCCATTGTCACTAAAGAAAATCAGGATGGTATTGTCACTTAATTTGAGGCGGTCGAGTTCTTTTCGGAGCGCACCTACCAGTTTGTCCATATATACGACATTGTCGTCATAAAAGTCAGTAGTAGTTGGTTTGCTGTCTGGAGTTCGCACAATTTCCCCATGAACGTGAGACATGGAATAGTAGGCGAAGAAAGGTTTGTCTTTGTTTTTTGTCAGGAAATCCACCATCTTCTGGTGCATCAGATCCGGCATATACTCGTTTTCTTTCAGGAGCATATCAGTACCGTTGACCCTGTAGTTTTGTTTTTTGCCGGGTTCGGTCCAGTAAACTCCGCTTCCAAAGAACCGCAGGTATTCATCAAAACTAAAGTCGGATGGATCATCCGGAAGTTGCCCCCATTTGCCGATCATGGTAGAAACATAACCTGCCGGTTTGATGTAATATGGGATCGCTTTCTCGGCTTTGGTAAAGACACTTGAGCAGGCATCCTGGTTGGTGGCTCCGGTACGGAACACATAGCGTCCGGTGAGCAATGTTGCCCTTGACGGACCGCTTAGCGGCAGGGCATAGGCTCTTGTAAAACGAAGTCCCTGACTGGCAAGTTTGTCGATGTTTGGAGTCTTGTACCGATCAGATCCATTGCATCCAATTTCGGCGTAACCCAGATCATCGGCCAGGATGAAGATGATGTTTGGTTTCTTTTGCTGTTTTTCTTGTGCTTCTGCGAAGGAAGGGTTCATCATTGCTCCAATAACCGGCAGGGAAAACAACCCGGCTGATTTTAAGCTGGAAAGCGTTGGAAAAGTCTTAAGAAGATTCATAATCAAGAAGTTTTGTATGTTATGTTATTTTATGTTGATCCAAATCAGGGGGTTTTTCAGCATCATCGAGATGTGGCTCTCATCACTGCTGCTTTTTTCTGTCAGTGATTTCCACAGTTCGAACCAGGCAGGATTGCTACCGGCCAAGGCTGCAAAAATCATGAATTGCCTGGCTTCTGGTTGTTCTTTCCAATGGTCCACATCCTCTCCCCCTGTCCATTTTTTCTTGTCTCTGAGGCATGGGAGCATAAATTCCAGACCTTTCCAAATACCACGTCCGTCGGAAAGCTTATAATTCCAGTCATTGAACGTTTTGTCATCAAGAATCCATAAGAGGGAAGCCGTTGCATCGAGGTTGAACAGGGAATAGGAGTAGGGTTTGGTTCTGGCTAATTCTTCCGGGAAACTCCCGTTGGATGCCATCTGGTTGGGCAACAATATTTTCATGTAATGGTCCCGACACATTTGGAGCACCTTCTCATCTCCTGTTAATCTGGCATAGGAAGCCACCTGTGCATGCCACCAGGACCCATGGTTGTTTACAGCGTTCATCTCATCAAGGCCATAAGGATGGGTAGTAAGCCAGGAAATAAATTTTCTGAACCACTCTTTCATCACGGAGATGTCTTTGGCTGAAACGGCAGGAGATTTCTGAAGGATCATTATCGATTGTGCGACATCCATCAACTGTCCAGCGTCGATGATCCCGGTACCCCGACCGGTATTGACCCCGCGGATTGCCTGTGCATACAGCATGTTCGGGTTCATCATGGTGGTTGTATCAACCAGCCAGGCCTTCAGATGTTCCATTGCGGCTTTGGCATATTTTTGATTCCTTGTCAAAAGCCAGGCGGATGTCTCAGTTCCAACGATCCACGAGAAATTGCGGAGGTCTTTGTCATGGTCCTGGAAGCGGCCGGGAAACCTCAACCCGTCGTGGCGGATAAATTTTCCGTTTGGATTGGCAGGATCGGGCCACCAGTAAGGACCTTCGGAGTAAAAATCGTGCCTGCCACCCACACTTCTGGGACACGAACTTGCGGTGACCGTCTTTGGTTTTTCACCGAGCAGTTTGTCTGCCCTTTTGATTACTTGCTCTTTTTCGATTGCGGTTATCTTCTGTAATATTGAATCGGAAAGTTTCTGCTTGTATCCGCCAGGGCTTTTACTTCCCTGTTGGGCAAGACCGATCCCCGACAGGAAGAGCATGGCGGGAATTATAAACAAATATTTCGAAGCTGAGATAGTCATGTGATTAACATTCAATGAATTAATGTATTAAATGGCAGTCTGGCAATCGACATTCCAAATTCTCCGGAAACTCTCTTTTTCCAGGCTGTTTTTGCGGTTAAAGGATATTCCAGTCCCAACCAGAGCATCCTGTTTTGTACAGACTGACTCCTGTTGCCTTTTTCTTTCATTTGTTTGGCATTTTCAGCCTTCCAGAGGTCAAGCCATGATTTGTCCTGATAGGCTATTGCTGAATAAAGCATGAATGGCCGTGGTCCGGGTTGATTTTCCCAAAGTGAGATATCTTTTCCATAAGGCCATCCTTGAGGGTTTTGGACGAAAGGGAGTATAAAATTCAAGGCTTTTTTCATTCCACGGCCATCGGGAAGTTCAAAATTCCATAGATCATTTTCCTTGTCGGAGACAATGATCGCCAGTGTCGAGAGTGCATCCAGGTTGAAAAGGGAATAGGAGAATGGCCGTGTTCTGGCCAATTCCAACGGAAAACTACCGTTTAGTGCCATTTGGTTCGGGATCAGGATATTCCTGTAATGCTCCCTGCAAAGCTGAAGCATTCTGACGTCTCCAACCAGCGACGCGTATGCGGCTACCTGTGCGTGCCACCACGAACCATGGTTGTTCTTCGCATTCATCTCATGGATACCGTTGGGGTTGGTTGCTATCCACTCCATTAATTTAACAAACCAATGTTTGAACTTTTCTATTTCCCCTTGATTTACCAATTTCGATCGCTCCAATATTTGAATGGACCTTGCTACATCAATGAGCGGAGTGCCGTCCAGGATGCCGGCTCCCCTGCCGCTATTGATGCCTAAAAGAGCTTGGGCATATTGGAGATTGGGATTCATCAGCGTGGCAGTATCTACCAACCAGGCGTTTAGATGTGGAAGTGCTGCCCGGACATATTTTTCTTCACCAGTCAATAAATAAGCAGAGGTCAGATTACCAACTGTCCAGGACATTTTTTGCAGGGCTGATTCATGACCATTGAATAGTTGAGGATTCTTCATTCCATCTTTTCGAATGTATGGTCCAGCTGGATTTTTAGGATCCGGCCACCAATATGGTCCTTCAGAGTAATAATCGTGTTTCCCTCCTGCACTCCTGGTACAGGAAGATGCCGTGACTGTGACAGGTTTTTTCTTCAGTAATGCATTGGCTTTTGTGATTACATCATCTTTTTCCAAAGCTATGATTTCACCCATCATCCGATCTGCAGTATAGTATTTTAGGGTATCATTTTCCCTAAAATCATTGGACATTCCCGAAGGAACGGCAATAATTTGGAGGCCCACCGACAAACAGATTACTTTCAGAAGAGAATTTTCCATTATTTTTTATTTCTGGCCAATTCAAAGAACCCAATCATCTGCTGATAAAGATTTTTCGATATTTCTGCATATTTTGGGTCATCCACCACACTGACCGTCTCATTTGGATCCTTCTTGTAATCATAAAGTTCAGTGGCTACAACCAGATCCTTGCTGAATGGTTTGTAGCTGCGGAAAGTGTCCTTCATCCAGACGGTATACCGGTATTGTTTGGTCCTTATTGAATAGCCCATGAACTCTCCGTTTGACCATCCAAGCCTTCCGGATTCAATTTTATCCTGCGGACGCGGATATTGACTCACAGAATATTCCTTTATAGAAATTTTAGGATGCTTCATCACTGGGACTAGACTTTTTCCATCCAGGTGTGACGGAATGGTGATGCCTGCCAGATCGCACAACGATGGGAAAATGTCAATAAATTCGGTAGGTGATTGTGTCCTTGACGGATGGATGCCAGGAGCAGAGATGATCAGTGGAGCATGGGTAGCTTGCTCGAAATTGGTGTGTTTGCACCACAGGTTGTGGTCCCCGAGGTGCCAACCATGGTCGCCCCAGAGGACGATGATGGTGTTTTTTGAGAGACCTAGTGAATCCAGGGTATTCAAAAGGATACCCACCTGCGCATCGGTGTAAGAGGTGGCGGCATAATAGCCGTGTATCAGCTCTTTTTGTTTGTCAATGGGCATGTCAAGTCCGACTTTCTGATCGGTGAAGGAGGCAATCTCCGGGATGTCGGAATATGCATACAATTCAGAGGCAGTGTGGTAGGCCATATCCGGACTATTTTTGGCCTTTTGCTGGAAGGGTGCAAGTGGCATTTGGTCTCTTTTGTATAGATCCCAGTATTTCTTGGGCGCGACGAAAGGCAAATGAGGTTTTGTCAGTCCAACACCAAAGAAAAAAGGCTTGCCATCCTTTGCCAATTTTGCGAGGATTTCTTTGGCATGGATGGTATTGGCACCATCCTGGTAAGCATTGTCGGGAACATCCACACATTCGACGGATGGTTTGATGAATTTGTCGACATAGGCAGTCAACTCTTTGCCTGTTAGTCCTTTGGATTGAGCTTCAAGGGTGTATTTCTGGATCAGTGCCTTTGATTCAGGCTTTTGGTACTGGCCTTCGGGCTTTCCGGTGGAAAGCGGATAATATTTATCAGATTTTTTGAAATAAGGAATGCTCCAGGATGGTTTGTCGAGGTCATCGTCTACGCACCGTGAATCGAAAATCTTACCGATGCCGGCAGTCTGGTACCCATTTGAAAGGAAGTACTGTGGTAAGGAGAGGATATCCGGATTGACATCGCGCATTTTTGTTTTCAAATCCCACACCCGGGTATAATCGGGACGCATGCCGGTCATGAGGCTTGCACGGGTTGGTCCACTGACGGCTTGCTGGCAATAGTTCTGAAGGAAGACGGTTCCTTGCCTGGCCAGCCTGTCGATGTTAGGTGTCCTAACCAATTTGTCGCCGTAACAGCCGAGCACAGGTTTCAAATCGTCGACTGCGATAAAGAGCACATTCATCTGCTTTTCCTGGGCTGAGAGTTGTGTAAGCCCCAATCCAACCTGTGCCAAAATTCCAATTGACTTTACAATTTGTCTCATTATGCTGTTGTTAACACTATTTTAATTTTTCAATCAAGTTTTGAATACCTTTCAGGTCGACTTTTTTGTCATGTGGAAAGGGGTAGTTGAAAAGGAACCACTGTTCCTTGAACGATACCATTCTCTCCGGAGCAATGGTTTCCATCGGGCCGATTGGTTCAATTTCGCACATCAGTTCCTTGTAAAAAATGCAGGCGGTACTTGCAGCTATTTCGCCATAGTTCCTGTGTGGAAATACAGGATATTTTTTGATGAACAGCTGGTTGTCGTTGGTGAGATAGGCTAGCCATCCTGCCAGGCCATCGGTGACAATTTTTGGTTGTGATGGTACTCCTGTGATCTCCAAAATTCCATCTGTGGTGCGGATATTCGGTTCGTTTTCTGGCATGAAGTTCAATATTTTTCCAGGACCATAAATTAAATATCCTGCGGGATATCTGCTTTCTGGATTCAGCGGTGACAATGAAATTCCCATTCCTTTCACAAAAGTACGGCTCCAATGGCAATAGCTTTTGCTTGTTTTACCTATATTTTTGATGATCTGGGTAAACTCCAGCAGGCTACCTGATTTAGCCAGTTTAAATTGGCGGATCAGCTGGATACCGGTAGCCGTATCTTTTTGGCTTGTCAATTCAGCCTCGCGCTCTCCTGTGATTTTAGCGTTCCATCTCCCCAAAAAAAGTGCCGGATGGGCCGGAATGGTTCTCTCCGGACCAATATCGGATCTGCCACCTGATGGATGAATGTACTTTCCGGGTACGTAAACAGCACCATCCTGTGAATCATCGACATACAGCACGTTTTTACCTTTGAGTTCATAGGCCAGGACCCTTCCGCCAAGATTTGGCTCCAGAACGACCCGCACCGAATCATTGGACAGCTCGATACAATTCGGATAGCTTCTTTCAGTCACCATCCGGCTTCCAGCATACTGTGCTTTCCCAGCCTGAGATAACAACATTAGCATCAAAAGAAGGGCCAACTTGTTCTTGCCAATCATCGGTCTGTTTTTGGTAGTTTGTATTCAATGACGACATTGAAGAGGGGCGTATCTGTGCTTAAGTTTTTGACTACATGGACCATGGGTTCGGCAAATTTAACCGTGTTTGGTATTTGAATTCCTCCTCCCGGTGAGCCGTTCGGTTTGAACCTTGGATCTGTCAACTGTACATTGTTGAGGCGAATCACAAACCGTTGGGCATGGCTGTGCAATTCGCGGGTATCACCAGGTGCCAGCCTCTCCTCAAAGATACGGATCTCTGTGTCTTCGTACACAATTTTATTTTTCAATGGCTCAATCCATGCATCAGGTGCCTTGGGTGTTGGATGATTCGTCTTGAGTCCTAACTCAAAGCAGGTTCCTGCTAAAATTTTGTATGCTTCGCCTTTTGAGAAAACTGCAACATTTCCCCGTTCCAGAACCAACTCTCCTTTGTTGCTTTTAATTTGTGTCTTTTCGAGTGACACAATGATGCTTGTCCCCAGTCCGGGTGTCTGGCTACCGGAGAAGGCAGATGAATGAAACTTCACAGTTGCGAAATCATTGTCCAATGCAATGGAATCACTTTGGATTTCGCAACCTGTTTTTCTTTCGAAGGCTGATGCAAGGTGAACCTGAAAGGATAGACAGGCAAAGACGATTGGTATCAGATAAACAGGGAAATGTTGTCTAATCATGTTAGTTTTGCTTGAATACTTTGGCAGCTATTTTCCCATTCAGGCCAGACAAGTTGATCAAGTAGAGTCCTTTTGTGGAACTTTTGCCCGTGTAGTCGGTTCCATCCCATGATATTTTGTATTGGCCTTCGGCCTGAAAGCTGTTTGCCAGAGTTTTAACCTGCTGTCCCAAAAGGTTGTAAATGCTAACATCTACTTTTTGTGCCTTGGTGACTGTGTAAGTTATTTCAGTTTGATTGGAAAATGGATTTGGATAAATCTGTTCGAGTCGCAGTCCAACTTCATTCTTCGTGTCTAACTGGGCACTTTTCTGAACGATTCCCTGTGCCCATTGGGTCTTGAGTGCGGGCCAGGCATTGAGGTCTCCCACCGGATATCCATTGTCGCCGGCTTTGTAAGATTTTGAAGCAGTTGAATAGGAGACATCCCATTCGTACGGATAGATTTCGGAGAAATTATTTGGGAAAACAGAGGCTTTTGGATGCGTGACCCAATAAGTCAGAAAGTTATACAACGCCATCCAAGGCGAGGCATTTTTGAATACCAACTCTTCGGCATAATAGGCCTGTGGCAAAGTAGTCCCTACAAAACCGATGATGGCATTGTTGATAGGCCTTACCATACCTATGGAGTCGTTGGGAGGTGTCTGATTGAAGAAGTCGACAAACTTCTTGTCGAAATAGATGTTGTTGTTTCTCATTTCAACAGTTGCCACCGGCAAAGTTTTTGAAAGACTGTCGTGTGTGATGACGGCAAAGGCCTTGTCGGGCTGCATTTGCTCGGTTCTCCATCGGGCAGGGAAACGGTCTCCGTGTGTGAGCGGATCGGCAAAAATATTGTTGGTAATGATTGCCTTTTTCGTTTTTCCCAGCTGAATGCATCCATGATAACCCTGAATGTTGACAACGGTATTGTGATCAA
>CAZGSQ010000072.1:0-18126 GCA_964528535.1 uncultured Tangfeifania sp. | reverse complement strand
TACACGGCTCTGAACACTCTTTCCCTACACGACGCTCTTCCGATCTCGTCGGCTCCTGAAAGATTGCTAATAGCTTCCGATTACCGGAAAAACGAACTCGAAGAGATCATTCAAATCAGACAGAAAGGTACCAAAGCAACCTTGTCGCATGCCACCTTTTTCTGGAATTCCGATCATTTCTCGGTACAACGGCCCAGCTACTTTACCTCGGTCAGAATGTATTCAGAGAGGGAAAGCAACATGGAGGAACCATACAATTCAGAAGGGCTTAAGAACCACCACCGTGGCGATGGCACCAACTACCTCTCACGCACTGGCGACGAATATTTCGACCTGGCTCCCGTGAACGACTGGCAAAAAATTCCTGGAGCCACCATCGTCCAAAAGCCCGACCTCCCTTCTGAAAAAGAGATACAAAAGAAGGGTCTAACGAGTTTCGTCGGTGCGGTGACGGACGGCAAATACGGTGCCTCAGCCTTCGACTTCAAGAGTCCGCACGACCCTTTGGCCGCTAAAAAAGCCTGGTTTTTCTTTGACAAAGCGTATGTGTGCCTTGGAGCCGGCATCAATTCAGACGCCAAATTCCCGGTGGCCACCACCATCAACCAATGTTTGCTGAAGGGAGAGGTGTTGGTGCGTTCAGGCAACCAATCGCTAAAACTCCCGCAAGGAAACCGCGAACTATCAGATCTTCAGTGGATTTTACATGATAGTACCGCCTACATTTTCCCTCAACCAATCAAGCTGAACATCTCCAACCAAATTGAAACCGGCAGTTGGTTTGCCATCAACCACCAGTCTGATTCACCAAAAGAAGAGATCAGCAAAGCTGTCTTCAAGGTCTGGTTCAACCATGGACTCAGACCCGAAAATGCAACCTATCAGTACATGGTTGTCCCGGCCACCAGCGAAAAAGAGTTGCTTGTTCAACCCCATCGAAACATTGTCATTCTTGCCAATTCAAGCGAAATGCAAGCAGTTCAGGACAACGAATTAAATATCAGCGAATTAGTTTTTTATCAAACTGGATTGGTCCAGATTTCTAATGATTTTAAGATCGGCATCGACAGTCCGGGTTTGGTGATGGTCAAGACAGAAGGCACGAGGTTGAAGACCATCACGGTAGCAGATCCTTCCAGAAAATTATCCAGAATACACCTGACCATCACCAACAGAATTGAAAAAAAAGGTGCTAATTTTAACACATTCTGGAATTCTGAAAAAGGAATTTCCGAAATGACCATCGATCTGCCACAAACCGTTCATGCGGGAAAAAGCGTGACTGTCGAATTATGAGACTTCGAAAAAAATGAACTCCATTGACCATTCATCAACTGCCACCATGAAAAAATCATTCATTTACTTGTTCACTGCTTTTCTTTTGTGCATTGTTGTAGCAGGCAAAGCCCAGAACAAAGGTGTTTTCACGAAATTTACAGATGTTGGGAATCCACGACTTGAAGGATCGACCCGTTATGATGCGAACGAGCAAGTCTATACCCTGACAGGCAGCGGATTAAATATCTGGGCCAAATCCGATCAGTTCCACTTCGCCTCTGTCAGGCTGACTGGCAATTTTATCCTGACTGCTTCGTGCAAGTTGGAAGGGAAAGGGGTTGTCCTGCATCGTAAGATGGGTCTCATGGTCAGGACCGACCTGACCGCCGGAGCACGCTATGCAGATGCTGCCGTGCACGGTGATGGCCTAACCTCCTTGCAATTCAGATCCGCAGAAAACCAGGAGACCAAGGAGATCAAGTCAGGAATAAATTCCCCGGATGTGATACAGCTCGAACGCAAAGGCGATACCATCGTCATGCGTTGCGCCAAATCCGGCGATCCGCTAACCGAGGCAGGTCGCATCACTCAAAAATTCGACGAAGCTGTTTTTGTCGGATTGTTTGTTTGTGCACACGACACTACCGTGAAGGAGACGGCCAGATTTCACAACTTCCGGATCGACGTTCCAGCTGCGGATAACCTCGATGGTTACAAACAACCAGGAGCCAGTCGGCTGGAATTGCTGAATGTGGCAACAGGCGAGCGAAAGGTGATCTACACAACAAAAGATCATATCGAAGCACCAAACTGGTCGAAGGATGGGAAATACCTGATTTATAATTCGGGCGGGTTGTTGTACAAATTCCCTTTCGACACCAAAATACTTGTAAAAATAAATACAGGTGATGTCAACAAAATCAACAACGACCACGGTCTGTCCTTCGACGGAAAGTTGCTGGCCATTTCGAGTTCGTTCAAAATGCCCGATGGCCGCACCGGTTCAGCGGTTTACACCGTTCCGGTTACGGGAGGAACTCCAAAAATGATCACAAAAGAGGTTCCCTCCTACTGGCATGGCTGGTCGCCTGATGGCAAACGACTGGTCTATTGCGCCGAAAGAAAAGGCGATTACGACATCTGGGGAATATCCTCGGGAGGAGGCGATGAATTTCAACTGACAAGCAGCAAAGGGCTCGACGATGGACCCGAATATTCGCCGGATGGCAACCATATCTATTTCAATTCGGTTCGCTCTGGCAATATGAAAATCTGGCGGATGGATCCCGATGGCGGCAAACAGGAACAGGTTAGTTTCGGTCCCTTCCACGATTGGTTTGCCCATCTCTCACCCGACGGTAAAAGCATGATCTATGTCTCTTTCCCAACCACAGTAGCCGCCAACTCCCATCCAATGAACCAAAGGGTATTGTTGCAGTTGCAACCAACAAATACGAAAGAGACAATTGTTTTGGCCTATGTCTACGGAGGACAGGGAACAATGAATGTTCCTTCCTGGAGCCCGGACAGCAAGACAATTGCATTCGTTTCTTACACTTATGGTGATCCAAATTATTGAAAATTAAAATAAAGCGATAAATTTTGTTCCTCTGAACAATCTTTCCATTTATGATCCACCGCATTTTCTACCTGCTCATTCTGTTTGGCTGCCAACTATTTCTTCTTCAGTGCACTGCAAAGATCACTGAGGACAATAAGGTTGCAGATCCAGTACTGTCAGACAAATACCATGATCCCTTAAAAGTGGTCTCCAACTTCCCGGTAGGGACCGTCATGAGTCTAAGCACTTTTGGAATCGTGCCTGCCTTGTCTCTTGTGAAGACAGAATTCAGTAGCGTGACTTGCGAGAATGCCATGAAAATACAGGCCACCCAACCTACTGCAACTGCTTTTGATTTTAGCCAATCGGATTCGATCGCCAATTTTTGTGTAAGGAATGGAATCCGGATTCATGGGCATACATTGGTCTGGCACCAGGGTCTTCCCTCCTGGCTCGCCTCTTTTCAGGGCGATTCTGCGGCTTGGGAAGGAATCCTCAAAACAAGGATTAAAACTATGCTCACCCATTTTAAGGGAAGGGTGAAATCGTGGGACGTTGTTAACGAGGCATTTAACGATGACGGAACATTGAGAGCTTTTCCTTCAGGTAGCAATACAAACTCCAGCTTATGGGCCCAGAAATTGGGCAAGGATTATGTGGCCAGGTGTTTCCAGTATGCCCGAGAAGCTGATCCTGACGCTAAACTTTTTTACAATGATTATGGTCAGGAGTACAGTCCGGTCAAGACAAATGCCATCTTAGCCATGGTAGCAGACTTCAAAAAAAGAGGGATTCCCATCGATGGATTGGGACTGCAATTTCACACCAATAACCAGAGGCCCGATGCAGATCTCACGAATGCGATCTCCCGATTGGCTTCGTCAGGTTTGCTCCTGCATATCTCTGAATTGGATATCAGTATGAATGGCTCACAAGCCTATACCCAGCCTACGAGCGCAATGCTGGACATTCAAAGAAGTAAAATGAACGTGATCGCCGGTTTTTACAAGTCTATTCCAGCCTCGCAGCAATTTGGCATCACCTTTTGGGGCTTATCAGATGCAACATCCTGGATAAAAAATGACTGGCCGTTGCTTTTCGACAATACCTATGCCAGAAAGCCTGCTTACTTCGGGTTCTGGGATGGGTTAAAACAGTAAATCTACTTGATATTAAACACGCTAAAATAAAGAACCATGAACTTCAAAAAAACATTACTGTTAATTTTCCTCATCGTCTCCCTATCGGGGATTTCCAAGGCCCAAAAAGAGCTCCAGCCCGATCTTGGGAAGGTCCCACAGCATCCACGGATCCTGCTGCTCAGTGGTGAAGAGGAGTCGATCAAAAAGTCTATATCCGCCAATCCCACCTGGAAGAAGATGCATGAAGCCATTTTGCAATCCTGTGACAATCTGCTAAATAAACCACCAATCGAACGAATCCAGATAGGAAGACGCCTGTTGGACAAATCGCGCGAAGCCCTTCGCCGGATCTTCCAGCTCTCCTATGCCTGGCGCATGACAGGTGACGAAAAATATTTTGTACGAACGGAGAAAGAGCTGTTGGCAATTTCCAAGTTTAGCGATTGGAATCCTTCCCATTTTCTCGATGTGGCCGAAATGACCATGGCCGTCTCCATCGGCTACGACTGGCTCTACCCAAAACTTTCACCTGAATCAAGGAAAATTATTAGCGAAGCCATTACTTACAAAGGCATTTATCCCTCACTTGACCCGAAATTCAATTATTGGCTCGAACAAACGAACAATTGGAACCAGGTATGCAATGCGGGAATCACCTTCGGCGCACTTGCCGTTCAGGAGGACCATGCCGCACTCTCCAAAATCCTGATAGAACGAGCCGTAAAATATATTCCAACCTCCATGGGTGAATACAAACCCGATGGAGCATATCCCGAGGGATATGGCTACTGGGGCTACGGAACCTCTTTCAATGTCATGTTTTTGAGCGCATTGGAAAAAGTCTACCACACCGACTTCGGATTGAACAGCACCCCAGGCTTTTTGCAGACAGGTGGATTTTTCCTAAACATGACTGGTGTAACCGGTTTGTGCTTCAACTGGGGAGACAGTGGCCAGGGAGGAAGTCTCAGTCCGGCAATGTTCTGGTTCGCCCGTAAGAACAACGATCTTTCCCAGTTATGGGTCGAAAAATCCTACCTGCAGAAGGAGGACTTCTCGAAATTCACGGACGAACGTCTGCTTCCTGCGGTGATGATCTGGGGCAAAGATCTCCCATTGGATCGGGTAACTGAACCCAAATCCAATTTTTGGAAAGGCCAGGGAGCCAATCCTGTTTGCATGATGCGCACTACCTGGAACGACAGAAACGGAATCTTTGTGGGTTTCAAGGCAGGCTCTGCCTCCGTCAACCATGGGCACATGGACATCGGGTCCTTCGTGATGGAATCGGATGGGACACGATGGGCAACTGATTTCGGCATGCAGGAGTACGAATCCCTCGAATCTAAAGGGATTCAGGTATTTGGTCGTACCCAGGATGCCCAGCGGTGGAGTATCTTTCGAATCAACAACATGGCTCACAATACGTTAACAATAAACAACCAACTTCAATTGGTGAAAGGATATGCCAAAATTGACAAATTTTCGGATCATCCCGATTTCATGTTTGCCCAATCTGATCTCTCAACGGTCTATGAAAATCAGTTGACTTCTGTGAAGCGTGGGGTTGCCATTGTCGACAAGAAGTATGTGGTGGTCAGGGACGAGATGGAGGCCGTCAACAAACCAACAACAGTTCGCTGGACCATGCTCACTTCGGCTGTAGCCAGAATAAAAGGGAATCAGATTGAATTGACCAAAGAGGGACATACTTTGTTGCTCAAGGTCAATGCTCCTGCCGCTGTAAAAATGAAGACATGGGCAACGGAACCAACCACCGAATATGATGCGCCGAATCCTGGTAAGAGCCTCATTGGTTTTGAATTTCAGCTAAAGCCCAACCAAAAACAACATGTTGAGGTATTGCTGGTTCCCGGCTCAGCCAAAAATCAAAGAATCAGATTTGAAAAGGCACTTGGAAGTTGGTGACAAGCATCGGTTAAACCTACAAAAGACACCCTGATTGTAATCTTGAATTTCTTCTTTACTATTTAATATTCAATATTTTAACTATACTATTCACACGTGAAGTACTTCCCCAAAAACAGTCTGATCCTATTTTTACTTCTTTGTTGTGCTTTTTTTACCGGATGCAAAAATAGTCCGGTTGCAACCGATCCTCCTGTGGAGTTGCCGAAGCTCACAGGAATTTTAAGCACGCTGCAACCGGCCCATCCGCGTCTGCTGCTGACAGATGCCAGACTCCAGGCGCTGAAAACCCTTAGCCTGACGGATGCCAAATTGAAAAAATATGCCGACGATGTTGTGGCGCAGGCCGATAAAGACATATTTAAATCGCCAATTCAGCATGTTTTGATAGGTCCACGACTGCTTGACAAAAGCCGTGAGTGCCTGTTGCGCGAGTATGACCTGTCCTTTGCATACCGTTGGACCGGCAACGAAAAATACCTCAGTGCTGCGCTCTCGAACCTTCGCGTAGTTTGCGCCTTTGCCGATTGGAATCCTTCTCATTTTCTGGATGTAGCCGAGATGTCGCATGCTGTGGCAATAGGTTACGATTGGTTGTACAACAAGATGGATCCCCAACTGCGCGACCAGGTGAAAGCCTCCCTGATCAAACTCGGACTCAACGAAGGGAATGTAGCCTATGCCGCCAATGCCTGGTGGGCCAAATCCGAATTCAATTGGAACCAGGTGTGCAACAGTGGGTTACTCATAGCTGCACTTGCCGTCGCAGAGACAGACCCCGCTTATGCCATGAACATTCTACCCAAAGCCATTGACAATCTTCCTTATGCCATCAAATCTTACGGACCGGATGGCGTTTGGAGCGAAGGACCCGGCTATTGGGAGTATGCCACAGATTATACGGTTTATGGCATTGCTTCCCTGCAAACGGCATTGGGCAGCAATTTTGGCCTCACCCAGTTTCCTGGTATGAATGTTACTGGCTATTTCCCAATTTATTCGACCGGGCCTACCGGATATTTGCTGAACTATGCCGATGCTGGTGAAAAATCCAAACTTGGCGCCCCTGATACGGAACTTTTTCTGGCAGGAACCTACAACAACAACCACTTTTCTGATTTTCTGCACGATCAACTTGTGGGTGCTACCGCGAATGCCTTTGATGTCATCTGGTACCGGCCATACGCCAATTCTGCTGCCCAACGCGACCTGGACAAATATTTTGGGGGTAGCGTCTCCCTCTATTTTTCGAGAAGTTCGTGGTCTGACCCCAATGGGCTTTGGATTGGCATCAAAGCCGGCTACAACCTTGTGAACCACGGACATTTGGATTTGGGAAACTTTGAGATAGATGCGCTTGGTGTCCGTTGGGCCCGCGACCTGGGCTCGGATGATTACAACCTGACCGATTATTTTAGCGGCAGCACACAAACCAGCATGCGTTGGACCTATTACCGGTTGAATTCTCTGAGTCACAATGTTCCAGTGCTCAGTGGGGCCAATCAAAACGTTGACGCCACTTCAAAATTCATCAAACACGCCGAAGCCATTGCCGAACCCTTCGCTGTGGTAGATTTCACTGAGGCCTACAAACAATTTGCCAGCTCCGCGATGCGTGGCATGAAGGTGGTAGACAACAGAAAAACCATCCTTATTCAGGACGAGTTCGTGCTCACCAAATCGGCCACCATCGCCTGGGGCATGACCACTGACGCATCCATTCAGCTCCTCAGCCCCAGGGAGGCAGAGTTGACGTTGAACGGAAAAAAAATGACTGCACGAATACTATTGCCATCCAATGCAGTTTTTTCAATTGAATCAGCCTTACAGATCGCACCTCAAAAGACAAATGCCGGTGTCAGCAGGCTAATGGCCAAAGTACCGGCAACCGCAGGAAACGTGACTGTCGCAGTATTGCTGGCACCACAATGGCCCGGCTCAACAACCAATACTACCAATGTACAACCGCTTTCCGATTGGAAATAAAATAATCTATGACGTGAGAACAATTTCAGTCATCCTGGTCATTCTTGTCATGTCCCATGGAATTAACACACAAGCACAGTTGGTTCATCCCGGAATGTTGAATTCAAAGGCTGAACTTGACTTCGTTAAAAAGAAAATCAAAGCAGGCCAAGAACCCTGGATTTCCAGTTTCAAACTGCTTCAGACTGATGATCATGCCAAACCTGTGTGGCAACCCAGGCCCATAGCCGATGTCATCCGTGGTTCGTATAACAATCCCAATGTTGGCGCAAATGATTTGGGAAACGACGCTCAGGCTGCCTATATCCAGTCGCTTGAATGGGCACTGACAGGTCAAAAGCAATATGCCAGGAAAGCCATCGAGATCATGAATGCATGGTCCTGCCAATTGAAATCAATTTCGGGATCAGACATGCAATTGTTAGCCGGAATAACCGGTTACAAATTTTGCAATGCTGCTGAAATCATCTTACATACTTCAAAACTATGGAGCAAAGTGGATCAACGCCGTTTTGAGCAAATGCTGCTTACAATTTATTATCCACTCGTAAAAACCTACAAACCACAAGCGAACGGAAACTGGGATGATTCCATGATTGCCACCACCATGTGCATTGGAATTTTTTTGAATGATACAGCAATGTACCATGGAGCCGTGGAATATGCCAAAAACGGACACTCAAATGGAGCCATTCCGAATTACATAAGGGAATCAGGTCAGTGTCAGGAAAGCGGCCGCGACCAGCAACATACGCAACTCGGGCTTGGTTATCTTGCTGATTTGTGCGAGATAGCCTGGAAACAGGGAGATGACCTATATGGTGCGTTTGACAACAGGGTTGCTTTAGGTTTTGAATACACAGCCAAATACAATCTTGGGGAGGAGGTCGTTTACATGCAGGTTCCCGACCTTTTCGGAAAAAATAATTATACCGAAATATCGGCAAAAGGAAGGGGAAGTTTCAGACCCATTTATGAAAAAATTTACCACCATTACCATGATTTGAAAGGCTTAGAGATGAAATATACCAAACTGGTGCTGGATAAAATTCGTCCGGAGGGATTTCACTGGGATCATTCCTCCTTTGGAACGCTGTTTTACCATCAACTGCCGGTTGTAAAATAATAATCATCCAAACAGTAAAGGGTAGTATGGAGCAATTTCTAAACTTATGTTTTTTAATCAAAGCCATATTGAAATGAAATACCCATGATTTCGGAATCACCATCCAAGATGATTGTAACGTCAGGGGTATTGGTTGCGCTGATCTTCGATTTCATCTGGCAAATGAAAACAATTTAATAGAGTATATGAAACGAGCATGGGCAAGACCCACAAAAGGCGATGTAAATTTACCTGCGAGTTCCATGAGTACCTACAGATATTCAATTATTTAACAAATATTTTTACGAGTGAAACCCGCTATTCTCATCGTTTTAATGCTGATTGGTATTAACCTCAATGGCAAGAGTTCTTCCGGCATGAAACCCAAAACGGTTGTATCGATTCGGGGGGCTGATTTCTATATCAACGGTGAGATAACGCTCAAAGGACGAAAAATCGACGGTGTTTCACTTGAAGGTTTACTTCCGAATTCTCGCATGGTGCAAGGCATTTTTGATGATTTGAATTCGGAAACCCGTAAGCTTTGGAAGTATCCTGACACCGGAGTATGGGATGCAGACAGAAACACCAATGAATTTGTTACAGCTATTCCCGAATGGCGAAGTCATGGACTGCTTGCATTTACACTCAACATTCAGGGTGGCAGTCCGACGGGATATGGGAACAAAGGCTGGGTAAATCCCGGTTTCCACAAGGATGGTCAACCCATCCATGAATACTTTGAACGATTGGAGCGAATTCTGAACAAAGCGGATGAAGAAGGAATGGTGGTGATCCTGGGAATTTTTTATTTTGGTCAGGATGAACATCTCCGGGATGAAGCTGCGGTGAAAAATGCGGTAACCAAAACCGTCGATTGGTTATTTGCAAAAGGATTCAGGAATGTGCTGATTGAAATCGATAACGAATGCAATTCCAAATCATATGACCATGCCATTCTTCAACCAGAACGAATCCATGAACTGATTGAATTGGTCAAAAATAGGAAAGATTCAAAATCAGGCTACAGGTATTATGTGTCAACAAGTTATGGTGGCCGGTACATTCCTCAACCAAATGTTGTGAAATCTGCAGACTTCCTTCTGCTCCATGGGAACGGCGCAGAGGATCCGTCTCAGATTACCCAAATGATCAAAGAGACACGCAAGATTGAAGGATATCATCCCATCCCGGTACTGTTCAATGAAGATGATCATTACCGTTTTGACCAGCCTGTCAACAACATGATCGCTGCTCTGAAAGCGGGCGTTTCATGGGGGTTTTTCGATTTCAGGAAAAGAGGGGAAACACTTGCACCGGGAGATTCCACTTTTAAAGAAGGCTACCAGAGCATCCCTGTAGACTGGGGCATTCATTCTCAACGCAAAAAGGATTTTTTTAGATTATTATCCAAAATTTCAGGAATATGAGATCCAAATCAACAATAAGATGACTTAAAAATTATAACCATCATCAATGAAAAAACTTCTCTTCATCATTACTTTTCTGATCTTAGCTGGATCCACCCATGCGCAAAAACTGCAAACCAGGATGTGGGATCCTGAACTTTTAACACAGATCAAGTCGCAGATAGGCAAGGGCAATTCTGTTTACATGGAATCCTGGCAAAAACTGCAGAAAGAAGCCGACAAATGGCTCAGCAAACCGAATCCAACCATTGTCAACAAACCGATGGCACCTGCAAGTGGCGACAGGCACGATTACCTGAGCCTTGGCAAGTACTGGTGGCCAAACCCAAACACACCCGATGGGACTCCTTACATCAGAAAAGATGGGAAGGTCAATCCCGAAATTGAAAAATTCGACAGGAAAACTTTGGGGGAATTTGTAGACGGAGTAGTAAAACTCACCCTGGCTTACCATTACAGCGACAAAAAAGAGTATGCAGAAAAGGCTGTCTCCATGATAAGAACCTGGTACCTTGATCCAAAAACAAGGCAGAATCCAAATATGAATTTTGGTCAGGCGGTACCTGGTGTCACCGACAACAAAGGGCGGCCGGAAGGAGTTATTGATGCATCAGGATTTATCCATGTAACCGATGCCATTGAGATACTTCAAGCCAAGGGCCAGCTGACAACCGAAGAGATGACAGGCCTCAAAAAATGGTTTTCAGACTTTTGTAACTGGCTTACAACCAATTCGCTGGGAATAAAAGAAGGCCAGGCAGCCAACAACCATTCCATGGCTTACGACGTCCAGTTAACAAGATATTCGCTCTTCACAGGCGACCTGACAACGGCCAGGAGGGTCATCGATGAATTTACTTCCAAACGTCTGGTACCGCAAATCGAGGCAGATGGCAAACAGCCTTTGGAGCTAGCCCGCGTGACCAGTTTCCATTATTCAGTTGCCAACCTTGGGCACATGATGGACATGTGTGACATGGGTAAACAACTTGGCGTTTCGCTATACTCGACCAGGAAGGAAAAGGGATCAATCGATATGGCCTTTCAGTACCTGATCCCCTATATCGACAACGAAGGTAAATTCCCCTACAAGGACGAGACAAAAAACTGGAAATCAGAAGCCGGGACCCTGGTCGGCCTGATCTACCGCGCCTCCTTCTACAATTCGGAAATGGATGCGAAGTATCTGGAAATTTACAAGAATTTCAAAGGGAACGATTACAATTTCAACTTAACCTACCTCCGACCATAAACAAATAAATACAAAGACATGAAGAAAAATGTATTGATCATCCTGATGGTTTTATTTCTCTTTCAGACTGCCTCGGCACAGGAAAGCAAAGAATCTCGCGACAAGCGGATGCAGTGGTGGCGTGAAGCCAGGTTCGGCATGTTTATACACTGGGGAACATATGCAGTTTGGGGTGGGGTCTACCACGGGCATGAGCAAAAAAGAGGTGGTGCGGAATGGATCATGAACCGGTGTAAAATCCCGGTGGCAGAATACCAGCAAGTAGCTTCTACCTTCAACCCGGTCAAATACGATCCGGAATCCTGGGTTTTGCTTGCCAAGGAGGCTGGGATGAAATACATCGTGATCACCGCCAAGCACCACGACGGGTTCGCCATGTTTAAGTCCGACGCAAGCAAATTTAATATTGCAGATTTCACCCCCTACAAAAAAGATGTACTGGAAGCCCTTGCCAAGGCCTGCAAAAAGCACAACATGAAACTTGGATTTTACTATTCTCAGGCGCAAGACTGGAACAATGCAGGGGGCGCAGTCGCCCGCAAATTGGCATCTGAAGGGTGGGACAATCCCGACTCTGCAAAGATAGATGCCTTTACGGCGGCCAACCAAGGTCACTGGGATCCAGCGCAACTGACTTCTTCGATGGATGAATACATGGAAAGAGTAGCGATACCTCAGGTAAAGGAACTACTCACCAATTATGGTAAAGTCGCCGTCTTGTGGTGGGATACACCGACCAACATGACCGATGGCAATGCCTTAAAACTCCAGGCATTGCTCAAGCTACAGCCCAATATTATCACCAACGACAGGCTGAAACGACCTAATTTCCCGGGTGATACCGGTACCCCGGAACAGAAAATCCCCAAACCTGGGGAACTCGATGGCAAGGACTGGGAAACTTGCATGACCATGAACGGAACCTGGGGATTCCGAACAAATGATGACAAATGGAAATCACCTGAAACACTGATTCGTAACCTCTGTGACATCGCCTCAAAAGGGGGAAATTACCTGCTCAATATTGGTCCGGATGCACTGGGTCAAATTCCACAGCCAAGCATTGACAGGTTAAAAGCCGTCGGCACTTGGATGAAGGTCAATTCCGAAGCAATTTATGCCACAAAGGCCAGTCCGTTAGGCATTTTGCCATGGGGCCGCTGCACGCAAAAGGAACAGAATGGGAAGACGATTCTGTATTTTTCGGTCTTCGAATGGCCCAAAGATGGAAAATTGATCGTACCTGGATTTAGTCAAACGGCTGCATCAGCCACCTTGTTGGCTGGAGAAAAATCACTTGATACGAAATCCGGGACGGAAGGACTCGAAATTTCCATCCCTGAGAATGCTCCGGATGCGGTAGTTTCTGTGATTAAAGTGGTGGTCAAATAAATAAATCCCAAAAACCGCCCGGCACATGGCGTTAAAACATTAGTTCAGCGATACAAACTCACTCGGTGTCTTACCAAAATGTTCCTTAAAAGAACGTGTGAAATAGGAATGTGAATTAAATCCGGCCATTGCACTAACTTCATCTATATTTAATCCGCCCTTTTTGAGCAATCTTGCGGCATATTCCAGCCGGATCGTTCTGATGAAGTCGTTGGCTGATTTGCCTGTCAGCGCTTTCAGTTTGCGGTAAAGTGTGCTTTGACTGAGGTTAAGATGGCTTGCAAGCAGCTCGATGTCCATTTTTTCATCCGTGAGGTTATCTTCCACGAAGCGGATTGCTTTGGCCATCATCTTTTGATCGGGTGTATCCGGAATCTCATTTTCAAATCCTAATGTGATCTTTCTGCCATAGTATTCCTGCAAAGCGATCCGGCCGGTAAAAATATTTTTGATCCTGGCTTTAAGTACTTCACTGTCAAACGGCTTTTCGATGTAGGCATCTGCTCCTGAAGAAAACCCTTCAATTTTATTCTCAGCCGAGGTTAGGGCTGTGAGTAAAATAATCGGGATATGACTGGTTTTTAGATTATTTTTCAGTTCCTGCACGAGTTCAAATCCGCTTTGGCCGGGCATCATCACATCCGAAATTATTATGTCAGGAATGTAAACCTGAGCCTTCTCAATACCTTCGCTACCGTTAAAGGCAGTAATGATCCTGTATTCATCAGCCAGAATATAGCAAATGAAGTTACTCAGATCGTGATGATCTTCAACAACCAGAACAAGTTTTTCCTGCTTTTGTCCTCGCTTGTCCCCGTAGCTCCAGTTTTCTGTTAAAGTAAAAGAATCCTCTTTGTCCGCGAAGCTAAAATTTCCTTCGTGTCCGGGATGAACCTGCTGTTTGATTTCGACCTCTTTAAAATCTTCCGATACCTTACCAGGATTTTCTGAATATGGCAATCTGATGCAAAAGTTGGATCCGTTGCCTGGTTCCGATACCAGTTCAATCTCTCCTCCGTGAAGCAAAACCAGGTGTTTGGTCAGATGAAGCCCTATCCCGGTGCCACTTTGAGGAAAATTCTGATTTTCGACCCTAAAAAAACGATCAAAAACCTTTTCAATAGCGGCTTTTTCGATGCCAGGACCGTTGTCACGAACAGATATCTGAATATAATCCTTCGATTTCAAAGTTCCAATGAGTGCGTTATTGGGAGAACCTACTATTGAATTGTCTTTTTTGCCTTGTGTGATTTCAACCTGAATTGTTCCTTTTTCCTGGGTAAATTTAAAGGCGTTTGACAATAGGTTGAATACTGCTTTGTCTATCTTTTCAGGATCAAAGGAGAGGAGTATCTGATCCTGCAAACAGATAAAAATGTAATTGATCCTCTTTTGTTTGGATACATCAGAGAAATAATCAAAAATTTCATGTACAAAAGCAACAAGATCAGTTTTTACGACCTTCAACTCCGTCTTGTTTTCCTCAATTTGCCTGAACTCCAGCAGTTGATTGATCAGTTTAAGCAACCTTCCGGCGTTCCGTCTGATGAGCGACAACTGATTGAATTCCGTCTGATCCACTCCTGGTGCTCTCATCAAAGACTCTACCGGTCCTGTTATTAAGGTAAGCGGTGTACGAAGTTCGTGTGAGATATTGGTGAAAAAATTTAATTTATTCTGATGCGATTTCTCCTCTTCAATCCTCTGGAGCCTTTCAATTTCAATCTGGTGTTCGAGACGTGCCCTGTATAGAATAATACGCCGCACGATAACTCCGATAGCGATGATAAGGAGTAGATAGATTCCCATCGCCACCTGGCTAAGGAGAAAAGGCCTGGGAATATCAATCGTGAGCCTGGCCGGCTCCGTGCTCCATTCCATATCATTGTTACAAGCCAGTACTTCGAAAATGTAGGTACCGGGTGATATGTTGGTATAGGTAGCCTTGGTCATGGATCCTGCATCTACCCAGCTGGGATCAAATCCTTTGAGCCGGTAACGAAACTGGTTTTTTTGAGGATTCAAATAGTTTTGAGCCACAAATTCGATGCTGAACGAATTTTGTCCGGGGTCCATTCTCAGGAAATCAGTTTCATACAATGGTTTGACCAGCGGGGAATTCTCCTGCCCGGGCAGAATCTCTTTATGATTGATAAAAATACGGGAAAAATACACTTTGGGTTTGTACGGATTGGTCTGCATGCCGGCAGGGTTGAAGGCAACCAATCCGGTAGTACTGCCAAAATATATTTTTCCTGAAGTGGTCTGACATACTGCCCCGGCATTGAACAGATTGCCGTGAAGACCATCAGATGCTCCATAATTGACAGTTTTACCCGTATTTGGATTGTAAGAAAATATCCCAAAGTTGGAACTGATGTACATCGACTCTTTACCAATTGCAACTATGCCAAAAACCGAAACCTGCTTCCCGTTGGAAATTATCGGATAGTGTTTGGTAGTCCTGGTTGAATCGACTGAATAAATTCCCTGATCAGTGCCCAGCCATATCAGACCGCTTTTGTCCCCTGTTACAGTATAAATCTGAGTTGAACTTTTCCCCTCTTCATTTTCAAGAAAAAACTGATCAAACCCATTTTTACCATGGGGTTTGATCAGAAGGCCAAAATTTGAGATCACCCATAGATTTTGATGCGCATCCAAAAACAATTTTCTAAGGTTGCTCGTCAATGGCGAGACGGCACCGCCAATTTCAATCGCATGTTGTTTCAGCGACTGGTCACTGTATCGAAAAAAGTAAAGTCCGGTACTGTAAGTGGCAATCCACATGCCCTCATCGTCCTCTACCATGTCATATACATTCCTCGTATCCAGGAAGATGGGCTTCAGAATTGATTCTCCCTGATTTTGTCTGAACACTCCCTCACCATATGTGCCGACCCATACATTACCTGCACGGTCCTGAACAATGCATTTGATATTGGTAACCGTATTGTTCCTGGCCCCCTTTAGTGTAACATGCCTAAAGGTTTTCTTCCTTTCACTGAAAATATCCAACCCCTGGCCATCGGTTCCTATCCAGATGGATCCGTCCCTGTTCTCTGATATCGAATTGATGAGGTTGCCGCTCACCGAGTTTTCGAAGGGTGAATGAATGTATGTATCAAAAGTATTGGCAAAATTGTTCAGGTACGCCAACCCTCCTCTCCAGGTTCCAATCCACAACCCTTTCTGCCTGTCCTCCATCAGGGAGGAAATTGAGTTGTCGGGTAAAGTGAAAAGATTGGTGAGATCAGTAGCGTACTGGTTAAAATTCCCCTCCTTCCATTCGATCAATCCTTTGTAAGTGGCAATCCAAATCTTGCCTTCTGATGTCTTGAGAACGGACCTGATCCTGTTTGAATAGGAATCGGCCTTTGTATTATCTTTTGTAAAATAGCTGCCTATCAATGTCCCGTCTTTGGTAAACCTGCGTAACCCAAATCCGTCCGTAGAAATCCACAAAATATTATTAATCAGATAAATTCCGAATATTTTAACGGGCGACATATCCACTGCAAGTTTCACTGCCTCAAGAGTTCCGGTGTTAACCAGAAACATTTCACCTAAACTATTGACTGCATAAATATTGTCCTGATCAAAGCAAAATGCATTGACCCTGATACGCACACCATTTCTTTTCACGTATTTCATCTCAAGGGTGATCGAATCAAGCAAGGCCAGGTAGTTACTCTCGACCATCCAAATTTCACCCTTTTGATTTTGCCTCATATCAGTTGGAAAGAGGACCTTGTTGGGCATCTCTCTGTCTGTAAGTCGAACGGCCTCCATCTTCCAGGCATGTTTGTTAAACTTTGCTGCTCCGGCATTGGTACCGACCCAAATTGCATTCGACCGGTCGATGAGCATGCTGCTGATATAGTTGTTGGTATGGGATATACCGGATTGGTACTTTGGTTCAAAACTGATAAAATCCTGAGAATTATACTGGTAGAGCTTCTCTCGGGTGATGAACCAGATAAATCCCTCCCTGTCCTGTGCGATCTCAATCACAGGGGATAAGGTAAACCCGCCGGCTGGTGATATTCTTCTAAACGGTAGTTCCCCACTTTCTGCCTGTGAACTTAATGGGCAGAAGAGGAACAGGTGGGATATTAATATCAGAAAATGGAATTGTCTATGGAACATTACCAATCTTTAGTCGGTCAAAAATACCTAAAATTATTATCAAAGAGTAAAATCCGGAAACTATAACAAATTTCTGAATGCACTTACAAACAACTATTTACAATAAAAACATTGCTTAAAAGGTAAATTTATACTTATCAGCCATGCAATCTCACATTTAAGTCAACAAAACGAGAATTTCCTGTTTGGAAACCATTCTATGTTGAATACTTCATCAAAAGCAATCCAATTGTTAAATTTTGAGCAAATATTTCAAGAAAATGAAGGAAAATTAACAGAAATTGTCAGTTGGAGAAGGTAATTTCACCATCAAATGTTTTGCACCAAACTTATGAAGCCCTGCCCATGACAACAAATCATCCTGGGCAAATTCTGCTGTTAAAGTAAAAATCAGAAAAAAGAGAATAGTTACTTTAAATTAACAAAACCTATTATGGACAAAAATGAAAGTAAATGTGATTACCACAGCAAATGCCGAATCCGAAATTTCTTTGCAAACGGACTATTGGCCTTGCTAATTGTATTGTTCAGCTTTTCAACCGTTCAGGCAGGAGTCATTTTGGGCTCAAAACCGGCTCAAACGGAAGCTTCCCAGCAAAAAAAGATAACAGGTAAAGTGACCGATGAGAAGGGAGAACCACTTCCCGGAGTTACGATCGTTGTCAAGGGAACAACCTCAGGTATCATCACAGATATGGATGGTAAATATTCCATCAGCATGCCAAATGGCGTCGATGTGCTTACTTTTTCATTCATTGGATACAAGATCAATGAAATCAAGGTTGGCAACCGTTCTGTCGTGAATGCAGTCCTTTCTGAAGATGTAAAAAATATCGATGAAGTGGTGGTAGATCGGAAGAGCGTCGTGTAGGGAAAGAGTGTGCAGAGCCGTGTAGGTATCG
>CAZGSQ010000071.1:0-18581 GCA_964528535.1 uncultured Tangfeifania sp. | reverse complement strand
CTCATGTTGACGCCAAACATAATCGTCCGTGGCATCGGAACATTGAAGTCCTGTCCGCTTTCAGGGTCAGTACCTGGATACTTGGAAAAGCAGTATGCATTCTGAACTGTCATGTACAACCTGAGTTTAGCAATTTTTGCCCTGTTGATGATATTTTTTGGGATGGTATAACCCAAAGATATCGTACTGATACGAAGGAAGGAGGCATCAAAGTAGTTCAACGAGCTCCTGTAAGCAGGGTTTTCAATACCGTTGTTTGGCCTTGGAGCATCATTGCTGCCGTTGCTGGCAGTAGCTTTACCATTGGCATCATAGGCTGTTACGGCCCAGTAATTGACTTTCAAACTGTTGTAACGGCCATTGAAACTCAAACCCCTGTCAAACTGCAGCATGTTTCCATAAGAACTATTCAGAAAGAAATTGAAGTCAAAATCCTTGTAAGTGAAATAGTTGGTCATACTGGCAGTCCATTTGGGCCGGGTTGAACCAACTATTTGCTGGTCTGCACCTGTAATCTTTCCATCATTGTTGGTATCTGCGACGTGAATGGTTCCGGGGACGAAAGACGATCCGAATTTGGCGGCATCTGCCTCCTGACCCAACTGCCATATTCCCGAAGCTACATAGTCATAATAGACGGAAAGTGGCTGACCAATGAACCATTTGTTTCCAATATCGTCCACTTTGCCACCATACAATTCTGTAATCTCCTCCTTGTTCTTGGCAAAGATAATATCCGTATTCCAGGTGAAATCCTTCTTGACTACGTTTTGGGTGTTGATGGTAAGCTCGACCCCTTTGTTCCTGGTCTTGCCAATGTTGTACACCACACTGTTGAAACCTGCCACTTGTGGTAATTGCCTGTTCATTAACAAGTTGGATGTATTTTGAAGGTATACGTCAAGAACGCCATTGATACGGCCTTTCAAGAAGCCGAAATCGATACCTGCATTGTACTGTTTGGTCTCTTCCCAGGCGAGGTCTGGATTGGGCATCTCATTTTGGTAGAAGGCCATCATGTTGTTGCTACCGAAATTGTAACGAGCAAAAGCGAGGTTACCTGCTGTCTTGTAGGGATCGATGGCTGAGTTACCCGTTAATCCATAACCAACACGGAGTTTCAGGTTACTTAGTGCTCCAACGCCGCTCATGAAATCTTCCTTGTTGATACGCCATGCCAAGGCTGCAGAGGGGAACATCACCCATTTGTGTCCTTCAGCCAGACGTGAGGAACCGTCGTAACGGGCGGAAGCCGTCAAAAGGTATTTGTCCTTGTAACTATAGTTGATACGTCCCATGAAGGAAGCCAACTGCCATTTGGTGTACTTACTGTCTACACTTGCAATGACGGGTGCACTGCCAACATTGTACCACAACTGGGTCTCATAGGGAAGGTTCTGTACGCTGATACGGTTTGATTCAAAAGTTTCCTGTTGAATGGATTGCAAAAGGGTTGCTCCGAAGCTGTGGTCTTTGATCACCTTGTTCCAATACAGAAGGTTTTCCCAGGTAAACATCATACGCTGGTCGCCACCATTCTCAGCACGGGCCAAACCACCCTGCCTGTCGGAACTGAGCGAACCATAGAAGCGTTGGTCGGTATAAGGGCCATAATCCAATCCGAAGTTGGAACGGAATTTTACATCGAAAGGCAACTTCACCTCAGCGTAATAACTACCGAGGAAACGATTTTTCCTATATAGCACGGTTGCCTGGGTTTGGTTGAGAACAGGATTCCACAACTGTGGGTCATTGCCCGGACGGTTGAACAATACGTTTGTATCAACATTCCTGATGTTGGCCAAAGGAGAAAGACTGGTTATACCGGAATATCCGTTTGGTCCATCATTACGGTCGAAATGGGAGAATTGGGTCTGTCCGCCGATTTTTACATAGTCATTAAGATCCCAGTCAAAGTTGACACGAACTGAATAGCGCGTATAATCCTGCCCGATGACCATCCCTTTTTCGTTGAAGTAGGTTGCAGAGGCCAGAATTTTCAGCTTGTCAGTACCACCCCTTACACTCACTTCATGGTTGGTGACAACACCCTGGCGCATGACTGAACCTAACCAATCTGTTGACTGCAACTGATCACCATGCCATACACCATTGGTATCGTAGGCATTCTGAATTTTATAACCGATACCCTTCAAGTCGTTTTCCTGACCTACTGGCAACATGGTTACGTCGGCAGCATAGGTAGGTTTGTTAACTGGATACTTTCCTGTGGTACGGTAGGCTTCGCGCAAAAATTCAACCCACTCAGGTCCATTGAACAAGGAGAGTGTTTTTGCCTGGTTTTCAACACCATAATATCCATTGTAATCGACAACTGCCTTGCCTGATTTTCCCTTTTTTGTGGTAATGATGACAACCCCGTTGGCACCTCTGGAACCATAAATAGCTGTAGCTGAAGCGTCTTTCAAGATATCCATGGATTCTATATCCGACTGGCTGATCTCGCTCAAACCGACAACCAGAGGAATTCCATCGACGACGTAAAGTGGAGTGTTGGTAGCCAAGAGAGAGCGGTTACCACGAATCATCACGTTTGCATCTGCACCCGGAGCCGCGTTGGCCTGTTGAACGACCACACCGGCGGCCTTCCCTTGCAACGCCTGGGCTGAACTGAAACTGGATCTTTCCATCAATTTGGAACTACCTACCGAAGAGACAGATCCTGTTAAGTCCTTTTTACGGATGGTACCGTATCCGATGGCTACAACTTCATTCAAACCAATGGTCTCCTGCGCAAGAACCACGTTAAACGTAGTCTTTCCGGCGATGGCGATCTCTTGTGAGACCATTCCTACGAAAGAGAATACGAGTGATTTACTTTCAACCGGAACCGTTAGTGTAAATGCTCCGTCCATATTGGTGATGGTACCTGTCGTCGTTCCTTTGACAACTACTGATGCACCCGGTACTGTTTGACCGGTATCATCAGTGACTTTTCCGGAAATAGCCTTTGTTTTTTGTTGTTCCGCTGTCAACGGAGATGAAACAGCTGCATTGGCTGTAACAAACCCTGACAGGCAGATTGCAACGACTGTTAGTCTGGTTACTGACAAAATCCTTTTAAGTAAGGGACTTTGTGAAGTGAGGTGAAAATTTTTTAGCTTTTTTTTCATAGTCTAATTTTGTTAAGCGGCCTAACCGATCATTTGAGATCCAAACAAAAAATTAGGCGACTGAGTAATTATAACAATTTAACACACTACTTTTTACAGTGGCTGCATCTGAGCAAACCGGGCTGTGGTCTTTAAATAACTCTTTTAGTTCATGGGCAGAAAGACATTTTTTAAGGATGAACAATTTGATTTTATGGTATTCAACTTAGATTCTTTGTTAGTCAATAACCCGATGGCAGTAAGGGATATCAGCAGTTGAAATTGGTAGGATACTTACTGGAAACATAGCTGTTGATCAAGGAAAACAGCGCTGTCCGGAAGGATGAAACCAGTTGATCTGGTCAAAAAAAATCCGTAAAAAGTAATCAAGGAAAATATTAAAATCTTTGATTGTTAATAGTTAAAATGTTCGCTTGGTATGTATGTTCAAATATAAAAAGTAAATTTCACTTATATTCTTAAGCCCTAACGATATTTACCTGTTGTATAACATATTTTAACAATCTGCATTGACAATTTTTCAAGCAATTTTCAATTCAAATAACAAAAACATCTGCAGCATAATGCTAATAAACAGCATTGTAATAAAATATAAAATAAGTAAAATATGAAACTTAATCCGATATGGTCGAATATTGGTGTCTAAAAAATGTTATTTTTGACCATCATATTATTCCTCAACAAACAATATTTCCTATGGCCACATCCAATTATTTCTTCAAGAAGTCAATCCTTTCACTTGGATTGTTTTTTTGTTTTACAATGTTCCTGTCAATGACGAGCATTGCAAAATCTCCCGATTATTATCAGATCCAGGTATATCGGTTAACGGGGAAAGTCCAGCAGGACCAGGTTGACAATTTTCTCAAGAATGCTTATTTGCCTGCAATGCACCGGGCCGGCATCAAAAAGGTTGGTGTTTTCAAACCTATCGAAAGTGATACGACTGCAGACAAGCGCGTGTACATTTGGGCTCCTTTCACCTCACCCGACCATTTTGCGAAAACACTCGAAATTCTTGAGAAGGATGCAGACTACCAGAAAGCGGGGATTGCTTTTCTGGGTGCACCCTTCGAACAGCCTCCATTTGTCAGAAAGGAGTCCATTTTATTGATGGCATTTCCCAATGCTCCTTCCTATTCGGTCCCTACATTTCCCACGCCACATGCACAACGAATCTATGAGCTAAGGAGTTATGAAGGTGCCACCGAGAATCTTTACCTGAAGAAGGTACAAATGTTCAACGAAGGTGGTGAGATTGCCCTTTTTAAGAGCCTCGACTTTAATGCCTTGTTCTACGCCAAAGTAATTTCAGGTAGTACCATGCCGAATCTGATGTACATGACCACATTTGCAGATATGGCTGCCCACGATGCCCATTGGGATTCATTCACAAAAAGTCCTGAATGGATTAAACTTAAGGCATTGCCTGAATACAAGAATACCGTTTCCAAGGCAGTAAAGGTATTGCTCCACCCTACTGATTATTCGGATTTGTAGTTGGTGTTGAGTTTAAGGGTCTGATTCCAGTTTCATTTTACAAAGACGCAAGCATTGGTGATCCGGAACAATTTGATTCACGAATGGTTGCTTTCATTCTTTTTTTACACAACTTTCGGCAGATTGCTTCCCGCGGTGCGGTCGGATGACCTGTTTTGGCATTCATGCGACTTTCGGCGGATTGCTTCCCGCTGTGCGGTCGCAATGAAGGCGCTCTATGATGGTGCGTTGGGTTGAAAGAAGGAGGCGGGTCTTCAATTGTTGATACACACATCATTGTCGACCGCCTCCTTCTTTCAACCCCCTCCTGTGTATACTACCTTATTTCAGCAACTCCGTCGGTATCCTCTCAATTTTCTCCAGGGTGATACTTTTGATAAACAGTTCACCTCCTTCTGATTGTATCTGGATTTTCCCCTTGTCCAATGGCAATACTTTTCCCTCCTTGTCTATCTGGCCCGAATTGTAGTTCATCATGTTGACGAATCCATTGACAACATGTACCGAACTTCTTTCAAAACAATAGAGATCGACCACATTCCACTCCCCGGCAGGCTTCTCGTGATCACCACCCTTGGCACAATTCTTGGCAGGGAAGGAGACTCCAAACAAAGATTTAACCCCGTCGGAGGCATATTTGAATATTTTACCTTCCGCATCCTTTGTTGCCGGAATCTCGAAATAGCTGTTGCCCATGCAATATGAATCACCCATTTTGGCTGTGCACAGCTGAAACTCATGTGAGCTCATCCATACGCCCAGACCCTCCCCAAAAGAACCGTAACTGTGGTACAAAAGGCCTGAATTTCTTTGCTTGAAAATCTTGTCTCCCCACCTGAAGACCATGCGAATGTGGTAATTTTGGTACTCTTTTTTCGAAGCAAGTGATGCATTGACCTCACCCGTAATTCGCAAAAGGTTTTCTCCACTAATTTTCACGACACTGAAGATGGGTTCGGCAGGAGCGGCCGAGGTTGTTGGCAGAAAAATCTCCCAGTTTTTGAGATTTTTGCCGTTGAATAATTTTACCTCCCTGGGTTTGGCAACTACCAGAATTGGGAGAAGGAAAGTGATAAAAAACAGAATTTTTAGCATTTTGACAGGATAAAGATTTAAAAAAAACTGCCCCGGATCCGGGGCAGTCACGAAAGAAAAATCAATTGTTTGAATCAATGCCCGTGGAGAATCTCCTGGGCTTTTTCCAAGATGGTCGTATCATCCAACAGAACGATACCTCCATTGGGTCCTTGTTCGATGTGCATGCCAACACTCTTTCCATGGGCATAATTTGCTCCACCAAAATAATTCCTGACGGTTTCGACATCCATTCCCAATTCATCTGCGATGCGGTGCATTGAACCGTCAGGCAACGTGTCCTTAATTTTTCTTAACTCATTAAATGTTATTTTCTCAGTCATAGTATTGGTTTTTAAAAAGTTAATAAATAGTTTTTTATGAAAATCTTCTTTTTTTCAGTTTCAGTTCAGCCAAATTAATACTATTACTTCAATGTTGTTACAATTGTGTTACGCCAATTGGGAAGGAGATGCTGAAATTTAGATTTTTTAACATTTTCGACAGTTACCTCCTAAGTTTTACATCTTGATACACACAGGATTAATTCTCTTTCACAATTAATTGCTGAAATCCTGTTTTATAACATGTTTAATCAATGGGTTCCGGAAGTAACTCCTGCAAGTTTAAACATGGTCTCGAGAAGGAGCGGACGCAATCTTAATTTATTGATCCTGTGATTTTCCCTATCCGGGAATACTCTGTTTGAAAGAAAGACGAAGAGAAGTTCGTTAACCGGATCGGCCCAAACAAAGGTTCCCGTGTATCCCGAATGGCCGTAACTCTGTTCAGAAACGATGGCGGAGGGATATCGCTCTTTTCCTGTATGCTTGTTCACCTGTATGCCCGGTTTGTCGAATCCGAATCCCCTGCGGTTGTTTGTTTTCTGAAAATGACTGCTTGTCCAATTTTTCAAGGTTTCAGAAGAAATGTACCTTTCGTTTCCATAGGCTCCGTTCTGCAGGTAAAGTTGCATCACTTTCGCAACATCACCTGCACATCCAAACAGTCCTGCATTGCCCGAGATCCCCCCCAAAAGTGCAGCAGTCTCATCGTGCACAAATCCCTGAAGCAACTCATGACGAAAACTGTGGTCATTTTCGGTGGGGACAATCTTGTCCATTGGTTCCACCTGGTAAGGGTTGTAACGAAGGGTGGAGGCACCCAATCTGGCATACAATTTTTGTTGCAGAAAGGTCTCGAAGGTCAAGCCTGACAGGTTCTCTATCACTTTTGGCAGAACGACAAATCCCAAATCAGAATAGGCATATCTTTTTGATTTTAACAAAGGTGAATCCCTGATCACTTTGTAAACAGTATCCGGATAACTGTCAATTAGAAATAGGCCATTGGACACCCTTAAGTCAAAACCTGGAATGTGTTGTGATGCGTAATATTCGGGTTTGTAGAGTCCTTGTCCTGTCATTGTTTTGGGCCACAAAACGACTCCAGGCTGGAGCCTGGCCTGGTGTGAAAGCACATCAGAAACCAATATTCCCTCCTTGTTGCTCCCTTTCCAATCGGGCCAATAATCGCTCATTTTTTTGGTAACAAGAAATTTCTTCTGGTCGGCCAACATCATCAATGCAGGAACTGGTGCCAATACTTTGGTCACTGATGCCAGGTCATAAACATCATCCAATTGAACCGGCAAAGATTGGTCGTAGGTATGAAAGCCATATGATTTTTGGTAAAAAACCTTGCCCTGTTTTGCCAGAAGCATCTGACAACCAGGATAGGCCTTGGCCTTAAGGCCAATCTCTACCAATGAATCCATTTTCTGAGAAAGTTTGAGCGAATCTATTCCAATCTCTTCAGGCAGAATATAACTCAACCTGTCGATGGCTGCCACACTTATTCCATATCCTTTGTGATATTGGTCCAAGTCGGATGGTAGCTTTCCTTCGCATTTGATGGCACCAAACAACAATTGCGCGGAGAGGTCCAGATTGTCGTAATTTTCGCCGGAAGCTACAACCAAGGCAGCGCATTTTTGATTGGTCCAATGAGTCAATATTGAAGAGGTTCCAAGAAGCAAGATGACTGATTTGCAATTTTCAGAGCAGTCAGAGATTAGCTGTTTTGCATCCTCTTCGGGTGAAAGTTTTCCAACGACCAGTAAAACAAGGTTGTGCGTATCCGACTTCCAGAGATTTGGTCTGATCGATTCAATTTTTGTATTGGAAGAAACATTCACATAGGTCGCCTTCACATACCGGCCAACCATTTGGGGCATTGGATTCACTTTGTTCATGCCAATACTTACCACCAATATTTTCAAGGTATCAAGCCTGCTCAGAGGTAGCATCTGATCCTTGTTTTTGAGTACCACCAGTGATTTTTGAGCATCTTCTCTTTGAATTAGCCGGAGTGTGCGATCCTCAGAAATTCTTGTAGGTGAAACTTTGCCAGCCGGATGGACGACTTTCAAAACCCTTGCGGTCTTGGGCTTTTTCTGACCGGAAATTGTCGTAGACAGAAGGAAGAGAACGGATAATAGCAATATTCTAATAGGCATTGAGCGTAGTTTGCGGGTAAAACAGAGTCCAAAACTAACCAAAAGGTTCCAATTTTGAATTGGAAATTTTAGAAATAATTGGTACGACAAAAACCCGATTTTTCGGGGATATCCCTATCTTAGCAAAAAATACCAGACCCATGAAGACCAATGTGCCATCGAATGTCCTTGTTTCAGTTTGCAGAAAAGAGGCCCTGAAACTTTTCGTCTGTCTTTCAGTTCTTCTCTCCTCCTGTTGTATGCGCCAGGCACTGGGACAGTCTATTGTTTGCGGTGCAGATCAGACTGACCTCTATTTACCCATTCTCAAAGAGCAAAAGGTCGGTTTGGTCGTGAACCAGACCTCCACTGCAGAGGGAAAATTGCTGGTCGACTTCCTGGTAAGTAAAGGTATTTCAGTAAAAGCCCTTTTTACGCCCGAACATGGACTCCGCGGTGAGGCTGATGCCGGAGAAATTGTTAAAAACTCTGTTGACGAGAAAACAGGTATTCCAATCTTCTCTATTTATGGAAAGACAAACAGGCCAACACCTGAACAATTGGCCAATATTGATCTGATTATCTATGACATGCAGGATGTTGGATGCAGGTTTTACACTTTCATCAGCACCCTGCATTATGTAATGGAGGCTTGTGCCGAGAATGGAAAGCGGATGTTGGTTCTGGACAGGCCCAATCCAAATGGCGACTATTGCGATGGTCCAATACTTAAAACAGCATTTCGCTCGGGAGTTGGGGTCGATCCGATACCTGTGGTACATGGATGCACGGTTGGCGAACTGGCGCGGATGATCAACGGTGAGGGATGGCTTAAAAACAAGATCAAGTGTGATTTAAGCGTAATTTCCGTTAAAAATTACACACACAAGTCGACTTTTTCTCCTCCCATTAAGCCATCACCCAACCTACCGAATTTAACCGCCATCCGACTCTATCCATCTCTTTGTTTCTTTGAAGCAACCACCGCCAGCATTGGAAGAGGCACCACATTCCCTTTCCAGGTAATTGGTTATCCAGACCAACGGTACGGTGGTTTTTCCTTTGTTCCGGAGAGTCTCAAAGGATTCGAAATGAATCCCGTGCAAAAAGATAAGATCTGTTATGGAGAAGACCTTCGAAACCTGACTGAAATACCCAGGTTTACGCTTAAATATTTTCTTGATTGGTACCACAAATTTGGATCTGCAAATGAATTTCTCATTAGGGAAAGGTGGTTCAACCTTTTGATGGGCGACGATCGGGTCTTGAAAATGATACAAGCCGGCAAGAGTGAAAAAGAGATTACAGACAGTTGGCAAGAAGAATTAGAAAAATACAAAATTACACGCGCCAAATACCTACTGTATGAGTGACTAAAGTACTTCAAGTACTTAGAGTTATTGAATTCTCCGAACTCTTGGTACGCTAAGTTATTCCAAGTACGCTAATTACTCTAAGTACTTTTTTTATGAATCCAATCCTCGTCGCCTCTCTCCTTTCCGGTTATTTTCTGATCCTTATTCTGGTCGCTTACCTGACCAGCAGATCGGCCACCACAGAGACGTTCTTCACAGCCAACAGGAAATCGCCCTGGTTTGTGGTGGCTTTCGGGATGATTGGCACTACCATTTCGGGGGTCACCTTCATCTCTGTTCCCGGAGAAGTTGGCAACTCGGCTTTCACCTATTTTCAGTTTGTCCTTGGAAACTTCGTTGGATATCTGGTTGTAGCCTTTGTCCTACTTCCTGTTTACTACCGGATGAACCTGATCTCCATTTACAGTTACCTTGAAGAGCGGCTTGGCTTTTTCTCTTACAAATCAGGATCATTTTTCTTTCTTCTCTCCCGAACAATCGGCGCTGCCTTCAGGATGTACCTTGTTGCAGAAGTCCTGCAACTCGCCTTTTTCGCCCATTTTGGCATTCCCTTTGGAGTCACTGTGATGATCAGCATCCTTCTAATTTGGATTTACACAACCAAAGGTGGGGTAAAGACCATAATCTGGACGGATTCTTTGCAGACTATTTTCTTGATCACAGCTGTTGTTCTCACCATCTATTTTATCTTCCATAGTTTCGGCTGGAGCCTTGGCGACATGTTCAAAAATGTTCAGGAGAGTCCGCATTCAAAGGTTTTTGACTGGGACTGGCGTTCGGGTAAATTCTTTGTCAAGCAATTTTTTGCGGGTATCTTCATAACCATTGTCATGTCTGGATTAGACCAGGATATGATGCAGAAAAACCTCACTTGCAAGAATTTAAGAGAAGCTCAAAAAAACATGCTTACCTTTAGCATCATCTTCGTCGGGGTAGTTTGGATGTTCCTTACGCTCGGGGCACTGTTGTACATCTATGCCGAATCGCACCAGATTCACCTTCCAACCAAAAGCGATGACTTATTTCCATTGCTTGCGATCAACCACATGAGCCTGGTGATTGGGATCTTCTTTCTTCTCGGGATTACAGCTGCCAACTATGCAAGTGCCGATTCGGCTCTGACCTCACTTACCACCGCCTTCTGTATTGATTTTCTGAATTTTGGTAAAAAACAGGATGCCAACAAGAAGCGTATCCTGAAAATAACCCACCTCGGGTTTTCGGTACTCTTGCTCGTTGTCATCATGATTTTCAAGGCTGTAAACGATCAGAGTGTGGTGATGGCTGTTTTTAAAGTGGCCGGATTGACCTATGGACCACTCTTGGGATTGTTCGGTTTTGGCCTGCTTACCAATTTCAGGATCAAAGACCGATTGGTACCCTTGGTGGTGGTGGCATCTCCATGCCTATCCTGGTTACTTAATCACTATTCAGAACAATTGTTCAACGGATACCAAATTGGTTTCGAGTTAGTTATCATCAATGGTGCGCTCACTTTCCTTGGTTTGTTCCTGATTAGGGATGTAAAACAAATAAATTTCGTTAAAAAAGGTTAAAATTCATTTTTTTTCCTTACATTTGAATGACAACTTTGCCTGCTGTCTGTTATACCTTTAAAGATTTCCCTTCATCTACCAATCGCGGTATGAAAAGTTTGTTACATGCAATGGTGGTTGTTCTGACCCTCTGCTTCATAGGCAGCTGTCAGAAAGAGCATGAAAATGACTCGAATGGAAAGCTTTTGTCCTTTTCAGCTGATACCATTGCCTTTGATACAATTTTCACTTCAATAGGCACTCCTACTAAAAATCTGAGGGTTTTCAATCCAACCGGCAACCATTTATTGGTATCCTCCATTAAACTTGCCGGGGGTGACAAGAGTGGATTCCGGATCAATGTGAATGGTGAAGCTTCCAATGAAATATTTAATGTCGAAATTCCTCCTCACGATAGTATTTTTATATTCGTTGAAGCAGCATTAAATAAGATTGGAAACAGACAATTGATGGTTGCAGAAGATTCAATACTTTTCCAAATCAACAACAAAGAACAGAAAGTTAGGCTGTTGGCATGGGGACAAGATTTCAGGTTAGTTAAGTCGGAGATGCTGAAAAGCACTACCTGGACCAAAGATAAACCATACCTGGTTTACAATTATGCCTTTGTAGACTCCTGTCAGACCTTGACTATTGATCCTGGATGTATCATCTACTTCCACAAGAATGCCGGGTTGTATATCAAGGGGACGCTGCTCGTGAAAGGAACCCTGGAAGAGCCCGTGGTTTTTAAAGGAGACCGGATGGAAAGCAGTTATGTCAATTTGCCAGATCAATGGAATGGCATCACTTTACTTTCAGGAAGTCACAACAACTTCATCAACCACAGCGTCATCAGGAACGCCAACATCGGGTTACAGGTAGGAAACATTGAAAAGGAGGGATTTGCCTCTGTTGAGTTGGCAAATACCAGGATTGAGAACATGAGCTGGTCGGGAATCTGGGCCATGAAATCAAAGATTCTGGCCTACAATTGTGTCATCGCCAATGTTGGCTACTACAATACGGCACTTTTGCTTGGCGGAGATTACCAGTTTTACCATACTACATTTTCCAACAATGCTCCATCCCAGCTTAACATTTTACGCAAGACCGAAACCCTGACCATCTCCAATTATCTGGTAAATGGTAAAAACGGAGCCAAATACGTGGGGGACCTTAACCAGGCAATCTTCGGAAATTGCATCATCAGTGGGTTAAACAGGAATGAACTTAATGTATCGATGGACAATCAAGGCAAGAGCAATTATCTTTTCGAGCGTTGTTTGATCCAGATTTCTGACACTTTCAGACTTCCCAGCCCTGACAAATTCGTTGGCATAATTAGAAATATTCCACCCCGATTTATCAATCCAATAAAAGGTATCTACGAACTGGACACCCTCTCTGTTGCAAAAGACTTTGGTAAAGAATCCTACGCCAAGATGTATCCTTTCGACTTAAAAGGGGCTGACAGGAATGCTGATGCCGGCGCAGACCTGGGCGCATTTGAAAGAATTGAAAAGAAAAAATGACGGACCATGCGCCTCATCAGAAGCTCTTTCTTCATCACCCTTTCGCTGTTCACCACTTTGGCCTTCCAATTGTCTGGTCAAAACACGCGTTCAAAAGACTACCGAATTGTCTTTTACAATACTGAAAATTTGTTCGATCCTTTTGATGATCCAGCCACCAATGATCAGGAATATACTCCTACCGGGAAGTGCCATTGGACCATGTCGAGACTAAATCAAAAGGTCATGATGGTTTATCGCGCCATCATTTCGGCTTCCAATGGGATTTATCCCGATATTATTGGATTGGCAGAGGTTGAAAACCTATGGATCCTTGAGTATCTGCTTCAAAAGACACCGTTGAAAGAGGGGAATTATGGAATTGTTCACAAAGAATCTCCTGATCCGCGTGGAATTGACGTAGCCTTGTTGTACCGAAAACAGACCATCATCCCCGTTGATTATGATTTTATCCCTGTTCATGGAAAGCGCTCAGGTCATTTTTCCTCCAGGGATATTCTTCATTTCCAAGCAAAGCTGAACAGTGAAACTGTGCACTTTTTTGTCAATCATTGGCCCTCCAGAAGTGGTGGATATGTTGAGACACTTGGAAAACGCGACCTGGCAGCTGGAATTTTGCGTCATTCACTCGATTCGGTAAGGAGACAGGACAAAGAAGCCAAACTGTTGCTGATGGGCGATTTCAACGCAACGCCCGACGAGCCATGCTTTCTCAAAACTTTGGGAGCATCCATGGTTCCCGATCAAAAAGATTCTTCCGGACTTACCAATTTATCCAGATTATGGAAGCTTGGCAGCACCGGAACCATCCGTACCAAGGGTCATTGGGAAATATTCGATCAGTTCATTTGTTCAAATAACCTGCTAAACAACAACACCTTACGAATATCCACCAGTGAAACATCCATCTGCACCGTTGATTTTTTGTTGGAAGAAGACAAAAGGTATCTTGGAAAAAAGCCCTTCAGAACGTTCATGGGACCTGTTTACCATGGAGGCGTAAGCGACCACTTGCCCATTGCTACTGCCCTGAAAGAAAGTGATTAAAGTAAAATTAACTTTTAATTAACAACTTCCCTTTAAACCGTTGGGGATTGCCCGAGTCAATCATTGCAAACAACAGCAATTGATTTATGCGCAAACTTCTTTTTTTTCTATTGGTTTTATTGTCCTTCAACCTAACGAAAGGACAAACCCCTACTCCTATTCAACCTTCCAGGGAATCTAATCCCTCCGGTACAGCTAATCCTGCAGCCAAAAAACTTGTGTTGAGGGGAAAGGTCATGGAGGCCGACTCCAATGCACCGATGGGTTATGCCAACGTAGCTCTTTTTTTAGCAGCCGACTCTACGGTAGCCGGAGGTATTATGACCGCAGACAATGGTTCCTTTGAACTAAAAAACTTACTTCCGGGCAAGTACTATTTAAGTATCAACTTTATCGGTTTTGCAAAAAAAAACATTCCGATTCAGATAAACAGCTCCAAACCTGTGACAGATTTGGGAACCATAAGATTAAATTCGACGGATCAAAAGATCAGTGAAGTGGAAGTTGTGGCTGAGAAGCAAAGGGTTGAGTTCAAGATCGATCGCAGGGTCGTCAATGTAAGTCAAAACATCGTCTCCACAGGAGGTACAGCCGTAGAAGTATTGGAAAATACCCCTTCCGTTCAGACTGACTTCGAGGGCAATGTAACCCTTCGCGGAAGCTCCAATTTTACAGTGCTGATTGATGGAAGGCCCAGTGTGGTAAAGGGTAGCGACGCACTGAGACAGCTTCCGGCAGCCGGCATCGACAAGATTGAGATCATTACCAATCCTTCTGCAAAATATGATCCTGACGGGGATTCAGGCATTATCAATGTGGTGATGAAGCGAAACCAGAAGGATTCATTCAGCGGTTTGATCAACATGACGGCTGGGCTAAGGGACAAATACAGGGGGGATGCCAATTTTACCTACCGCACCAAGAAATGGGATTTCATGCTGGGTGCTGATTTCTCTGACATGACCAGCCTGGGTACGCGCAACATGTTGCAAAAGATCACTTCAGGCGACACAATCACGACCAGACAGACACTTGCAGATGGGACCAACTTTCACAAAGGTCACAACCTCAAGGGAGGAATCGATTACATCCTGAGTCCTTCCACAACAATAGGAATAATTGGAACCATCGGAACAATGGAGCACGGCGACGCCAATCTTGGGCACCAGACGACCTCCTACAATTTGGGTCTCCCTACAAGTTATCTTTACCAGGACAACAGTTCAAGCAGAGGAAGCAATTACTGGAGCGGCAACCTGAATTTCACCCACAAGTTTGACAAAAAAGGACATGAACTTCAGGGGTTGTTCTATTTCTCAGGAGAGAATGGGGACGACATCACCAATCAGATCAACTACAACACAGATGTCAACTCCAATCCGATAGACAAAAATCCCTACAAATACAGATCAAATGAGAGTCCAGTCGAAAATGAGTACCGAATCAAGCTGGATTATGTTTTGCCATTCAACGACAAGGATAAACTGGAAGCAGGTTACCAGGGCAGGATCCAGAAGAGCAAAGAGAATTTCATTTTCGAAGAGTTCAATTACCTAACGGGAAGTTGGAAAAACAATCCTTTGTACAGTAGTTTGGTTGATTTTTCACAGGATATTCATGCCCTGTACGGTACCTTTTCTCATGCAAACAACAGTTTTTCTTACCAACTCGGTTTGAGGACAGAGTATACCAACAGAAACTTACTGAGCCAAAGAGCGAACAAAACCTACACATTCAATCGTCTTGACTTCTTTCCAACCATCCATCTCTCCCAAAAATTCACCAAAGAGTATGAGCTCCAGGCAAGCTACAGCAGGAGGTTAAACAGACCCGAAGGATTTATGCTCGAGCCCTTTCCATCCTTCATGGATCCAAACAACATCCGTATTGGTAATCCTGATTTGACTCCTGAATACGCCGGTTCCTATGAACTCACCTTGCTCAAACACATAGAAGCTTCTTTCGTTTCGCTGGAAGGCTATTACCGGCACACCAAGGATCTGATGACCCGTATCCAGTCTCTTGGAGCCAACAACATCATGTACCATACCATGGCCAATATGAACAACGATTATTCGCTCGGAAGCGAGTTAATGATCAATTACGAAGTCAAACCCGGAATCCGGTTGGTTGCCAGTGGCACGCTTTACAACTATTGGTTAAAGGGAGCAGTAAACGGACAGAGTGTGGATCAGCAGAGTACCAACTTCGATGGAAAATTGAATTTCGATGCAAAATTGACAAATACTACCCGGATGCAATTGATGGGAGTCTACAGGGGTCCCACTGTTTCTGCCCAGGGACGCAGGGATGGCATGTACTTTGCCAATGCTTCCGTCAAGCAGGATTTGTTAAAAAATCGTCTTTCAGCGACCTTACAAATTCAAGACATCTTCGGCACCATGAAATTTAGTGGTTCATCCTACGGCGCAAATTTCGAAAATACCTTTAAATTTAAACGTGAATCCCAGATCGTGCAGCTCACATTGAGCTACAAACTCAATAATTTCAGTTCAAAACCAGGTAAAGAGGGCCCAGATTCTTCAGGCAACGAAGGAGGAGGGATGGGCGAGTTTTAGTAATTGTTTCGTGATTTTCATTTTTCCAGGAGGCCGTTCCCAACAGAATGGCCTCTTTTTTTGCGCAAAATTCAGCAATATGTTTATTAGGAACAATTCCTAATAATATTTATATTTGAAGCTACTTTACAAAACTTTTTAAACTCAATAAATTTATTCTGATGAAGGAGACAAACAAAGTTTCGAGAAGGGGTTTTTTAGGAACTGGTGCTGCGGCTGCGGCAGCGATTACTGTTCTCCCCTCCAACACGATTGCGGGGTTAGGTCACCAGGCTCCCAGCGATAAATTAAATATCGCTGCGGTAGGTATTGGAGGCATGGGTCATGGAAACCTCAAGAATTTGAAATCTGAGAACATTGTTGGCTTGTGCGATGTTGACTGGGCTTATGCAGACAACTGTTTCAAAGAATTTCCGGGTGCCAAGAAGTACAAAGACTGGAGAGTCATGTACGACGAACTTGGAAAATCAATCGATGCAGTTTTGGTTGCCACTGCCGACCATACCCATGCGATCATCGCTTCGCACGCGATCACACAGGGGAAAAGTGTCTATGTTCAAAAACCACTCACCCATTCCGTTTATGAATCACGGTTATTGACGAAATTGGCCGACAAACACCAGGTTGCCACACAAATGGGTAATCAGGGATCATCAAATGAAGGCGTTAACCTGACCTGCGAATGGCTTGCCAACGGAGAAATTGGTGAAGTTACTAAAGTTGAAGCATTTACAGACAGACCTATCTGGCCACAGGGATTAAATACGCCAAAACAAGGACAATGGGTACCCGAAACACTGGATTGGGATTTGTTCACAGGACCGGCTAAAATGCGCCCTTACAATGAATTGTATCATCCATGGAACTGGCGCGGCTGGTGGGCTTATGGAACTGGCGCATTGGGAGACATGGCATGCCACATACTCCATCCTGTTTTCATGGGTCTTAAACTTGGCTACCCGATCAAAGCCCAGGGTAACTCAACACTGCTGTTACAAGACTGTGCCCCTACGGCACAAAGTGTAAAACTAACTTTCCCTGCGAGAGTTTCCGAGAAACATGCAAAAGTAAAACTTCCTCAAGTTGAAGTATATTGGTTTGACGGAGGTATCATAATGACGCGATGACCGCGAACGGGGCGGATCAAGGTGGCGATGCCTTCAACGGGAACAATAGCGGTTTGGGGTATCATTGGAAGATGTTGGCCTGGTCATGGCGCTTTGATCACGAGCCAGGTGATGAGATCGAATTCGGTGGTCTGGCGGGCCTGCTCCTGTTGGTCGGGGATGACGAAGCCGCGACCGGATTGGAGGCCGGCGGCGACGCGCTTCTGGAAGGTCCGGGCGATGGATTTCATGAAGGTTATTTGAGGCGTCTCACGCTGCTGGCCGTGAGCAGGGTGCGCATCTGGGTGATGGCGATGCCGTTGAGCATGGCGAGGCGCTCGGGCTGCGGCAGGCCTTGACGGACGAGAACGGAATTGAGGCTTTCGAGATTGGTGAGGACAACCAGTTGCTCCAGCGGAGCGTGGTCGCGGATGTTGCCCTCGGCGTCAGGATGGGCATCCCGCCATTGTTTCGCGGTCTGGCCGAAGAGGGCGACGTTGAGCAGGTCGGCTTCGCTGGCATAAACGGCGGAGGCCTGCGCCTTGGTGACGGATGGCGGGATGAGGGTTTCCTTGATCGCGTCGGTATGAATGCGGTAGTTGATCTTGGCGAGGGTGCGCTGGAGGTTCCAATTCAGTTGGAGGCGGTCATTTTCGTCGTCTTTAAGGCGCTGGAATTCCTTGATGAGATACAGTTTGAACTCCGGGCTGAGCCATGAGCCAAACTCGAAGGCGATGTCCTTGTGGGCATAGGTGCCGCCGTAGCGGCCCGCGCTGGCGATCAGTCCTTTGGCTCCGGTCAGGTCGATCCACTTCTTTGCTGAGAGGAAAAACTGTTCCGGCCCGCCTCATTTCTAATTCCCTCGAATTCGAGGGAATTAAAATCGGGATTATTGATCCGCTCCCAGACGCCGAGAAACAGAACGGTATCTTTGTTCTTGAGCCACTGCTCGATCAGGGCACCCGCTCCATCGAAGTGGCGAACCATGTCGGTAAGGGAGATATAGTCACCGCCCGGGCGCGAAAGGATGCTGATGGTCGTTCCCTGAACTTCGATGTTGCTGCGTTTGGCTTTACTCATGGAATGAAGGGGCTGAGGCACATCATGGCGCTTTGATCACCAGCCCGTGCTTTGACCCGGAAGGAAGGCCAACTCCGGCTTGCGCATGGCGGGCTTCGCTGGCACAAAGGCGGGCAAC